>JBCDAG010000130.1:0-17392 GCA_039186165.1 Cyanobacteria bacterium P01_F01_bin.53
CGGTATTTGAGGTCGATGAGGATGACTGCATTTTGCAAGCTTTTCGGGGCAATAGCGACTTATCTGGTAATTCTAACCTGCGCGCTAAGGCTTGAAACAGCTACACAGCTTGGCCTTAGATAGTTTTTCAGGGACGACTATGTATTCCCTTAAAGCAGGTTTGTCCCTAATAAACCAGGCTTGCTGAGTCTCAAGAGAGAAATCGTCTCTTTAGGGAAGCTATGCGAGCGCCTTTACGCTGCGGGAAGCTGATCGAGTGCCCACTGAGCACGCGCTTGGACGGCGGGTGTGTCGTCCTGGGCAGTCCGAGCTTGTAACCCTTCAGCAATAGGTGCCAAAATGCCTGTGAATTCATTGGCGATCGCGGCTGTTGCCACTCCTTGCAAACCGACTACACAGGCGTAGCGCACCACCCATTCAGGATCTTCTTCCACCACCTTTAGCAGCGTATCTCTCGCTTGCTCCTGTGCATTTTTTCGCTCTGTTGTTTCAAGCTTTTCCCATTGAATGGTGCCGAGCCCACGCGCCGCTGCACGGCGTACGCTGAGTGAAAAGTCGGTCGCTGCCGTTTCTAAAATCAAATCGAGCCCACGGGGATCGCCAATGCCCGCAAGCACTCGCAGTGCCCAAGCCCTGGCGCCATAGTTGTAGCCATCAATTTGATTGAGGACGGCAGAGGCTGCCGGTGTCCCGAGTTTGATCAAGCCATCGACTGCGGCTACGGCTGCACCCGGATTGTTGTAACCCAACACCCGAATTAACGTATCCATGGCTCCTTCATCTTCCAAATCCGAAAGCGCTTCTACCGCGTCCAGCATGGCTTGTGCCGAATCAGCGGCCTCGACGGCCTGGAGCTGTTCTTGAAGTAGCGTGTTGGAATCTGTCATTTGCCTAATTGCTTACATGCCTAATTGCTTATAAGTGCCTGTCTACTTTCCTTGCAATCTCCCTACAGTCAAGAGCTACAGCAGCGAGCTATAGGAGCGAGTCCATCAAGGCCATGACCTCACAGGCGCTCTTTGAGGTTAGTGTCTTAGCATCGTGAATCTCTTTTTCTAGAACACCCTTGAGGGAAATGAGCTTAATGCTATTTTCGGCCAGGGTATTAGAGATCTTCTCTGCTGCGGGCAAATATCCCAGCTCGCCTAAATCCAACAATGCAGACCGCCGCAACTGCAAGTCATCACAGGCCAACGTGGCAATCAGCACCTGCAAATACTCCTCGTTATCTGTGAGCTGGTACATGGCTCGCGCTGCCGCATTTTTTACTTGAGGCATCTCATGGGCCAAAAATGGCTCAATGGTCTCCATGAGTAGCGGTGACTTTTGCTGGGCTCCCAGCCCGCCCAAGGCTTCTAAAATGGCGTTATACGGCTGCACTAGGTGGGGCTTCCCCGGCACCTCTACGGCGGTCTCTAGACCACCGGCCAGGAGCGCCCTCAAAGGTTCAATACTCTTTTGTGCGCCTAATTTTTCCAACGATTGAGCGGCAGCTTCGCGAACGTAGTAGTCTGCGCAAGCCAAGCAATCAATCAGGTCGGATACAACTTGCTCTACCATCGCGGTATCACTGCCCACTTTTCCTAAGGCTCGTGCTGCGTTACGCCGTAAGGGAAAGCCACCATCAGGAGCACGATCATTTTCATCTTGCAGCGCTTCCAGCAGAGCCAAAATAGCTTCAGGGTCCTCAACTCGAAATCGACCTAGCCACCAGGCCGCATAGTAGCGATCGCTCGTATCTTCGGTTTGCTTGAGGTTTGCGATCGCCTGGGGCACCGTCAGCTGTGGTGCACGACTATCGTTTTCGGGTTGGGAAGCTACTGTCATCGTTCGTAAGGTTGAAAAGAGATTCCAATAACAAACCCAGAGAAACAGACAATCACTAGACGTTTCCAGTAACCGTATATTTCTCTGGGTGAAAATTGAGGTCTAACCAGCGTTTCTATAAAGCTCGCTGCTCGTAACAACAACAGCCCTATAAATCAGAGGCTAGGACGCCAATTTTTAGGCAACTAGCTCAGTGCGTTAATTGCGTAGTCGATGTAAGCATTAGCTTCAACAGCAGGCTGACCACTCAAGCCGTGGTTAGACTTAACATGGTTCAAAGCTTCGATGTACCAGCTAGGAGACAGTTCAAATGTCTTGTTGATTTCAGCAAGACCAGAAACCAAGTAGTCATCCATGGGGCCAGTACCACCAGCGATTAGGCAGTAAGTGACCATGCGGATGTAGTAGCCGATGTCACGAACACACTTCGCTTTGTCGCCAGGGTTGTTAGCGTACTGAGGACCTTCCATTTGGGTAGTGAAAGGAAACTTAGCGTAAACAGCTTGAGCCGCGCTAGCTGCAAGGGCTTCACCGTTTTGGCCGAGCGTGCGAGCAGCTGAGATACCAGCTTTAGCGCGATCAAAACGACCGAAAGCGGCCTGTAGTTCAGTAGAGCTTAGGAAACGGCCCTGAGAGTCAGCAGCTGAAACTGCTTCGGTCAGAGGAGTTTTCATAGTGAGTGATCTCCTAAATTTAGTGTTAGATAATTTTGATTTCTGCCTAATGAGCCCCTAGATGAGACCGGAGCGCCCATTAAGGAACAGCTAAGCAACAGCTGCTGCTGCACGGTCGAAGTAGCCACCTAGCTCAGACATCAAGCTGCTGCAATCACCATTAGTGATACCAGCGGTGTTGCCAACTACTGCTAGTGAAGCTTCCTTCATCTTCTGTACGCCAGCGGCAACGGAAGAACCAGGTGTACCCAAAGCAACATAAGTTTCCTTGAGGCCGTTCAAGCAGCGATCATCTAGTACGCTGGCATCGCCTGCAAACGTAGCGTAGGTAACGTAGCGCAAGATGATTTCCATGTCGCGGAGGCAAGCAGCCATGCGACGGGAAGTGTAAGCATTACCGCCAGGTGCGATGAGCTGAGGCTGGTCAGCAAACAAAGAGCGAGCAGCGTTCGCAACAATAGCAGAAGCATTGCTAGTGATACGGTTAACTGCGTCTAATCTCTTGTTGCTGTCAGCAACCATAGCGTCTAGGGCATCTAGCTGGCCAGAGCCGATGTACTCACCACGCGCATCGGCTTGGGAGACAACTTTAGCAAACGCATCAAACATAGATCCGAATTCTCCTAATATTTGATCACTGGAATAGGGCTTTTCGCCTACTAATCCCACATTAAAAGAGTAAGCCGTATAGGACCTGCATCTAAGAAAGTTTAAAAAAGTTCATAAACTTTCTCGTCGTACCAATCACAGTTATATCAAGCGTTTTGACCTCCTGTGAGCACCCAAGCTGGAGGCAAAATGCATTTAGAGGAGACCTATCTTGTTACAAAAGGGCTGGCTCGCCTGCTCGACGTTGTTTGACCTTGCTTAGCACCCATGATGCGGTGTCTTATATGCACTGCCTTAAATGTATTTCCCTAGCAGCAGAGTCTTATGTCGTGAGTGCTGCCATGCGCGGATCTTTTTCCAGATCAAATAGGAATCCATGGATGTATTCCTCCGTCCATTCTGGACCGTAAAACCGTGTCAGCATGCCTCTGGCTGGGTCTTTCTCGGCGCGGTAGCGGGCATAGCTGAGCTGGGCTTGCTTAATGTCTTCGAGGCGTTCTGGGTCAGTGATGGGCTCAGCTTGATTAACGAAGCCAATATAGGCCTTGAGATAATCTTGAAAGGCCTCAAAAACGTGGGTTTCAACATCAGCAGTGTCTGATGGGCGTGTCCACAAAAAAGCCGGTGAGAAAAAGGCCTGGGCCTCTTCCGGGAAGTCACCGCCCCAGGGCAAGTGCTTTTGGTAGCCGTGGAACATGTCCATAATTGGCTGGCTATACTTGGCCTTATAGGCATCGGTGTGAAAGAGGGGTTGCATATCGAGTGCAATCAGATGTCCACCGGGAAGGGTGACCAAATCTGCACCAAAGAAGGGCATGTCATAGTTCAGCTCAGGGAAAATCACAAAATTGAGGACCTGAAAGGCTTTGCCACCTTGGACGTGGGCGGCGCGAATTTGCCTTAATTTGGGTGCCTTAGAGCCATAGCTGGTCGTTGTGACGGTGGCTTGACGCTTGCCCTTGCCAGTGACGGCGCTTTTGGTATGAAACCCTTCTGGGATGGGGTAAGGGCTAATGTCTAAATGCTCTTCAAGGAGCGCGATCGCCTTTGCTAAAAACGGTTCGTATATTGTCATTGTCAGGGCGATGGAGTTTGGTTTACTTGCTAGCGCTGACGGCCAAAGGCACCGCATCTTCGAATAAAAATCCAAACAGGAACTTCTCAGACCACTCATGGCCAAAGTAACTGCTAAAGAGGCCGGACGCTGGATCACGCTCTGCACTGTACTGATCGTAGTCTCGCTGGGCTTGAGCAATTCGTTCCACAGCAGCGCTATCGGTATTTGGCGTTGCAGCATCCAACATTGCCCAGTAGAGCTGGAGGTAGTCTTTAAAGGCCTCTAAAACCCTTGTCCTCACTGTTTCAGGGTCAGTTCTGGCAAATAACAAATACTTAGAGAAATATTGATTAGCGTCGTAGAACCTCATTTCGAGGTCCTGCGAGAGGTCGGGATACTTATCGTGGAGAGCCTGGAGCGGTGCAATGTACTTTTGCTGATAGGCCTCGTCTTGAAAGAGCGGCTGAAAGTCCATCACAATTAGGTTCTTAACCGCGCCAAATGAGAGGAAGTCAATGCCGAGGAGGGGCAATTCGTACTTGGGGTTGGGATAAATAACGCTGTTGAAAATCTGCGCACTTTTGCCCGCATCTATATAGGTGTAGCGGGCTTTGCGGATTTCTTTGCACTCATAGCACCAGCTGCGAATCGTCGCGGGATGGCGACCACGCTTGCTAATGTTCGATTCTAGGCCCTCGGGGATAGCGCGTTCAGTTAGCTCGAACCTTTGCTGGAGGGATTTTTCTAAATGCTCTAAAAAAGGTCGATACATAATCCAGCAGTGTCTTATATGGATGGTGCGCCATTACACAATACGAGATTGGAGAGGCTGGCTGTGTAATTCTTAAAAACAAAGACACATTCCTTAATAAGGTGCTCCCTGACCTGTGAGTAGAGGCTGTAGGCCGCTTCCCAGCAGTGTCTTAAACGGCTCTTCATTAGGAGGCTAAAGAGGCTTACTCTCTTTTAAGACTTGCAGCTGTTGAGAGGTGTCGCTGTCTCTAAACAGGGTGTCTTTATGCAGTGTGTCTTTACACAGTGTGTTTTGCAGCTAGCTTTGAGATGTCTTCCGGAGTTAAAAAACGCTTTTCGGAGCAGGAGGCGACTAGGTTGACCCCATTCATCATTTGAGTGGTGCTGACGCGCACACGAAAGTCATCGGTGATAAACCAGCAGCGCTCTTGGCCCTGGTTCGTCTCGTAGTCGGTATCGATAGTGAGAATGCCATCTTTGCCAAACCAGTAGCGGCTGACAACGGTGATGTCTTCAACATAGCCGCGATCGCGCACGAGCTTGCCGGAAAGGCCGCTCTCGTCATCTGGAATGGCCACTAAGACCGCTGCCGATGTGTTCGGCGCAATGTCCGACAGGTTGGTTTGCCAAGAAAAAGAGGCGCCGCCAGTCGCAAGGCTGGGGTCAAGATCTTGAGATTTACAAATATCGATGACGCGCTGATCATCAGCGGTAATCACATCCACAATCAGGTTAGATTCCCCGGATTCATCATCGAGCGCATCAAAATGATGAACCGTGCGTTGGGTAAACCAGATGCCTTCGCTTTTGCGAAAGAAGTCCATCATGGTCATAGGGGGATTGGGAATCATGGTTGTTTTTAGGCAGAAAAATCTGTCATTCTAATTAAGCAGCACTCTATATCTTATATAAATGACGGCTTCCAACCAAGCGGTCCTAAGTCACTATGATTAGCCAAATTGCCCCCCATGCACAGCTTGCAGGCGCTGATTTATCAGGCGCTGATCTCTCTGGGAAAGATCTTTACCATGCCAATCTCTCGGGCGCGAATCTCTCGGGCGCTAACCTTTCAGGGGCAGGGTTGCTCAGTGTGGATCTCTCCGGGGCTAACTTGTCAGGGGTCACGGCGCAAAAGGCTGATTTTCGAGGCGCCAATCTGTCGGGGGCGACGCTCACCAATGCGGATTTGACGGGTGCGTATCTCTACCGCACCAATCTACAGGGAACGGACTTTTCGGGAGCGACGGTCGCGGATGCCGAGTTTAAGCTAGCCCTTTACAGCAAGGCGACCCAGTGGCCTGATGATTTTCGCTATAAAAGCAGTGGTGCGGTGGGGCCGGGTGCGGCACTCAATGGAGCCTACCTGAATACTGCTCATCTCAGAGGGGCTGACCTCAGTGATGCTTGGCTGCTAGGTGCTTACATGAGTGGTACCAACTTGCAAGGCGCTAATTTACAAGGCGCTAAGATGGGCGGTGCCAATTTGCAAAAAGCGTTTCTGACAGGTGCTAATTTGCAGGGAGCCACGTTGGCCGGGGCTGAGCTTCAGCGCAGTGACTTTAGGGCGACCAACCTAACGGGCGTAGACATGGCGGGTGTGGGGAGCATTGCCGGAGCGGATTTTAGTCAGGCTTTGGGGTTAGATGATGGAGGACGCGCTCAGCTGCTCGGTCATTCGAGCGACGAGCTCAATGAGCGGAACGCGTTTACGCGCAAAACAACGCTTCAGAGTCTGAACAACGAAGCTGAGCCGGCCTTTGGCGCACATGATTAGGAGCTCGCCTAGACGCTGTTTTTCTAGAGACCCCTTGTCGCTACAGCTTCTAGCGTCAGGGAGCGACAAGGGGTCTCTAGCGAGCTTGGCTTCCCTAGTCCATACGGTGCTCTAAGTACTGACCAATCATGATCTCTTCACCGGCACGGGAAATAATAGTCTGCCGTGTTCGGTAGTTTTGCCCGATGAGCTTGAGTTCTTCTTCAAATACAGAGCCGTTGTACTCGGTGCGCAGCACCATGGTGCGTTCGGCTGTGAACTTGTAGGTGGCGGTGACGGGCTTGGGGGTGGCAAAGCCGCGATCTCGGTACATAATATTGCCCCGAATGCCAAAGACGGTTGATCCGGTAGAAGGCTTACGGCTGGGGCTAATGTAGTGACTTTCCCACGTGACCTTGGCACCACAAATCATGGGCTCGTCCAACTGGTGGCTGGTCGCCAGCTGCTTGAGTTCGCTGTGGTCTCCGGTTAAAAAGTGGATATTGATATCGCTGACGACCTCTTGGGCTTCGCCGCTCTTAAGGGTGTAGTAGCGACGGCGTGATTGCCAGGCCCCAGCTGAATGGCTGAAAAAGGTGATCGCCTGCGCTTCTACTTCTGCAATATCAGCGATCTCAATAGCAGCAATCTGGTGCGATCGCACGATGGTTGCCGCGTCCATGCCTGGAACTTGCATATCCTGAAGGTTGGGATTTGCAGACGATACCATTACGAAGACTCCTCAATTTAATGACTCATCATAGATGAGCCCACATTTTTTCGAAAAGAAATATTTCTTTACATATAAAGATAGTCCATTTGCTCCCAAGCGGCAATGTCCGCTTATGTTCATTGGTTTATGTATTAACGGTGCGAATACGTATGGATAGCTCGTGGGAAGAACAAAAACCTCTCAAGACATCCCTGGCTAAAGAGCTAGATGACTCTCTATGGCTGCGGCAATTTCGGGATCTGAGCCAATTGCTACAATCCCTAAAACGAGAAGTCCCCTTAACGCAGCAGTGCAAAACCGAATGGGTAAGCGAGCACCGTACCCTACGCATTCTCTGCCCTGACTTGGGTGTGCAACAGGCCTTGAGCCAGCAGGCTTCCACTATCGTGGACTTGAACCAGCAGGCGAATGATTTGGCAAAACAGATTAGCCTCATCTATGGTCAGCATGAAGTTCAGTGCATACATCCTGAACACTAACCCGCTTTACTGATCTTCTGCACCTATCCTCTTTACCTATGCTCCGCGTCTTTTTGGGGCTCCGAATCTAGGGGGGGAGCCAGTCTTTTATTCCAAGACCAGATAGAGAACCGTATTTTATTTTAGGTAGGTAGCAAGTCTTCTAGGGCTGCTGCGACCACCTTGTGATGGTCATCTTGTCGAAGTTGTACTAGGGCTGCTTTGGCAGATTCTGTATCAAAGGCTTTGAGGGCGTAGGCCAAATACATGCGCGATCGCCAGTCTTCTTCTTGGAGAATCGGTAGCAGGGCATCCAACGCAGTTTCCGCCTGTTTTGTTTTGGCCAGCATGCCCAGTGTAGCTACGCCTGCTTGGAAAATAGTTTTGTCGCTGTCTTTGAGGGCTTCTAAGGAAATTTCTAACAGTTGAGCAGGACGCTCTAACTCAGGCATGATGGCTAAAATGCTGCGGCGCACTAGCCAGTTGTCAGTTTCGTAAAACAGCTCGACCAAGCGATCCACTGCCCGGGGGCCATGGAGTCCTAATGAATTGGCTATTTCAGCTTGGACGTTGTTGTCGGATTCTGTGGTCAGCATGGTGAGCAGTGTTTCATAACCTGCTTCAGTGCGTTTGCGCCCCAGTCCCATTGCGACAAATGAGCGCACCAAAAAGGCTTCGTCCTGTCGTTGATTAATCAAGAGCGGGACGGCGGTTTCGCTGTCGTGGTCCTTTAGGGCCACCAGGCCTCGTAGTCGCAGCTGCGGATCTTCGCTAGCCAATAATGTCTTGATTTCAGAAATATTCATTAAGCCACTAACTGGGATCAACGGGAGGGATCAATTTGATTTACCCTTATTGAGAGGGTTTTCGATCATAACAACCTTTCCCCAAAATTTCTTTGAGTGCGCTTTAGACTGTTTTAAGGCCATTGCGAAAGGGTTGTTATGGCTTGGTTGTGACGCGAAAAGCGAACGCCATAACGTGCGGTGGCGCAATGAAATATTGGCGAGCACTGGTGTCCGATGATACCATCATTAATCGGTATGCGTTTGTTGATCCATATCCTTCCCTGGGGATGGCGTTTCCTGCGTTTGTTGCCAGCCGTTAGTGACGACAACTCCTAGACAACAACTCCTATAAGACACAAGAGGTATTTTTATCATGGTAGAGAGTGCTCAAGCCCCTGGGAGCCAGCCACCTTCTGCTGAGGAAATCGCGGAAGTGATTGCTGAATTAGAACAGTATCGTGAGCGGCTGGTTGCAGATTTCACGTCGGCGGCTAAGAAAGCCAAACTGCCGAAGTCTATGGCTATGGCCAAACTTAAAAGTCATCCCGAAATTCTTAAAATTGATGCGTCTCTAGCACAGTTACGTGGTGAACCAGCGCCTGCTAGTGAGAGCTAACGCAAGTCATTGATTGCTCAAAAACGCTGATTCAATAGCGCAGATTCAACAGCTCAGTACACGTTTGAACGACTCCAATTTGAACGACTCCAAGAGGTGTCTACATTATGACCAGTCTGTGGGCGAGTGAACGCAAGTGGCCGAATGAATACACGTGGGTCCAGGCAAACAAAATGAGCCAGTACAGTAACGATCAAGGTAGTAGCCAAAATAACGACCAAAGCGACGGCAGAGTGGCTGGTTTTTCTGAGGCATCGTTTTCCACACCAATTTATGGGGTGGACCGTGCCCCAGATTCTCCGGAGGCTCAGGCTAGGGTCGATCAGCTCATTGATTACCTCAATGGAAAAATCGAGCTGCTGACATTTGATGAGCCTGCCCCCTTTTTGCTCAGGCAAATGGTGCAGTGCTTCGTAGACCCTCGGCGAGCTACGCGTTTGAATCTGGTGGAATCTTTTAGCCAAATTGGCGAACCTGCGACGCCATTTTTGTTGGAAGGGGTTGCGAACCATTCTGAGTCAGTGGTTCGGCGAGCCTGTTGCAATGCGCTTACTAATATTGGTGATCCTGCCTCAGTCTCTGTGTTGGTGAACTCACTCCTGACGGACCCCGATATTGGCGTGAAGAGCGCGGCAGCGGCGGCATTAGCCAAGGTGGGAGCGCCCGCCTTTGATGCTCTGCGAGAGATGCTCGCGTCGGAAACAGCCAGCGAAAGCTGTAAGGGGCATGCCGCTTGGGCCATGGCTGCGATGAGTAGCGAGGTCAGTGAGCGACTGTATTGCACTATGAATGATCCGTCTGCAGCGGTGCGGACAGCAGTGATTGGCGCGATTACTCAGTTCATCCAAACACAAACCGCCCAACAGGCTGAGCCGGGCTCACTGGCGTTGGGTCAACCCCAGTCAGACCCATTGCAGGTGGCGGCTGTTAAGACGACTCGGCCCGAGACCCTACAGCGTGCGCTGACGATGCTGACCGAAGCACTCAATGATCAATCTTCAGAGGTGAGAATTGAAGCAGCGGCTAATCTGGCCCGGCTTGGCTGCCAAAAGGCTTATCAGCCTCTGATTGCCTGCCTGAAAGATCCGATTGCGTCGGTGCGCAAGGCGGCGGCATTGGCACTGGCCAAGTTGGGCAATCCTGAGGCCATTGAGGCGATCGCGCTCTTGCGTCGAGATGTCGAGGAGTCCGTGCAGCGGACTGCGGCGGTGGCCATCGATCAGCTCAATGTCGAAAAAACAGGCAAGATATAGACCACAAGCTAAGCCGCAAGTAGATAAGGCACAACAGCATAAGCTACCGCCCCTCAACAGAATCTGCAACGCTATGAATGGACTCAGTGACCGAGCAAAGCAGCTTATTCCCAAAGCTCGTATTGTGAGTTTTGCAAGCTGGACAGACACCAGCCCTGAGGTAATTGCTCTTTTCCAGGCTGCCGATGACAACAGCCAGTACCTCACTGATGAGGAATTGGCGAGTATTGTTACATCAATATCAGGCGTTGAACAATCGGCCACAGCCCAAGCGGGGCAAACCTCATCGACCATAGACCCGATTGCAGTGGCCAAGACGCTGCGTGACCAAGCCTCCGACATTGTTGATGAAGCTCGCAAGGTTGTTCTGCACGCCTTCCCTGATATTTTGGAGCCCGGTGGCGGACTCTACCCACCAATGCGAGCCGATGCCTGCTGGCGTGACTTTTGGCAGTTTTTGCGTTGCATTACCTACGGGATTGCAGGTGGCCATCAGGATTACACCAGTGTTGATGGGCTTGCGGCAATGGAGCAGCTTTACAGAGAGCTTCGGGTGCCCTTACCTGCTATGGTCGAAGGCCTTAAAGGCATAAAAATGGCTAGCCTGAGGCGATTTCCCGCTGACAGGCACCCTGCGCTGGCACCCTATTTTGACCATTTGATTAGCCGACTTTCGGCTTTTGTGAGTTGACCCCTTTGGGGCGCACCCTTTCGTGGGCTTATCATTAAGGGGCTCTACGAGGTGCTCGACGGGCTTGATTGTAGACTTATGTAACGCTTAATTGCGAAAATGGTGACTCTTCCGCTAGCAAATTTACTGATAAAATGCTAGTCAGTTACACCCTTTTGGAACCTCTATCCCTTGCTTCAAAAGGAATGTAGCGTTCCGCTGTAGACAACTTGCTACGCTGGCGAGTTCACAAAACTTGATAAAAACAGGCCCCTTTTCCAGACAAAATGAGAAAACGTAAGTAATGTTCATTCATTTGCTTACAGAGATTTGTTTCTCAAGCTTGCTGAGCGACCAACTTAGTAGCTGTTAGGGAGTGCGGAAGACACTGACTTGGTAGCCCTAATGCAGCCCTTAAATGCATTCGTTAACTATTTACAGTTAACGAAGTACATAGTTAGCGGATGCATGGTTAAGCCAACTTAGATACCTGAACTTCAGATACCTGCTGAGTTTAAAGTGGCACTCCTTCAATAGTATCTCTAAGTTCCAGGGCCTGCCTGCCTGGTTTTCGGCTGCTATGGAAGGCCCTTGCTGTTTGATTGAAGCTCTCTCGAATTTACTGTTGTCAACTAGGAGATAGCATCCATGGTTTTCGGACCAGCATCGCGATTGGGCGTCAGTCTTTTTGAAGAAACTCCTCCCGTCGAGTGGGTTCCCGGTCTCTCCGATGACGATCGTGAGGCGGTTATTAGCGCCGTCTATCGTCAGGTGATGGGGAATGCTTATGTAATGGAAAGCGAACGCCTCGCGATTGCTGAATCTCAGTTTAAGCGTGGTGAGTACAGCGTGCGGGAATTTGTCCGTGCGTTAGCTAAGTCCGATATGTATCGGACTCGTTTCTTTGAAAGCTGTCCCCGTTACCGTTATATTGAGCTCGCTTTTCGTCATCTATTGGGTCGTGCGCCCCATGGTTTCGAAGAGATGAAGTTTCACAGCCAGGTCCTCGATACCGAGGGCTTTGAAGCGGATATTGATACGTTTATCGATAGTGAGGAATACCAAAGCACGTTTGGTGAAGACTTCGTTCCCTACATCCGTGGCTATAAAACTGAGGCTTGCCAGGGCATGGTGCCATTTACCCATCTCTTTCGGATGGTGCGCGGTGCGTCTGGCAGCTCTCTTAAGAGCAGCGCCTCTGGCAAGTCGCCTCGCTTAAATAGCTTGGTAATTAACTCAGTGGCTGCTCCGATTGTTGCACCCTCTGGTGGTGCTGACGGCTGGGCCTTTAGTGAGCCCCCAACATCTGCAGTTGCTCGCTTTGGCTCGGGCGCTGGTGAAGAAGGAACGGTTTACCGTGTTGAGGTGACTGCCCGCCGTGCGACAGCCTTGAGTAAGGTCTCGAAATTCCGCCGAGCAAACCAGGTTTACTTGGTTCCGTTTGACAAGCTCTCCCAGGAGTACAAGCGAATCCATAAGCAGGGCGGCGTTATTGCCAGTATTACTGCGGTTAAGTAAATAGCTTATGTGTACGGTGAGCGATTCGCGTAGTTAATGGATCTTCCTCAAAAGTGGAGATTAGTTCTCTCCCATTTGCTCACCGTGACTATGTTTTTTCAGTTAAAAAGTTGTTGTTGAGAATTTCATTTTTTTAGGAGAACCCCATGTCAGATTACACCTACGAACTTTGGCCAACTAGCACTCCTGAAGAGAAGGAGGCGGTCATTCGTGCGGTTTATAAGCAAGTGCTGGGTAATCCCCACGTAATGGAGAGTGAGCGCCTTGTGACAGCTGAATCTCAGCTGTGTGATGGTTCTATCTCTGTGCGCGAGTTCGTACGTGCGGTCTGTAAGTCTGACTTCTACCGGGAACGCTACTTCCAGAGCTGTGCACCCTACCGCTTCGTGGAGCTTAATTTCCAACATATCCTGGGACGTGCGCCTGAGTCTCAGGCCGAAGTCTCCGAGCACATTTGTTGCTGTGTAGAGTCTGGTTACGACGCTGAAATTGACTCCTACATTGATAGCGACGACTATCAAAAGGCTTTTGGTGAGAACGTTGTACCTTACTCTCGCGAGAAGAGTGAGTCGGGTCGTAAGCAAGTCATTTATAACCGTAACTTTGCCGTAAACCGTGGGCCTGCTCAGGTGAGCAGTTCTGTGAAGTCTTCTCAGCTGGTTTCTGCAGTTGCTGGTAATACGACAACTAAGATCACCACTGCTAAGGCTATGCCTGGTTCGGTCACCGAGAAGCGCTTTAAGATTCGCACGACTGCTGCTAAGTTCGACAGTCCTCGTCGCGTTAGCTTTAACGAGTACATCGTTTCTTCTACGAAGATGACGCCTCAGATTCAGCGTATCCAGCGTAGTGGTGCCAAGATTGTCAGCATTACTGAAGTTAAGTAATAAATTCCACGAGGAATATCAACTTAAACAGCTTTTCAAAACCCAGTTAATTTGAGTTTGGTTAAAAGGGCTGAAAGTCAACCCCTTTTTAGGATGTTACGGAGATTCTTTCGATTAAAGATCTCTGTATCCCTTGTCTTGGTTGACTTTCGGCCTTTTTATTTTTGTTAAGATAGCTGTAGAAAATAAACGTTTTCTCATGTTGACGTTCACATTCCGCTTTGCTAAAGAGAGGTGCTGTAGCTTTTGGCGTCTGGCTAATAGCTGCGTTCCTTAAGTTTTGGTCGTCTTGTATGGCCTCAATCCCATTACTAGTAACGGAGTCAACTTTATGTCAATCTGGGTGACCAGTCCTGAGCCTGTCGAGCTGCGTCCCAACGCCTCTGAAGATGAGCTGCAACTTGCAATTAGTGCTGTTTATAAGCACGTTCTGGGTAACCATCACATCATGGAAAGTCAGCGTCTAACCAGTGCTGAATCCTTGTTGCGCAATGGTGATATTAGTGTGCGTGGCTTTGTGCGCGCAGTTGCTAAGTCTGATCTGTATCGCAGCATTTACTTTGAGCCTGCTTCTCCCTATAGCTTTATTGAGAACAATTTCCAAAATCTTTTGGGCCGTGCTCCAGAAGATCAAACTGAGATTGCTGCTCACACGGCTATTTGCCTCAGTAAGGGCTATGACGGTGAAATCGATTCCTATATCGATAGCGATGAGTACTGGCGGAATTTTGGTGAGAACACTGCGCCTTACCTACGTGGTCAAGTGACAGAAGCTGGCCTCAAGAATGTGAGCTTCAACCGTACCTTGGCAATTGCGGGTGGTAATGCGTCCCATAACCCTGCTTCTAAACCGCTTCTCACGAACGATTTGGCGGCTAATCTGGGTACTAAGGTTAAAGCGCCTAAGGCTGCTAGCTCTGCGACGGCTGGTACCTCTAGCCGTTTCCGGATTTTGGTAGCAGGGGCTAACACAGGCGGTAGTCGGACGCCTCGCAGCAGTGCGACCTATGAAATTGGCTATAGCCAGCTGCAGAATAAAATTCGCACCATTCAAAAGTATGGTGGCAAAATTCTCAGTATCGACCCTATCTAGATAAGATGGCTTGAAACGAGCTGTTTGCGAGTCCTTGCCGTTGCGAGTGAATCTTGAAGGGTTTTCGTTTGCTCGGTCAGGGTGTTTCAATCCTTTTGTTACAGTTCTCGTACATTTCTCGTTTCAAATACCTCCTTAAGGTATAAACAAGCTGCTGCTAATTGAGTGGGTGTTCCCATTTCTTGGGGGACCTTTCTTTGGCAGCAGTTTTCTGTTTAGCTGGCGTTTTGCGTTGGCAAGGAGATCATATCAATGGCAAGTATGAATACCCTCGGGTGTGCTGGGGTGAGTGATTATGAAAGCCGCACGGTGACGATTGATGTGGCCGGTGTTTGTCAGCAATCTGTGCTGAAATCCGGTAACTATCAAGTGCGGGTTCCTTTTAGTCAGATGTCCCAAGCCTTGCAAACCATTAACCATCAAGGCGGTAAGGTGGCCTCTGTTCAGTTGGCGGGTAATGCGCCTGTGAAGTCGGCTCCCGCCAATAATGACACTAAAGCTGAGGCGGCTGCGCTAGATGAGTCGGCTAATGCTGACAAGAAGTCGTCTCGGCGCAAGCGCCGGTAGTGTCAGTTTTTTATCTCTGAAAAAACTGTGAATAGGGGCATTAGCCTTTAATCTGGTAATAGGGTCAAAGTCAGATCACCTGTGATCAATTCACCTGTGAGTAATGGCTTTGACCCTATTATTTTGTAGTATTACCCGGTGCCTTTTTGATGGTGTGGATGACGCGATAAACATGGATATTGATACTTTTGTAGTGCGGTCTTTGGGGCAATGGCGATCGCAGCGAAGTGCCCATCACCTGCTCTTTGCTCACTTTGAAGAAATTCGCTCGATGATTACGATTGAGCAGCTTGCCAAGGATGATCCTGCGGTGGTTTCCCTGTGCGAGAGTCAGGGGTTTGATGCCGGTATGATCGCCACGCCTTTTAAAATGAGCTGGGAGGGCGAAACGGACTGGGATGAAGACGACGTTTTAAAAGGTCAAACAATTTTAGTGCCCGTACCCGATTTGGCTGCGGTCGATCAGGGCAAAAACACGGGCAAACTATTGCGCGATCAGGGCTATGCTGAGACTATCCCTGCTGCTGGACATTACACGATTACGCCAGACGGCACATTTATACTAACGACAGGGTATGACCGTGCTGCCGCCGAAGAAAAGATTTGGTTCGCTACTGATAATCTTCGTTTTAGGGTGTCATTGATCAAAACCAGTGATGGCAAGGGGGTGACAACAGCCTCGCTATCTTCTGAAGTGCGTCTGTCTTCCACCGACTGACAAGTTATGACCCCTGTTCTCTGAGATTTCTCTTGCAGGCATTTTCCCCATGGATTTGCCGCTGACCGGCTGCTGATTGTAGGCATACACATTACAAGAGCACATTACAGCAGTGCACAGATTCTTAGGCGCTTGAGCGTTTACTTTATCTGCATCCCCTGACGAAAGTGTTTTTTTCGAATTTCTTTTCTACAATCGCTTTATAAACATTCCTTTTTAACAATCCAGCATGACTGCCCCTACTGCTGCTGCTAACGCGGCTTCTAATCCTGACTCTAGTGCCGTAGGCTCTTCTGAGAAGACGCCCGTTGGGCAAGACTTTATTACACTTACCAAATGGATGGCCGGGGACTTTAGTAACTTTAAGCAAGCCCACGCCCACCCCACTGACTTTGCCCATATCCGTATCTTTTTCCGGCCGCTACCCTTCGAGTTTTTTGAAGCATTAGGCTTCCCTGGTGGCGTCGGTTTTTATTCTGAGCAGTCTTACGACTACGAATTGTGGAACCCTTACCGGCAGGGGCTTCACCGTGTGATTGATCGCGGTGACCATATTTATATTGAGAACTATGGTTTTCAAGATGGTGTGCCTTATGCTGGCTCGGGCCATAACCAAGAGATTTTAAAGACGATTCCGGTAGACGTGGCCATTCGGCGGACGGGTTGCTCCATGGTGTTTCGGCGAGAGTCTTTAGATGGCGTAGATACCTTTATTGGAGGGGTAGAGCCTGGAAATAACTGCTTGATTCCGCGTAAGGGCAAGAAAACCTATTTGGTCAGTCGGGTAGAGCTCACCGACCAGACCTGGGTGAGCTTGGATTTGGGCATGGATGTGGACACCCATGAACATGTTTGGGGGTCACAAGAAGGAGCGTTGCGTTTTGAAAAGCGGGAGAGCTTTGCCAGTGAACTGCCCCTAGACCGGTTACCTTAAAGATGTTGCCACCGCCCGCTAAAAAGAAAATGCAGGCCTGGATTCGCAGTCGTCATCTGATTTGTTCAGGTAACTTCTATATTTTCGAAACCGTTGAGTTTACAACGGTTGATAAATTTCAAGACTGCGTAGAAGCTTTAGGCGGCACCCTAATCTCGGTGGAGCCGCTGAAGAAAATTTGGATTGGGAAGCATCGACGGGTCGTACTTTATCAGGCCAAGGCCAGTCTCCATACACCTCACCACGAGCTTAACCAGTACTGGATCAAGTACGGTAGCTTCCGCTCCCGTTTTGATGACCGCGATTGATAAAGAGGGCTGAGGCATTCCCAAGACGGGACGGCGTATACTCCAGACGACTCAGGGTTGAACTAATTTAGGCGTCATGATGAAATTGAGTGAGCCCGCTCAAAGAGTGTCCCCATCATGCTCCATTTAGAGTTCAGCGAAGCCGATATTACGGCGCTTGACTACGAACGCTATCA
>JBCDAG010000131.1:0-17368 GCA_039186165.1 Cyanobacteria bacterium P01_F01_bin.53
ACTTCAGCAGCGGTTGAATGACTTTGGCATTCCAGTCTTTGTCGATGGCGTGTACGGATTTGAAACTGAGCAGGGGGTGCGCACCTATCAACGCATTCAAGGGCTCTCTGTAACGGGCGCTGCTGATAATGAAACGCTCGAAAGAATGGGCTTTGAGATCCCTGACTATCCCTACGTCGCAGCCGTGATTGCGGATGAATCTCGCTTAGCCGAAGTGCAGCAATTCTTCCCAGGTGCCTTTATTGATCGCAATCGTCGAGGCCGGTTTATCAATATTGGCTCCTTTGCCGAACGATTCCCAGCAGAAGCTCGCGTCGATGCGGCAGCTGCACGAGGCTTCACAACACGGGTGCTTTTCCAGTAAAAAGCCTCCTCTAGTTCAATCAAGTCGTAAATCCAGATAAAAAGCGGTGTTCTCTATGCATGAGAACACCGCTTTTTGCATCTTGAGGGCAAAACCCAAGTCACAGTAACCAAGTCATGCCACTCGAATCAAACAGCCCAAATAGCGTTAACGTCCATCATTAAGGCATGCCCCAGACTCACTAGCAGAGGCCAGTTAGGATCCGCCTTAATGTCCTGGAGGTTCTCTTCACGACTACGAAGACGCATAAGATGGATATAGAGCAGCTCCTGGGTTCGGTACAGCGATAGGGTCAGCCCCAGCTGCTCACCCAGCTTAATCAGACGTTTTACGCCATCAGCGGCGGTTTCTAGTTCGCGGTGTCTGCCAGGCACTGCAATTTGCAAGGTCTGGGAAAGCCCCTGCCAAACTAACCGCTCTAAAATAGGCTGCGCACCGGGCAGCTTTAGCTCACAGCGGAAGTGATGGGCTTCGGTGGCAATGCCTTCGAGTTCAGCGATGCGGCCTACCGTAATTTTTAACAGGTCACCGTCAGGTTCAGTAATGTCCTGCTCCAGGGAACGGATAATCTCTAGAACACGATGGCTGAGGGTAATATCAGCTGCCACTTGCAGCGCCTGAGGCACTTCAATATGGTCGCGATGAAACGCCATCAAAACACCGTAATTTTCCCGATACACCTGCTCATAGAGCTGGTCGAGCCGTTGCAGCGTTTCCTGATTTAGCTGCTGCATAATTTGCTGACGCTCTTCAGCGAACAGATCTTGCAGGGTGTAGGTAGGGCTAAAGTGCTCAGTAATCGCAAGCACGCTTTGAGCAATGCTGTTACTGGTAAAGCCTTCTATCACAGCGGCTTTAGCCTTGTTGTAAGCCGAATGACTGGGGAACGTGTGAATGCCACAGTGAAAATCCCAGCCGCCAAGGTGTAATACCGCAAAAGCGACATTGGTCGTTTCCTGGGTCATATTTGCCGTGATTTGCACCTGGCCCACAGCCAAGGTCAGAGCGCCCAATGGCTGCTGATAATAGTCCTGACGATTCAGGGTGTAACAGTACAGCTGTTGTTCTTCTCGATAACTATCGAACAGCGACCCCATGGCGTAATGGGCCACCACCTGCTCTATACCCACCTGGTCAGGCTTCACCTGCTTAAGGTAAACTCCCGCGCCACTGGTGAAGTACTCCACGTTGCTAGGCGCCTGCGCCAAACGCTCAATAAAGTCAGCTTCTAGAGTTTGCCCAGAGATAAGTTCGGCCAGTTCAATGGCACGGGCCGCGTAGCGCAGCAGCTGGGTCCCTTCAGGGCGGGAAATTTCATCAAAGAACCAGCCGCAGCTGGTGTACATCAGCAGGGCATGGCGCTGCATTTCGAGCAGGCGCAGGGCTTGGGAGCGCTCTTCGGAGGAAAGCGTGTGGGTTTGGTGCGTGGAGAAAAATTGATCCAGGGTTTGAGAGGTGCGACCTGACCAGGCCGCGCTCGCGCGCGCGCCAATCACGCTGACATAGTCATTGCGGGCATCCCACGGATCATGCAACAGATCAGCGCTCTCTTTTTCATACAGATGAATCAACCGATCTCGCAGCCAGTCTAAAGCAGTGCGCAACGGAGCACGCCACTTCTGATGCCAGCCACCGCCACCACCGCAGCCACAGTCACTCTGCCAACGGTCTACGCCATGGGAACAGCTCCAAGCCGTTACCGGCTTAAGTTGCACTTCCCAGGTCGGTGGGCACAAGCTGAGATAGTGGGCGTAGCTTGTGACCTGCCAGCCCCTAGAGGGAAATTCTTCAACCAGGGCATAGGCCAGGGCTTTTTCTGCCCCGTGGCGGTGATGGCCGAAAGTTTCACCATCGGTGGCCACTGAAATTAGCTGCGATCGCCGATCTTCTTCCGTAGAAAAGTGGGGCGGGCACTGATCCCCATCGGTATCACTGTTCCAAGGACGAACCGCCTGGGTAAGCCGGTCGGCAAAGTGCTGGGACGAGTACAAAATATTATCGAAGCCCATATCACCTGAAATAGGCCCGTCGTAAAAGAAGATATCGATATAGTTACGACCATTCTCCTGGGGTGCAACAAAGCAACGGTAGGGAAGGGTGGCGTCAATTTCGCCCTTGCTGACATCTTGCCACTCGTCGAACCCATCCGGCAGACCATAGCGACGAGCCCGCGCAGCCTGGGAGGGGGCCAGCACAATAAACTGAATCCCTTCGTTGGTGAGCACTTCTAGGGTGTTTTGGTCTACAGCGGTTTCCGCCAGCCACATCCCCTCAGGGTCACGGCCATAGCGGCGCTGAAAATCTGCGATGCCCCAGCGGATTTGGGTGACTTTGTCACGGTGATTGGCCAGGGGCAAAATAACGTGGTTGTACACCTGGGCGATCGCATTACCGTGACCTTGGTTGCGAGCACAGCTTCGCCGGTCGGCCTCTAAAATGCGCTGGTAGGTTTCAAGATCGTGGCGCTCTAACCAGCTCATTAAAGTGGGGCCAATGTTAAAGCTGATGTGCTCATAATTATTGACGATGCGAACGACTTCACCACTGTCATTCAAAATGCGGGCAAAGGCATTGGGTCGGTAAGACTCATGCAAAATCCGCTCATTCCAATCATGAAAAGGGGAAGCGCTAGGCTGTCTACCCACCACATCGAGCGAAGGATTCTCTCGCGGCGGCTGATAGAAATGGCCATGCACACAAATGTGTACACCGGTCGCAACCGATCTTTCAGAAGTGTTCTGAAGATTGTTCTGAGGCTCATTCACAGTCTCTACAGGAGAGATTGATTGAGGCTTAACCATAAAGTATTGGTGGTATTAAAAGAGAAAGATGATGACATGGGCCGTTCTCCACACGCTTTTCACGCTAGGACAAGGCCCTTGTCCTAGGAAGAAATCGGACATGTAGCCTGCGCCAAATTATCCCAACCGCCTAACCCACTGTCCAACTTCGGTGAATCAGACGTGCGGCTAGAAGAGATAATTTTCTCAAGCTAGCGTTAGTGTAACCATATCTCTTCTAAAAGCAAGAAAATATAAATAAAAGTGTCGGTACGCATCACTCCTAAGCACTATTGCAGAAGGCTTTTTAGCACCTCGTAAACTAGTGTTTAGACAGTTTTTGATGCAAGATTTTGAACGGGGTAAAAACATCGCCTTACGATGGGGATCACTCACGCCTGAACCTTTTCAAGTGGTCTTGTTTAAGTTAAGAACGAGCTTTCCATCGCTTTGTCACTGCTTTTGTTCTCTGTTACTTTTTGAATCCCTTTTGAGCGATCCCCTAGTTCTGGTTAAGATTTTTAATTCATCTAATTTTTGCGCCCCATGTCTTTCCCTGGCTCATTTCTCTGGAGCCAGCATCCAAGTCTTACCGACTGCCCCCCGAAATCGTACGATGGGGACGACCTCGACGCTTTGGTCTAAATATTCTGCGATGATGGCGCCGCCTGACACGCCTTGAACCGGTGTGCTGGGTAAACGTTTGCACGGCAAGACCTTGGTCAGTAGGTCCCTCGGTACCCAGTCGCGGCTTTTCACTCGGATCACCCACCTTTGTCACGTCCACCTTTGTCACGTCCACTTTTGTCACGGTGCCGTCAGCATTAGCCTGCTCACCTAACGTCATTTCATCAACGTTTTTTTCCGGTACTAGTGGCCCCTGAGGTAATGGCTGGGGCACTGGCTGAGGCTTCGCCTGCGTGCTGGTAGAAGGTACGATCTCTCGTGAAAGGTTATCGAAGTTCATAGGCGTAAAAAGATCTGCACGCTGTATTGCATTGGTGTCGTCTTAATCTTCAGGACAAAACCGATGAATTCCGTACAATCCTTACAACCTGACCTCAGTTTTTCATCTAAATCACACTTTAAATTTCAACCCTCCTACTGATGACTTCTTAATGACTTCAGCCACTTTGAACGCCACTTTTAATGCCACAGACGAGAAGATCAGCGTTAACGGAATCGTGGTTTCGGGGCATCAGGTGGCCTCTGGCCAAGCCTCTAACAATCCATACCCCAGAGGCACCATTGAGATGCAAAGCCCCCATTTCCTGGGATTAGGTGTTGACCTCTCAGCGTTTTACCCAGGCACACTGAACATTTCCATTGCCCCTCACAGCTTCGAGCTGAGGCCTCAAATCACGCTACCTCAGGTGAAATGGTCGCCGGATCATGCCGCTGAGAGTTTTTCTTTTTCACCCATAAGGCTCACGTGGCAAAACAAAGCTTACGAAGGGCTTATTTACTACCCCTGGCCTGAAACAAAAATCAACCACTTTCAAGATCCCGCCGTGTTAGAGCTGCTCATGCCCATGGTTCAAGGCATCGCCTATGGCCAGCAGGTCATCCTCACCGCATTAGCGAACGAACTTATAATAAGGACATAGCCTCCACGTTTTTCTTTGGGAATCCATGACGCAGCCTGATATCCATGCCTTGACTCACCAGCTTGAAACAGGCGATCTTAAAGATCGCAAGCTGGCACTGGCTGCGCTGCGCGATGTCCCTGCGGAGCAAGCACTGCCACTGATTAAGAAGGCACTGAACGATGACAATGGCCAGGTGCGCTCCATGGCTATTTTTGCCTTGGGAATCAAGCAAACCGATGAGTGCTATGAACTATTGCTCAATATTTTGCGGACAGACCCAGACTATGGCATTCGCGCTGATGCAGCAGGGGCATTGGGCTACCTAGAAGATCCGCGTGCGTTTGATCCACTGGTCAAAGCCTTTTATGAGGATGTGGACTGGCTGGTTCGCTTCAGTGCAGCGGTTTCATTAGGCAATTTGAAAAATCCTAAGGCCCACGATGCCTTGATTTCAGGGCTCGATAGTAAGGAAGTCGTAATACAGCAAGCTGCGATCGCCGCCCTCGGCGAAATCAAAGATCTCGACGCGATTGACAACATACTGAACTTTGCCCAATCAGATGATTGGCTCGTACGCCAACGCCTAGCTGAAGCCTTGGGCAACCTCCCCAGTGACAAAAGTCTTTCGGCACTCCGCTACCTCGCCAAAGACGATCACCCTCAAGTATCGGAAGCAGCAAGCATTTCGCTAGAAAAGCTAAATCAAACGTAGTTGATAGGGGCACCCCATCAGCTGGGTAATCTATGGCTATGTAGTCCATAGCTCAATAGGCTTGTAGCTTAAATAGGCTATGGAATTCTACAAATAGTTCATGGGCAAGGCGTCTACAGCCCAGGCGACGTCTCACAACCCAGTAAAAACCCCAATCAGCTATGGAAAATCTAGCGACGCAACTCGCCGATCTTTTTTCAGCGATTCAATGCTCTGACGAAAAACAGATCAAGCGACTGCTGGCAGCGAATGTGTCACCCTATCAGCAAAATAAAGCTGGCACTACCGCGTTAATGGTCGCCGCCCAAATAGGCAATTCTAAAATTATGCAAATGCTGTGCGGCGCAGCTAAGGGAATTCCTCAACCAGCACCCCTATTTTTCTCACCAGTAGTCTCATTTAACGAAGAACCAACCGCCATCAACTCAGTCATGGCAACAGCCCCGTTCAGATCAGCACCGACACCCATAAGCGGTCGGTATGCTGTGATGTTAGTAGAGACCTCCAGAACTGACACCTTCAGCAATCACACTGTTCTACCAACAACAGTAATGCCCATCGCAGGCATTCCCGAAATCAGTACACCAGCCTCTACCATGCACACTAATTTGTCTAACCCCGAGACAACGGCTGCGGCCAATAACCCTGACGATACCGAGGCCACGCTTCCCAACCCGAATAAAAATTCCAACAAACATTCCAACACGAGTAAACAACTGACGATACAACAGTCAGAAAAGGCCTTAGCTCATGTATCAACTGATGCCTCGACAAACAACCAAGAGACACTCAAAGAAGCCATTATTCGAAACGACAGCAACACGGTAAACACACTACTGTCAGTTGGAATCAGCGTACAAGCGGACAACTGGTACGACACTCCCTTACTCGTGATCGCAGCCCAAAGAGGGAATAACGATATTGTGCAAGCACTTATCAAGGCCGGGGCACACGTCAATAGAGGGTATGACCGCCTCCCCTTAAACATCGCCGCAGAGTACGGACACTTTGAGGTTGTGCATACCCTGATGCGCTCGGGTGCTTATCTGGAAGGACAAGAAGAGAGTGGATACACTGCGCTTATGTGCGCCGCCGCCGCTGGCCAGCTACTTATTGTGCAAGTTCTAGTAGATTGTGGGGCTGATGTAAATGCTAATTATTATGGTAAAACGCCACTGATGCTCGCAGCCAGAAACGGGCATAAAGAGATTTATCACTTCCTATATCCCTACGCAAGGTCGCAGGGCATGATGATGACCGAACAAGTGCTGCAACAGCAAGCCGTTTTAGCATCTAAGCGAAAACAGCTAGACAATGAAGTGTCAGCAATATTTGACCCAAACCGGACACCAGCTGACATCCCTCAATAAGAAGGCCTGCTGATATCCGGATTGATCTTCATACCTGCAATATCGCTGTCTGCGATATCACCTGCAACATTACTGATGCAACATTGCTGAGGACAGGCCCGAAAGTAATTCCCCTATTCCATCCATTCGGTGTGGAAAACGCCTTCTTTGTCAGTGCGCTCATAGGTGTGCGCACCGAAGTAGTCGCGCTGGGCCTGGGTGAGGTTTTGCGGCAAACGGCTGCGACGATAGCTATCGAAGTAGTCTAACGATGCGCTAAAGGCCGGTACTGGAATCCCGATTTTTGCAGCAGTAGCAATTACCTCGCGCCAGGCACCTTGGCGATCCAAGATGGTTTGCTGAAACTCAGGGGCCATCAGCAAATTAGGCAGGTTTGGGTTTTGGTCGTAAGCCGCTTTAATTTTGTTCAGGAAGGCTGCGCGGATAATGCAACCCCCTTTCCAAATGCGCGCGGTTTCACCCAGATTGAGGTCATAGCCGTTGAGGGCAGAGGCCTTATTCAACAAGTCCATGCCCTGGGCGTAGGAACAGATTTTAGAGCAGTATAGGGCATCGCGAATCTTGTTGATAAACGCTTGCTTGTCACCGTCAAACTGAGCGGATGGTCCTGTTAGCTGTTTTTCAGCAACTTCGCGCTCTGACTTAAGGCCCGACATAATCCGCGCATTGACCGCAGCGGTAATCGTGGGAATGCTGACGCCTAGCTCCAGCGCATTAATCACAGTCCAACGACCCGTGCCTTTTTGCCCGGCTTTGTCCATGATCAGCTCGACCAGGGGCTGACCTGTTTCATCGTCAGTTTTGGTGAAAATGTCAGCCGTGATTTCAATCAGAAAAGAGTCTAATTCTTCGGTTTTGTTCCACTCAGAAAAGATCTCGTGAAGCTCTTTTTGACCGAGGCCCACGGTGTTTTTCAACAGATCATAGGCTTCTGCAATCAGCTGCATGTCGCCATACTCAATGCCGTTATGCACCATTTTCACAAAGTGGCCGGAGCCGCCTTTGCCAATGTAGGTAACACAAGGGCCATCATCTACCTGGGCAGCAATTTTGGTGACGATGGGTTCAATGGCATCGTAGGCGGCCTTAGAGCCACCGGGCATCAGGCTGGGACCATTGAGGGCACCTTCTTCACCACCACTGACGCCCATGCCGATAAAGTTAAACCCAGCGGCTTCAAGATCTTTCACCCGGCGCTCGGTGTCGTCGTAGAGTGAGTTGCCGCCATCGATAATCATGTCGTCTGGATCGAGCAGCGGCTTAAGGCTTTCGATCACCATATCGACAGGTTTGCCCGCTTTCACCATCACCAAAATGCGACGGGGGCGCTCCAGGGCTGCCACAAACTCTTCTAGGGAGTATGCGGCGATCGCGTTTTTGCCCTGGGCGCGGTTTTTCATAAAGGCGTCGGTTTTCTCACGGGAGCGGTTATACACCGCAATAGGAAAACCATTGCGCTCAATGTTTAACGCAATGTTTTCTCCCATGACCGCAAGGCCAATCACACCAAAACTCTGTGCCATAAATTCTCCCTTACTGAGCCTTTTGTATCGTTACTGTGGATAGCTTGTTTGAGCCGAATCGTTTGTATGGTGCCTAACAATTCGAATGGTGCCTAACAATTCGAATAGACGCCAACGATAGATTATGGTCGCTTTCACGACATATCGCCCTCTAGGGCTAAAAGCTATAGGTTTGCTTCAGATTCTTCCTATCAAGAGAACCTGCTACGACTTTAAACAACACAACTGGTTTTTTGTCTTAAGGAAAGGAAAAGGTTTACAAACAAAACAGTCAAACCAAAAAGTCCACCAGCAAAGTTTAATTACTGGCGGACTTTTTGGTTTGTAAGATATCCGTTCAGGGAGCTGATTTAAGGTCTCCCTTCGGGATCTAATTTAAGGTCTCCCTTCGGGATCTAATTTAAGGTCTCCCTTCGGGATAACTTGCCTGGTTAGGGAAAATCTCCTGGAAGGCGGCCTGGCGCTCTGCCGGGGACCCGTCTGAACTGAGATCCCAGAGGGTTTCATAAAAGAAGAAGGAAACGCCGGAGAAGTTGCGATCGCGCACAGCTTCCACCTGCTCAGCAATCTGGCTCATTGGCACGGAGCGGCCTTTAAGACCACTCAAAACCCCAATACTAGTCGGAATATGGGTACGTGCAAACTCAGCAGCCTCCGCACCCATTTCCCATACAAAACGCCCCAGATCATTCCGATAGAGCTGAATAATTAGCTCTTCGACATAGCCTCTTTTGAGCCAGGTATCCCAATCTTGCAGGTAATACTCGTAGGCCCACTCATGAGGATTGGGCGATACAGACATCACCGCATCTGCCTTTTGAGACTTGAGCGTATTGAAAATATCGCCGATCACGTCGGTGATCTTATCGGCCCGCCAGCGGGTCCATTCAGGGTCCTTCATATTCAGGGGAGGGCCTTGACCATCGTGCTCTAGCTTATAGAGATTGATGGTGTAGGGATCGTAGCCATAGGCCACGGGCAAGCCCATGTGGTCATCCACCTGGAAACCGTCAAGATCGTAGTTAGCCGCAAGCTCGGCAACGAGGGACTTAATAAAGGTTTGCACTTCCGGGTGGAAAGGGTTTAGCCACACGCGCTGGTGGTCGCCTTCGGGGGTCGTGAGAGTGCCATCGGCTTTTTGGGTGAGCCAGTCGGGATGGCGCTGAGCCAAGGCCGAATCGGCAGGGGCCATAAAGCCAAATTCAAACCAGGGGATCACTTTGAGGTCACGGCTATGGGCGATCTCAATGAGTTCTTTGAGCATGTCGCGATCGCCCTGGGCCGCTTCTTTGGCCTCCTGGCGTCCGGTGCGGCCCAGATCCGGATATAGCCCCTGTTTAAAGCCAGTAACCCGTTCGGCAACGGCACTGGGGAACAGGGTGTAGCCCCAGTTCCAGACGGTGGGGTATACGGTATTAAAGTTCAAATCGGCCAGCTGATTCAGACCTTTTTCCAGGGCTCCACGCGAGAACAACACCTCGCTGTCAATATTGGTCATCCATACCCCGCGCAGCTCGCGGAAAGGGGCAATGACTTGAGCTGGTGGGGTAAAGGGCACAACCTGAGATTCGGGGACAGTGGCGGCAATGCGGGAGTCTAAGCTGGCTCGGCAAATGAAGGAAGCACCGTCAGCAATGGTAGTACTACGACGGGCTCTGAGCTGTCGGAGGCCATCCACAGGCGAGGCATTTTCGGTATCGACGATATAGCCAGCAGCCAGAGCAGCGGCAACCCCCTCACGGGCACTCTTGGGGATCAGCAAAGAGTCGCGAAAGGTAAAGGCTAAGGCGCGGGTAGCATCGGCCTGGTAGGGGGTTGCAGAGCCTGAGGTGAGGATCGCTAGGGCTTGGGCACGGCCAACATATTGCTCTAACTGGGCATCTTCACCGATGGCGGCCATCAGGAGTGCCTCGGTTTCAGTTCTGGCTTCCTCAAAGGTCAGGCCCAGTTCCTCATTGGCGGCGGCAAATGCACCGGGAAACGCTTTGAGAACAGCGTCAGCGAATTCGGCTTGGGTTAAAGAACTATTGGGAAAGCGGCGGGTAACGGTGCCTTGGTCAAAAACGTTTTGGGCAACCAGGGACTGAATGCAAGGTTCGGCCCAGTGACCGCTAAATCCGGGGTCATCGATGGCCTGGGCCTGGTTAACGCCCCCGATACCTAGTCCACCGAAAAAAGCAGAGCAAAATATACTGATTAGGAAGGCAATGCCAAGTTGTTTTGTTCGTCTGTGAAAGGTACGGCCCTGTTTGTAAAAGATGCTGCCCTGTCGTCCTAGGTGTTGTGTTGTCTGCCTTGCTGAACCTGGCGCGTCATCCTCAGGAACCATCGCGTTTAACCTCCGCTAATTTTGGCCTTATAGCCTTGTTTTATCAGGAGAGAGAGCAGCTTAGGGGCGTGCTCTCCCTGAATTTCTATGGTGTCGCCTGATACCGTACCACCTGAACCACATTGCGCTTTTAATTTTTTGGCCAGTGCCTTAAGTGTCTCTGGCTTGTGGGAAAACCCCGTGATCACGGTGACCGTTTTACCCTTGCGCCCCTTCCGCGAAACCTGGACTCTGAGGTCTTGTTTTTCGGGCAGCAGATCAGCCACGGCGCGTTCGGTGGCATCGGCATTTGAGGTGCCAAATTCGGAATAGACCACTCGATCAGTGGCTGGGTTGGCCCCAGCGCCTTTCTTTTTGCCTGCGCGCTTTTGTTGAGCCATGAGTTTGAGCAAATCTTTAGATTTCATAGCAGATATCTTACCGTTCGGTCAGCGGTAAAAGGGCGTAATGCCTTGGATATAGGCACATATACCTTCCCAGGCAGGTCCGTTGACGGGGATCGCGCTCTAGTAAATTTACGGATGTAGGTTTGCGTATACTACACCGCCCTTATCACCCGTTAGGCCCCTTAGGAGAAAGCTACCGTGGTTCCCATTCGTGACGACAACCCAATTACAACGACACCCTATGTAACCTATGGGTTTATTGCCCTCAACCTACTGGTGTTTATTTACGAAGCAACGCTGAGCGGTCCAAATTTAGAAGCGTTGTTCAATAGCTTTGCGGTGGTGCCCAGTGAACTCACTCACAGCTTTAATACGGGTCTAGGCTTCCCGCATGTTACGGAGTGGGGCACATTGATCAGTGCTGAGTTTCTACATGCGGGCTTTTTGCATGTGGCGGGCAACATGCTGTACCTGTGGATTTTTGGCAATAATGTTGAAGATCAGTTAGGCCATTTAAAGTTCTTCTGCTTTTACCTGATGTGTGGGGTGTTGGCGTCGCTGTGTCAGTGGGCGATCGCGCCAGAGTCAACGATTCCTTCCTTGGGGGCCAGTGGTGCGATCGCAGGTGTAATGGGTGCTTATATCTTCCGCTTTCCTGAGGTGCGGGTCCTCACCTTCATTCCGATCTTTTTCACGGCCTTTCGGATTCCAGCCTTGCTGTTTTTAGGCTTTTGGTTTGTGGAACAGGCCTTGTATGGGATAGAGAGCCTGGGCGTTACTGCGGATGTGGGCATGGGCGGTGGCGTAGCCTACTGGGCACATGCTGGTGGTTTTGTATTCGGTGCGATACTCGGCTATTTGTTGGGTTTGTTTGACAAGGCGCCCTCTACTGAGCAGTCGGTTGTTGCCGAAGGGACAGAAGAATAAAGCGCAATGGGCAAGCCTCTCACAATGATTTGACAATAGGCAGTTGCGTGGCGAGGGCTTACAGCACTCTCGTTTCGACTCGTACGCTGACTGCTTCCACGAGCGGGCCATGCTAAGAATTCAGAGGATTCTGTTGCACTTATTTGTTGTGCCTATACGCATTTACAGCTGCCTTTCACTGGGCCATCTTGACTGAAATACTTTTTAAAGTACACACCATATAATTTGCATTGCAGAACGACCCCGCTTTCAAGCTGTTTAACTAGGTTTAGCCCTTGCAGTTGATAGGCCAAGATAGGATCGATACAAACCGGCTCAAAACATTTAACCACTTGAGAAAATGCACTCATCAGCTCAGGGTTCTCTCGCAAGTTCATCCATTGACTGTGTAAATAACCGCGGTAAATCTCTAGAATTTTGAACTCGTCAGTGAACAGAGCTTCTAGGGAGTTACTAAAGTAGCTACTTGCGTAAGTAAACGCCTTTTCTAAAAGATAGGGATGTCCGCCGACCCAACGCATTAACGTTTTTAATTGCGGGGCATCACCGCTAATACCATATTGTTTTGCAAAGACCTTGACTTGTTGAAAAGACAGCTCCGGCAAATCGACGGGCAGGCCAAGTTCTAAAAAGGCCGGTGTGAACTGGGTATAACGATAACTCTCAGTACTCTGCATAATCAAAAAACGCAATTTCCCCCAGGGTGTTTGGGTTTTACCTTTCTCGTGCCAGGCGTGCAACAGATCAAAAAAGTTTCTGTCCACATGGGGATACGAAAACAACAGTTCAATATTATCCAAACACAAAATCAGCGGTTTGTTTGGGGCTTGTAGTAAATACCTTTCAAAGTAGTTGCTACAGCTTACTTTTACCCCTAGCCCCGATTCGTCCCAAACGTCATCGAGATGGCTCGAATAGCCCAGTTCATGCTCAATATTCAGGCACATCCAGCGTAGTAATTTGCTGAAATCGGTGAAGTGAACATTGCGATCGGCCAGTTCAAAGCTCAGCCGGATAGCCGGATAGCCCGCCCGAGAAAACTTCGCGATGAGATGGCTGGCGATCGCAGTTTTGCCCATACGCCTAGGCGCTCTAATCCGCACTAAAGCCCCTGGTCGCATCAGTGCCTCGTAACACATTTCATCAATAAAAGGCCTCTCTATGTAGCGGGAAGTAGCGTAGTGAGAAGTGTTATGACAGGCGGTAGCGTCAGCTATCTCATCACTCTCTGTAACATATTGCTCTGCAATGTATTGAATAGTGGCATTGGGTTGAAGATCTTCCCAACAGCGCTTCAAAGCCGCCTTAAAATTACTCTTTCTAACTTTTTCGCCCAGGGCATTGCTTAAGAGCTTCCACAGCTCAGGTGCTGCATCCTGGCTAATGTAGCTAGCAGAATACTTGTTTTGAGTCGCAATTCGTCCATAGGCGAGCTTATCCCAAGCACCTCTGAGCACGGTGATTTCGACATCTTTCAAATTCCTGCTCGCCTGCTGGTAAACCAACTGCTCGGCCACCTCTATGGCGTCTTCTAGTCCAAAACTCATAATTTTTCCTGACGCTCAATCAGGCGCTATGGCCTGGTCGGTGATCTTGCTGATAGTGGCTGGGACCCATGAGGCAGGGTTGTTTTTGGATACTGTTCCAAGAACGCCCAACCTCTGTAGCATAATCAACAAAAGGGTCAATCCTTTTGAGGCATAAGGCCTATTTCAGGCACTAGGACCTAAGACCTAGATAGACCCGTCTATGGTTGGGAGCAGCAGTATCAAAGGCAGAAGACGTTCACGCTCACATCACTCAAATTCTGTTCTCATCTAATTCTTATCAAGCCTCATGCATATAAGGAGACGTGACGGCCGACTACACCCTTTATGACTACACCCTTTACAAGGATTGAATTAGGGTTTCAGCCTCTAGGAGAATGTAACGGAACCCACGAGTATCACCTGATACCGACGATATCAGTCTATTACAAACATAATCAGTGCCCCCTCGTGCCAGGGAAATATAGGGATAACATCTTTTCTCCCCAGAACCATCCATGGCATCGTTATCCAGCACGCCTCCTCGGTCTTTTCCACAGCTCTCTGGTTACACGTTTACTGAGAAACTCTACGCAGGCTCTCGAACAGCGGTTTATCGAGCCGTATCGGCGACGCAGCAGCCCGTAGTGATTAAAGTGATGGGTCAATCGCACCCCAGTTTCAACGAGCTGGTACATTTTCGTAATCAATACGCTATCACCAGCAACCTGCCCATTCCCGGCATTGTGCATCCGCTCAGCCTGGAGCCTTGGGAAAACGGCTATGCACTCGTGATGGAAGACTTTGGTGGACTATCGCTTCAGAAGTATGTGCGAGAGAATTCACTGACTCTCACAGAGACATTAGCGATTGCGGTACAAATGGCAGATGTTTTCCATGACCTGTGTCAACACCGGGTGGTACATAAAGATATCAAACCAGCCAATATCTTAATTCATCCCACCTCGAAACGGGTAAAGCTGATTGACTTTAGCGTCGCGTCTTTGTTGCCGAAGGAGATAAAAGAAAGCCAAAACCCCAATGCCCTGGAAGGGACCCTCGCCTACTTAGCACCCGAGCAAACGGGGAGGATGAATCGGGGAATTGATTATCGCACAGACTTTTATGGGCTGGGGGTTACCCTATACAAACTGTTGACAGGAGAATTGCCATTCTCGGCGACAGATCCCTTAGAGCTTGTACACTGCCATATTGCGAAGACTGCTCTCTCGCCTCATCAACTTAAGCCTGACATCCCGCCCGTGGTCTCTCAGATTGTCCTCAAGCTCATGGCAAAAAATGCGGAAGATCGCTATCAAAGTGCATTGGGACTCAAGCATGACTTAGAACGGTGCCTGCATCAGTATAAAGAGACGGGAAAGATTTCCGACTTTGAGCTAGGCGGGCGGGATGTGAGCGATCGCTTCCTCATTCCTGAAAAACTATACGGCAGAGAGGCGGAAGTTCAACAGTTGCTAGCGTCCTTTGAGCGAGTTTCTCAGGGTAGCTCAGAGATGATGCTGGTGTCGGGCTTCTCCGGCATCGGTAAAACTGCCGTTATTAATGAAGTCCACAAGCCGATTACCCGCCAACACGGCTATTTCATCAAGGGAAAATTCGACCAGTTTAATCGCAATATTCCTTTTTCAGCCTTTGTGCAGGCGTTTCGTCGCCTCATGGGACAACTGCTAAGCGAATCCGATGCCAACCTAGCTATCTGGAGGGTCAAAATTTTAGACGCCCTCGGGGAGGATGGGCAAGTCCTCACAACGGTACTGCCAGAGCTAGAAAATATCATTGGTAAACAGCCAGAAGTACCGAAATTATCGGGTAGCGCTGCCCAGAATCGCTTCAATCTACGTTTTCAGAAATTCGTTCAAGTTTTCACCACATCAGAACATCCGCTCACTATCTTTTTAGACGACTTACAATGGGCCGATTCAGCCTCATTGAATTTGTTATCGCTCTTGCTAGAAACCCCAGCATCAGAAACGGGTTATTTGCTCATTCTAGGCGCCTATCGCGATAACGAGGTCTCACCAGCACACCCCTTAATGCAGACGTTAGGCGAGATCAAAAAACAAGGTACGACTGTCAATACGCTGACATTAGAGCCCCTCAGCCAACCTGAAATCACGGACCTAACCGCAGATTCACTGCTGTGTTCAAGGGCTATTGCGATGCCGCTAGCACAGCTGGTCTACCGAAAAACACAGGGCAATCCCTTCTTCACAACTCAGTTTTTGCAGGGACTACACGAAGACGGGTGTATTGAGTTCGACATCAACACAGGGCATTGGCAATGTGACCTAGCCCAAGTGAAACAGTTAGCGCTGACAGATGATGTCGTTGAATTCATGTTGGGCCGCTTGCAAAAGCTATCAGAAGGAACCCAGAGGGCCCTAAAATTTGCAGCTTGTCTCGGTAACCGCTTTGACCTAAAGACACTTGTCGTGGCCTGCGGCCAAACGCAGGCGACCGCTGCACAGCATTTATGGCAGGCGCTACAGGAAGGGTTGATTATCCCCGAGAACGAAACCTATAAGTTTTTTCAAGGAGACACTCAGCAGGTTAGCAACACCCGTGACATCGCCATTCGCTATCGTTTTTTGCATGATCGGGTTCAACAGGCTTCCTACGCCTTAATCCCAGAGGATCAAAAACCAATCACTCACTATCAGATTGGCCGCCATTTGCTTGAGGCGCTACCTGAGGCAGAACAACAGGAGTATCTCTTTGAGCTGGTGAGCCATTTGAACCTCGGGCAGCATTTAATCACTGACGACAACGAGCAGAAAATATTAGCACAGCTCAACTTACAAGCAGGTAAAAAAGCACTCGCATCCGTTGCCTACACAGCAGCAATGGACTATCTAGAGACGGGGATTAAATTACTTGCATCAGATAATTGGGGAAATCAGTATTCACTAACGTTTGATCTGTATCGAAACCTGTGTGCGGCTTATTTAAGCAATACCGAACACAAAAAATTAGACCAGACGATTGAAATCGCACTGCAAAATATAAACTCTCCAACAGATCGCGCAGAGTTCTATGTTATCGACATTACCAAATTTTCACTCCAGGGCAACTACGAAAAAGCGATTGAAGTAGGACTATCCGGGCTCCGTGAGCTGGGTATGGAGATCGATGACACTCACTTGTCTGAGCAAGTGAGTGCTGAGTTCTCTATTGTTGAAAAGCATATGGAAAATCGCTCAATTCGCTCTCTGCTCGACTTGCCCACCGACGTTGAGCCAACTGTGAAAGCTACTATAAAGCTACTGATTATTTTAGATCCCCCAACGTATATAGTCGGTAACCTTGAGCTTTATAGTTTGGTTTCCCTGAAGGCGACTGCGCTTTCAATAGAGCATGGAAACGTGGCTGAATCCATTAAAGCGTACGCGAACTATGGGCTGCTCTTAAACTTAATGCAAGAACAGTATCAACAAGGGTATGAGTTTTCAAAACTTGCATTAGATCTCAGCTATAGGCTTAACAGTAAGGCTCAGCAATGTAAGGCTGGCCTTCTCTTAGGGGCTTGGCTACAGGTGTGGGCAAAGCCGATCGAAGGTGCAGCCCAGATAAATTACGACAGTTTTATAGCGGGGCTTGAAGCAGGGGAAACACAGTTCAGTGGATATAACCTGTATTCCAATATATTTAACCGATTATTTCAAGGAGAATGTCTCAGCACCTGCCAATGAAGCCATCAACAGTGCATCTTTACTTTTCTGGGCCACTAGCCCATATCTATCGATGTCTTCTGAAATGCTGCTAAGACATTCTCCTTGAAATAATCGGTTAAATATATTGGAATACAGGTTATATCCACTGAACTGTGTTTCCCCTGCTTCAA
>JBCDAG010000132.1:0-17327 GCA_039186165.1 Cyanobacteria bacterium P01_F01_bin.53
AAGTTTTGGCTAGAAGCTCATGCCGAAATCATGCTACATGGACGTTGTCAGTGGGCGGCTGGAACCTGGCAACAATTCTCGCATTCCGTGCTTACCGCTGCTCTATCGTAAACTCCCCCATAGTAGCGGACTGCTCCCCTTAGCTCTCTTTCGTACGAGCTCTACCTGTGCCCTTTTCTTTGCCTGTCGGTAACGTAGATGTTTTAGTGATCACGAATAGGTGTATGAGCTCTTCGTGTTAGTTTTGCGTAATCAATATAAGGCTATCTTGGTTAGGGTCAAGGCAATTAGATTTCCTCGGCCCGACAGTGTCCCTCGCCCACATGCCCTAGACTTTCATAAAAATATGTCAGCTGATTTTTCTCAACTTTTGTTAGCTGGTTTTCGAGAATATCAGGCGTAACCGTTACGCTGTCATCTTGAGCCAGTGCCGCAAACGGATCAAACCCCAATGCCCCCCGATTGAGAACCTCATCTGCAGGCAAATCGGCATCACCAAATAGGTGGTCAAAATGAAAGGTCGCTTCAACATCTGCGGTTTCGCCTGCCTTTAACAAGCCTTTTCGCTCCTCGCCCACAAAGTCACCACAGACAAATTTCACTGAAGGATTCATCGCTATCTCAAAGGGAAGCGTCTCGTCGTTGCGAGTGGCCGTACCGACCAAAAGCAGTGAAGGGGCATCTGTGGAAGTGATCTTCCATGAGAGCGCATTGTAGCGCCCAGATGAAGTTTCAACCTGCTCTACCAAAATTGGCTCGGCGGTATCATCTCCCTCTGCCATATCTACACGAGCTGAATCCACCAGTTTGATATCTACCTGACTAGATATTTCTTTATCCGCATCAGGGTCAAAGGGTGGATCAGCTTGATAGGCGATCGCGTCTTTGACCTCGGCGTAAACATGGTCAAAGGTAATATCCCAACCATCCTTAGTGGTAAATCCCTGTCGAACAAAGTCTTCTCCATTAGCACGCAATTCCAAGGTGCCAACGCCGTCATTGCTCGTTCCATTACAGGCACTGCCAAGAAGAAGAGCCATTAGCGCAATTCCCCATCTGTTTATCTTCCTCATAATCTCACCTTAAAATCATGTTTCGCTACTATTAAAGTCTGTCACTTCTGCATTACAGCCCCAGCCAAACCGAGCTTGGCGAGCTGGTTCAAACATCAAAAAACCTGCCGCTTTGATTCACTATCCGATGCCATATGAGAAGTGTTGTTAACAGGTGTCCTAGTCGCTTGCGTTTTTACAGGTTGACTTTCAGCCATTGGAACAAGTAGGCGGTGGTGCGGGCGGATGTGAGGAATGAGAGAATGGGGCTTTTCTAATCCATGAGCTTCCATGAGCGACTGATTGCCCATAATCATCATAGGGTCGCCGTCGGCAATAATTTGACCGTTGTCTATGAGGAGGACACGATCGCATACATCTAAAATAAATTCCAAGTCATGGGAAGAAACTAGCATCGTCTCGGTAGAATGTTGCAAAAAGCTAATCAGCCGTCGCCTGGTGCGCATGTCTAGGCTAGCGGTGGGTTCATCGTAGAGAATGACTTGGGGCTGCATAGCAAGCAGGGATGCGATCGCCACCATCTGCTTTTCACCCCCCGACAAATGATGAGGCGTGCGATCCGCGAGAAAGTTTGTGCCTGTTATAGAGAGTGCCTCGTCTACACGCTGAGAAACGACTTCGGCAGAAAAGCCCATATTTTCTGGACCAAAGGCAATATCTTCTCTGACAGTAGGCGAAAAGAGCTGGTCATCTGGATCTTGAAAAAGCATTCCGATTTCGGGGCGGAACTGTCCAGGTTCAACAGGTTTGTTGAAAAGAGAAATATTGCCTGACTGGGGACGAAGAACACCACAGAGAAGCATGAATAGCGTGGTTTTACCGCAACCGTTATGACCGATAATGCCAGCACGTTGGCCTACGGGGAGAGAGAAAGAAAGCTCATTGAGAACGGGGTCGCGGTTAGGATATTGAAAGGTGAGGTTCTCGATGGTGATCGCAATCTCGGCTCTTGAAGCGTCAGCTTGGTCAGAGGAATGAGTAGGCGCTGAAGTCATAGGGACTGTGAATGTAATTTGGCTTAGGTGTCGGCTTAATAGTTGTCTATGCTTAATGGTTTTCTATAAAGTTGTTGCTTAAGTCTGCTGTTAGATTAGAGCATTCACTATGTCAGCAGCTCCGTCGCAAAGAAAGCAACAGCAATAGCGATAACTGTCGCTGTTAACAACAAACTGCCTGCATCGGCTTTGGGCTGAGCGGGCGGCTGTCTGAGCCGTCCATAGCCCCGCAGTCGCATTGCAGTGTATATTTTGTCAGCCCTTTCGTAGCTACGGATAAGCAGCGTCCCTAGCAGACTGGCGAGGCGCTGCAAGTCTCTTTTATCGAGGCTAAACCAGCGACGCCGAGTATGGCCAAAGCCGCGCAGCCTCATGGAGCGTTGCATGGTGCTGAGCATGTCGGCAGTTTCAAACAGGTAGCGGTAGGTGAGTAGGGTCATATCAGCAAGCAGGGTGGGCAACCCCAAAGACCGCAGCGATCGCAATAGCACTGCAAATGGTGTGGTGCCAAGCAGCACAAACCCAAGGGTAAGAATACATACAAAGCGACTGACCACTAGCGACATTGCCATAAGTCCCTCTTGCCGCAATGCCACTGGGCCCCACTGCCAAAGTACCGTATCGCCAGAGGTAAGCGGCAAAATCAGCACCAACATGAAAATAAACAACCCTGGATAGCGTAAACGTTGTAGCAAAAAAGAGAGTGGCAGGCCAGAGAGCACATAAATGCTCGCAGTGACACCAAACATGGGCAGAACAAGCGGCTGTTGACGAATGGCCGCAAAGGCGAACATGAGCAGACCCAAGCTGAGCAATTTTAGACGGGGTGTCCAGGTGTGGAGAGGCGATCGCCCTACCACGTAAGTTTCAATTTTTGCTCGGCTCATGGGTTTCCTTCCAGCAATTCAGGTCTCACTCTCCGTAAAAACAGAACCAGCATAGCGGTGAATACACCCTCCACAACAGCCAAAGGGATGTGAGTGATTGTTAACGTCGTGATAGCAGCCTGTTCTGCCTGTGCATTGAATTCAGCAGGCACGGTAGTGATCACAACAGCAATGAAGATGAGTGCCGTGAATGCCAGCCCTAAGGCACCACCCAAAAAGGCAAACAGACCGATGATAAACGGTTTAACCGTTCTGCTATCTTTAACCGTTCTGCTATCTCGCAGGAGTCTGAGGCGAAAAATGTGATAAGCCAACAGCGCAGGGAGTCCCATCATTGCCGCGTTTACGCCAAGCGTTGTAAGACCTCCATGTCCTACAATTAACGCCTGAAAAAATAGGCCAATGAGGATAGCTGGAAACGCAAAATAGCCCAGCACAACCCCTAGCAAACCATTCAACAATAGATGGATGCTGCTAGGCGGAATAGGAATGTAAATAGAAGAGGCAACAAAAAAAGCGGCGGTGAGCAAGGCGGCCTTGGGCACACTCGCGCTGGGATCGCCTTGCTTATTGATTTGACGCAGGGAATACCAAGTCAGCAGACCGGTGAGTCCATAGCCAGCGATACAGACCTGAGCGGGAACGATACCATCTGGAATATGCACTAACGAGACTCCTCAGCAGTGGCCTTTCCATCATTTCCAAATCCAGCCGCCATCGTTGCTCGATTGTCCACTGTCAGAACAGCCTCTAAAGCAGGTTCTACAGGCGGTCCTACAGCCAGTTCTACAGCGGACCTGTCAGTGCTTTTTGAACGATCATTGCCTTTATGGGCTTTTCTAGAAAAGAAAAGTGCGGTGCCAATAAACCCCCAAATAACTGCCACTATGCTGGACCATTTTTGGACTGCTGACTGAGTTGTAGATGCTTGAGTGGCGGTTGCAATAGTGCGCGAATCCACGTCCCCACCTAAAGAAAAACTTTTCGTTTGTCCATGCCCTGCCTTACGAACAGTCACCTCCCATAAGCCATCTGCTAAGTCAGTATCAGGCGCAAACGAAAAGCGTCCCTCGCTATCAGTTTGTCCGGTTTGCCAAGGGGTATCAAGCCTGTCCGGCGCGTACACCGCTACCTGAGCATTATCCATTGGCTCTCCTGTCTCGAAGGCGGCAATAATCTCAACCGCCTGCGGCAACACTTCAATCTTCGCGCCGTGCGCCTGCGCAGGTCCTGCACTGTGAACCCACAGCGCGGCAGTTAATCCTACCAACGGCAGCTTTAGCGGACTTAATTCAAGAGCGTTTCTTCGCAATGACCTTCTCCTACATGACCCAGACTGGGCAAGAGTGTTTGCAATGTTTTATGGTCTTCTTTGCTAAAGTTTTGTTCTAAGTCGCTACTGGTCAAAGAGACTGCCCCATTCTCGGCCAATGCCGCAACAGGTTCAAAGCCCAACGTACCTGTATTGATCTCATCATCGACAGGCGCGTCTCCATCGCCAAAAAGATAATCAAAGTGGAAGGTTGCCTCAACATCAGCGGTTTGAGCGCTACTTAAAAATTCCTTTAGGGGTATCACCAATAAAGTCGCCACAAACAAATCCAAGCCGCTCATCCAGCTGAAGCTGAAAATCAATAGGCTCTCCGTCCTTTGTGGCGGTACCAACTAGCATCAACGGATAATCCCGCAGAGGCCCATTTGTCGGTGCCACCATTGTCCAGCTCAGGCGTTATAGCGTCCACTAGGGGCATCGTCTATCTCAAACTCATACCCTTCATGCTAGGGAATATCGGCTTTATCTGGGATGATTTGTTTTAGTGAGGTTTTAACGCTTTTTTATTGCTCGAATGCAATGATCGGGTATAGGTCATCTTTTTTCAATGCCCTGGGGGGGGATAGAAAGTAAAGCGTTGTTGAGAGAACCTGCATGCCTTCAGGCGAATTCGCTATTCTGTTAGGCACTGAATTGTTCTCATCGTATTTACTTTGGTTAATATTTCGCCAGCGCACGCATCAACGGCTCCTTCGTCGAAGGTGTCATCTGTTTCTTCTGCGTCAGAAGCTGCCATTCCTCATCCTGGGCCAGCTAACCATGTGCATAGTCCAGCCAACCATGTGCATAGTGAAGAATCTTTGCAGCAGATTGTGAACAGGTTATCTCGGATCGAAGGACACATTCGTGGGGTGAAGGCGATGGTACAGGAGCATAGGCCCTGTCCAGATGTGCTCATTCAAGTTGCGGCAGTAAGAGGTGGACTAGACAAGGTGGCGCGGATTATTTTAGATGAGCATTTGAGTGCGTGTATTGCGCGAGCGGTGGATGAAGGCAATATTGAAGAAGAAGTTGAAGCCCTGAAAAAGGCGTTAGATCGCTTCATTGCCTAGCGCGACATTGTCAATATTGATCTCAATGAGCTGATTTAGGCGGTGATTTTAGGACAGCTTTATTCGGCAAGTGTCATCTGATCGACCTATGCGATCACAAAAGCACCTGTCAGAGATCACCAACTTTCAAGCCGTTGGCGCATAGTTTCTCAACATTATTTCTAAAGTAGTGTGTTTGTGTTGATAGGGATGGATTCGATGTCACAGAAACTTAATGAAGAAGTGTAATACAGCCACAGACTATAGCGGCTGATTTCAGCCAAAAAGCGTTGACCACGGTAGGGATTGCCATACGCTCAGCTTCTCAAAAGCAGGGGCATACGGTCAAATCCAGCCAACTTGAAAGCGCCGTTATGAGACATAGCTGATCAATCCGAGCACAATGGAATCGATGAACGGAGTTTGGGTAGCACGTTGGCATTACTCATAAACTCGGTAAGCTATCAAAAAAGGAGGTGTTGCGATCGCAACCAATCCCTTCAAACACAAACGCAACAGAAGTCTCTATCTAAGCCGCTAGACTCAATTCCTCATAAGCCACTAGGCTCAATTCCTCATAAGTGTTCTTCGACCCACTCGGCTCGTCATTTGCCAAAGCCTTGAGCCGCTCAATTCTGTCCTCAGTGGGCGGATGAGTCAGCAACAAATTCATCAATCCCTTCTTAGAAAGAGGATTCACAATAAACAGCGGCGCAAAAGCAGGATTTCCGTGGATAGGCCCCTTTTGCCCCATTGACTCCAGCTTTTCTAACGCCCGAACCAATGCCAAAGGATTGCCCGTAATTTCTGCGGCTCCCGCATCGGCGGCAAATTCTCTTGTTCTAGAAATCGCCATCCGCAGCAACCCTGCACTAAAAGGAGCGATCACCAACAAGAACAAAACAACAATGGGATTGTTGGTTCTTCGTCCACCGAACCTAGCAAAAGGGAAATAGAGTGCGCCAAAAGTTAGAATGCGGCCCAGATAAGTCAGGGCACCCGCTAGCGTTCCGGCCACCGCTTGGGTGAGGGTGTCTCGATTGCGCACATGGGTGAGTTCGTGGGCAATCACAGCATCTAATTCTTCGGGGGAGAGCAGCTCGATAATGCCCTTGGTAAGGGCAATGGCCGCATGCTCAGGGTCACGCCCGGTCGCAAAAGCATTAGGGGAATCGGACGGCACAATGTAGAGCGTAGGCTTTGGAAGATTCGCTCTGTCGCTCAACTTTTCAATCCGAGCATACAGCTCAGGCGCGTCCTCACGCGGCGTCGGCTTCGCCTGAAAAGTCGATAGCGCCGCCCGGTCAGAATAATACCAAGACCCAAAACTACTCAAAGCGGCAAATCCAAGCCCGTAGTACAGCCCCTGCTCATTACCCACCAACAGATAACCAACAAAGACAATTAATCCGCTGAGCAATGCCAGCAACACTAGGGTTTTGAACTGATTCATCCCAGCCATAACAAAGACCTCACGCTATCGGATGTGTAGACAGACAATCTTTATTTGCAGTCTCTCCAGCCTCAAGTAAATCGCTTAGCAAGAGATTATGCGTCCTTCCCAGGGATGAAGTGTTGCCTTTTATTAAGAGAACATGCCAGAGCGCCCAAGGTGCAACCGTAAACTGTTACGGAAATCACCCCATTCAAGAGATCGCCCCAGCTCGCGGCCCTTGTTACGATAACGATGACTACCCTCAAAAAGACACCCAAAAAGCGTACCGAAAAAGACAAACGAGCACCCCTATGCCTATTAAGGATAAAAGTCCGCAGCAGCGTAAAACGGCAAACTGGATATTTCTTGTGATTACGGCGATGCTGGTGATTAGCACTTTCTTGCCGACATCATTTAGTCAGCGTGCCGAGCCAGTCCCCTACAGCACCTTTATTGACCAAGTAAAAGAACATCAGGTAGTCAGTGCTGACGTGGGCGAAAAGCAAATCCACTACCAGCTGGAAGAAGGGGGCGCGGTCTATGAAACCATGCCAGTGTTTGATCTAAACCTACCGACGGTTTTGCAAGAAAACGGTGTGGAATTTTCCGCAACGCCACCGTCGGGCACGGCCTGGATAGAGAACCTGCTGAGCTGGGTGGCCCCACCGTTAATTTTTGTCGGGGTGTGGGTGCTGTTTATGCGGGGCCAAGGCAGCGGTGGCGGTCAGGGCGGCATTTTTTCCATTGGCAAAAGCCGCGCCAAGGTTTATGTCGAAGATGAAGACACAAAAACGACCTTTGCTGAGGTTGCCGGTGTAGATGAGGCCAAAACTGAGCTGGTTGAGATTGTTGACTTTTTAAAAGACTCCAAACGCTTTACTGACTTGGGCGCACGCATTCCCAAGGGCGTGCTGCTCGTCGGACCACCAGGTACAGGTAAAACCCTGCTGGCCAAAGCAGTTGCCGGTGAAGCCAGAGTGCCCTTTTTCAGTATTTCGGGTTCAGAATTTATTGAAATGTTTGTGGGTGTGGGCTCCTCGCGGGTACGTGACCTGTTTGAGCAGGCCAAAAAGCAGGCGCCTTGCATTATTTTCATCGATGAACTCGATGCCATTGGTAAGTCTCGGGCCTCGGGTAGCTTTTATGGTGGCAATGACGAACGTGAGCAAACCCTGAACCAGCTACTGGCCGAAATGGACGGCTTTGGCGCGGGCGAGGACACCATTATTGTGCTGGCCGCAACGAACCGACCAGAAACATTGGACCCAGCACTGCTAAGGCCGGGACGATTTGACCGACAGGTACTGGTAGATCGGCCTGATTTGAAGGGGCGTAAGGCGATTTTGGATATCCATGCGACAGAGGTAAAGCTGTCAGATGGGGTGGATTTGCAGGCGATCGCAACCCGCACCCCCGGCTTTGCAGGCGCGGACCTAGCCAATCTGGTAAATGAAGCCGCCTTGCTCGCCGCCCGCAACCATCGCGAAGCCGTAGAGCAGGAAGACTTCGCCGAAGCGATTGAGCGCGTCGTCGCGGGCTTAGAAAAACGCAGCCGCGTGCTCAACGATAAGGAAAAAGAGATTGTTGCTTACCATGAGGTCGGCCATGCCCTGGTCGGGGCTGCCATGCCAGGCTCCGATGAGGTTGAGAAAATTTCGATTGTGCCTCGGGGCATGGCCGCATTGGGCTATACCTTGCAGCTCCCCACCGAAGATCGTTTCTTGCGAGATGAGGCTGAACTCAGGGGACAAATTGCCACCATGCTCGGCGGGCGTTCAGCCGAGGAAGTGGTGTTTGGCTCCATCACCACGGGCGCTGCGAACGACCTCCAGCGGGCCACCGATGTGGCCGAGCAAATGGTGACCAGCTACGGCATGAGTGATGTGCTCGGGCCACTGGCCTACGATCGCTCTCAACAAAATACCTTTTTAGACAATGGCATGACTCCGAATGCCCGCCGCATGGTGAGTGATGAAACGGCTAAGGCCATCGATGCAGAAGTGAAGCAGATTGTGGAGTCGGCCCATCAGCGAGCACTGACGATTTTGCGGGATAACCGTGACCTCCTAGAGGAAGTCTCCCAGCTATTGCTTGCTGAAGAGGTAATTGAGGGCGATTCTTTGCGAGAGATGCTCGCAAAGGTAACGCTCAATCCATCGGAGACAGAAGACTTGCCAGATCAACAGGCCGTAGGCGTGTAAAAAGGAGATGCTACGGAAGACGTGTTCACAACTAGCTGACGTTTGATTAACTTGACGAGCTCTGTTTTCTACCAGGGCATGAAAATGTCCTATGATCTGAGGGTGCCACCATATATTTAGGCCATCTTTTCGACAGTGCTTTTTTGAGTCCTATCTTTATCTGAGCCTATGCAGACTAAACAGGATAATGCACTCCGCAGCGGCTCACATCAGTCGGTTAAGTCTGGCCGCCGGGGGATTACGCCCGGACGCTTTGAGCTTTTACTCTGGAGCACGTTGCTAATCGTGGTCTCCCCGTTTGCGGGGATGAAGTATTTGCGCTATCAGCAAAGCCAGCTGGATCCCTCTCTAGCGATTGTGCTAGGGGGCGCACCTGAGCGCGAACAGTTTGCGGCGCAATTTGCCAATGAAAATCCTAACGTGTGGATTTGGGTGTCCTCAGGGAGCAACCCTGAATATGCGCGCTGGGTATTTGAAGAAGCCCAGGTGCCAAACGATCAGTGGATTTTGGACTACCAGGCAGTCGATACGGTTACGAACTTCACAACGCTGGTCGATAAGCTCGAAGAACGGCAGATTGAAGAAGTGTATTTAATTACGTCCGACTACCACATGCGAAGGGCGAGCATCGTGGCACAAATTGTGCTCGGTAGCCGAGGGATTAACTTTAAGCCGGTAGCTATCCAAACTCAGGAAGATCCTGAGGTACCAGAAACGTTGGTGCGAGATGTGCGAGATGGGGTGCGATCGCTGCTTTGGGTCATCACAGGCAAAACGGGCTCCGAATGGGGAGACATCATAAAACGGAGAGCCTAAAATAGGGGCCTAAAAATAGGAGTCGAAAAGAGAGCGCTATGGCTCCACTTCTGTGGCCTTCTCTGTAGTTGTGGACTTGTAATTTGAAATTTGTGATTTTATTTGTTCTGCTTTTATAAGAAAACCGATGACCTCTGCTATACAAAATTCTCCCTATACTCCCGCCCAAATTCAGGTGTGGCTGCGCGGCTTGCTCACAGTCGCCTGGGCCGATGGCCAGTTCGACGCTGCCGAGCGGTCGATGATTCACACCATGGTGGAATCTGAATTTGCCCCTAGCATCGATTTTGAAACATTAGAACCGATAGAACCCGCTGCCTTAGTCGCCCTAGAACTCAGCGACGCCGCTGCTCAGAATTTTTTGCGCATGGCCGTGATGGTGGCCCTCGCCGACGGGGTATATTCTGACCCTGAAAACGAGCAAATCATGGAATTTGCCGAGGCCCTGACACCAGATGCAGCAGCCTTGGAGACATTACGAACTACCCTTTCCCAACTCAAAACAGCCTCCCAAATATCTGCGACCGAGGAAAAAGCTCAGCCGCAGAGTGAGTCTGCTTCAGTGACAGAAGCGAGTTCAGCAGCAGCCAGTTCAGCAGCAGCGAGCCCCTTACAACCACCCCATAAAAAGGCAGGCATCGATCCGCTTAAGCCTGCCCGCGCCTGGCTCGATCAGCTGAGCGTAGATGATCCCCGGCTGGCTCGCTTTGTGTGTAAACTCGTGCCGTCGCAATGCCCGTTCGAGCGAGACGTGACGCTCTTTGGGCGAAAAATTGTTCATATTCCGCCCATGTGCAAACTCAATCCACTGTACGAGCAGCTAGTTGGCCTTCGCTTCCGGGCGCTGTGCTACTTAGCTGATGACTGTGGCGAAGATGTGAGTGCCTACACATAGTGGCGAAGATGTGAGTGCCTACACATAAATAGGAAACAGGCTAGACATACACAGACTGGACATACATGGATGTAATCGCAACAGATGTGCTGGTCGTCGGCGGCGGAGCTGGCGGCACGGCTGCGGCTATTCAAGCGGCACGGCGAGGAGCCAGTGTGGTCCTGGTATCTGAGCTACCTTGGCTCGGAGGCATGCTGACGTCTGCTGGGGTTGCAGCTCCTGATGGCAATGAATTAGCCGCCTTTCAAACGGGGATCTGGGGAGACTTTTTAAAGGCCCTCAGACAACAACATCCCCAAGGCCTAGATAATGGCTGGGTTAGCTTTTTCACCTACAACCCGGCAGTAGGTGCACAGGTCTTTGCCGATTGGGTAAAGGCACTGCCAAACCTAAAGTGGGTGAGGGGCCAGCGGCCTCGTGAAGTACTCCGCCAAGGTGACGGTGAGGGCGGCTGCGTAGTGGGCGTAAGGTTTGACTCCTTGCTGGTGCAGGCCACCATCACCATAGACGGCACCGAACTCGGAGATGTCCTCGCACTGGGTGAGGTCCCGCATCGGTGGGGCTGGGAAACGCGCGATGTTTGGGATGAACCCAGCGCCCCGGTTTCACTCACCGATCCCACCGATCCCTTATATGCCATCACCCAAAAGTATCCGGTGCAGTCGCCCACTTGGGTGGTGCTTATGGAAGATTACGCTAATAGGGGGGCCAATAGGGCAGGCAGTGCGGATGCCCCCGAAATTTACCCTGCCCCACAGCCCTCACCCGATAGCTGTTTTGAAGGGGCCTGGACCAACTGCCGTGATTATCAAACCGGGGATGACGCCACCCCTGCAGGCGACATGTGCCTGAACTACGGACGCTTGCCCGACAATCGGCTCATGATCAATTGGCCGCACCAAGGCAATGACTACGGCGTAGGACTGAATCGACTCATAGAATCCGATACCGCCAGAGAACAGTATGGCCGAGAGGCGCGGTGGCACTCCCAATCCTTTGCCCGCTACATTCAAACCCAGCTCGGACGGCGCTATGGCCTAGCCTACGAGGTATTTCCTCAGATCAAAAGTTCTCCGGGTGGTGCCTTTGCCCTGATGCCCTACTACCGAGAAAGCCGTCGCTTAGAAGGCCTTACAACGGTGAGTGAGCGAGATATTTTGCCCATGGAAGACGCCCAGGTAGCGGCCCTACCGATGAATACGGAAGGGGATATGAGCGCGATCGCCCTCGGCAACTACCCCAACGATCACCATTATCCGGGCTTTGAAATGCCCTTAGCGCCCAAAGCCATTCGCTGGGGTGGACGCTGGACAGGCACGCCGTTTACGATCCCCTACGAAGCACTCATTCCCAACAGCATTGACGGGCTGCTTGTCTGTGAAAAAAACATTTCGGTGTCGCACATTGCCAATGGGGCAACCCGATTGCAACCAGTGGTGCTCGGCATTGGCCAAGCGGCGGGCATGGCAGCGGCACTCTGTGTGGAGCAGGGCTGCTGGCCACGGGATCTAGTGAAAAATGGCGGGGTGCGATCACTCCAAAATGCCCTGATTACCGACCCCACTGCCCCTGCGGCAGTCGTGCCTCTATTTAATCTTCCACCGGAGCATCCTGACTGGCTCCAGGCACAGCAGTACTACCTTGCCCATCCCGACAAATATCCCAGCAATGGCTATCACCTAAGCACAGGCACCAAAACAGGCACCAACGCCAAACAGCGTCACAGCACACCCAACACCGTAAATACCGATCAAACAAATATTGACAAACCTACGGATAAAGGTGCTAACAAAACAACTAGCGCAATCTCTATAAAGGGAGTTTTTTGTCGTAAAGATGAAGAACACTATGAGCTTTATCAAACTAGTGTGAAGGAGCTGCCAAAACGCTTTCTTTTAGTAACAGTTAGCTCGGAAATTACGGACGCTTTTCGACAGATATTGGACCGTCAACAAGTAGAGGTTCTAGGTATGTGGAATGCAGCAGGAAAATGGCTACTTTGCACACAAATTTGTTCCCGTTGACACCATCAATTCTTCACATAGTTTTTCCTGACTTTATAGGTCAACAACGTAACAGTGATTAACGACTTGGAAATCACTTAGCAATCATGCTGACTTCTCATCACTACCTGCTCGGCAGCCTTGTTGCCGTTTCGTGTGCCACCGGCATTCTTTCTCACAGCGTAGCGGCTTCACAGAACTGGTTACCAGTCTCTTCGGAGTCAGCGCTTGTAGAATATGCTGGGACCGATGCTGTCGATGTTTCCTACCGGGGGAGTGGCCGAATAAACGATACCCCAGCAGAGAACAAAAGCAAGCAAGACAGAGGGCCAGTAGCTCACCGTGGCAGTGGCCGAGTACGCCCTCAGTCTTTATAAAGCCTTACCGTTAAGGCTTTTGTCCGTAAGTTCATAAAATCGGAACAAATCCCTTTACGGACGGTTCTCTAATCGTCACCAAACTAGTTGACTTACGTATTTATCGGGTTGACTCCCGGCCATTCGCCTGGGGGTTATCCCTAATTTTACGGTTAACAAACTAGTGGATCCAATAGTTGGGAATGGTTTTTGATAGTCTGCCCCTGACTAGGGTATAACCGGTGTAGAATGGTTACGAAGGTAAAGACCTGAATCAGGTCTTTTTTACCTATCCATTAACTATTGATGCTGGCCGCTAACGCTGGCTACTGTAATGCTGGCCGCTAACGCTGGCTACTTCGGATCTACCATCGGTCGGGCACTAGTCAGGTATTAGTTGCACTACGAGCTAGACTATTTCCCATCCGTTTTCTGTGCATTCTATATGTTGAGCATTTCCGCTTGATTACGTTTTAATGACCAGCAACACCGATTTAGTAAAAAAACTAGAACCTAGTGCCATTGATGAAATCATGATGTACTTGGCCTTTAGTGCCATGTGCACCGGAGGCCATCGTCATGGCGCTTTTTTAGATGCAGCAGCAACGGCCGCCAAGTGTGCCATTTATACCACCTACGTCGAGCAGAAAAAGAATCTGCGGATGACGGGGCACCTTCATCACATTGAGCCTAAGCGAGTTAAGGCCATTGTTGAAGAAATGCAGGCGGCACTAACCGAGGGCAAGCTGCTCAAAATGCTGGGTTCTCAAGAGCCCGGTTATTTAATTCAGCTGCCCCACGTATGGCTGAATAAGTACCAGTGGAAACCCGGTGAGTTTCGGGTACCCGGCACCAACCTCAGCTCTGAAGAAAAGCGCCAGGTGGAGGCGAAGCTAAAAGCCGCTAACTTAACTGAGCCTTTGCCCGATGCGCAGCTACTCACGGGCTTCCAATTTATGGAGCTTGTAGACTTTCTGCATTCGCGATCGCAGGAAAACTTGCCTGAAGAGCGGCGCATGAACCTCAGTGACGCCCTTGCCGAGCACATTCGCCGACGCTTGATATACGCCGGTACCGTGGCTCGGATTGATTCTCCCATTGGAGGCATGCCTTTTTATGCGCTAACGCGGGCATCTTATTCACCCGTTGGTGAAGAAGAAAGAACGTACACCATGATGGACGATACGGCTCGTTACTTCCGCCTAATGCGAGAGTGGGCCAATTCCCATCCCGGAACGCGTCGTATTTTGGAGGAATTAAACATTCCCCAAAGCAAACGAGAAACCGCATTTGATGAGCTAGACCAACTCATTAGTCAGTGGGCGAATAAGTACCACGATGATGCGGGCCACCCGACCGTTGTACAAATGGCAATGGGTGATAGCGATTCTCCTCAGTAAATTGCACTAGAGGTCGCACTAGCAACTCGTTCACAATTCACTGCTCTTAAAAAAGATCCCCGACAGCTTGCAAGCTGTCGGGGATCTTTTTTGGATGATTTGATGGCCAGTAGCCGTGTCAAATTTAGAAGTCAAACTGAGAACTAGCCTTAAACACTAACGCTTAAAACTACCTGCTTTAGCGGTTTGAAAAGTAGGGAGTTCAACAGCAGACATAGAGCTAACTTTCTTTTTCTGAGTCCGCAGCGGCTTTACAACAGGAGAAATCTTAGAAGCAGTAGCCGCATCTACAGCAGGTAAATAATCTAACTCAACGGGTTGCTTAGCAGTCTTTTTAGGAGACTTGAGCGTAGCTGATACAGCAGGCGATACAGGCTCAGACGTCTGCCCAGGGAGCGGCTTGCCCCAAGGAGACGGTTCTGTAAAACCACTTTCAGGTTTTGTTGCCTTTTTGGCAGGAGGTGCAGAAGCCGTAGATTGCTTAGGAATAGCGGCTTTAACGCTTTCTTTGGCGATCCCTTTGATGGTTTCAAGTACCGTAGAAACTTTAGTCACTCCCTGGGCTCCAGCATCTTTTTTCGCCGCTTCAGGCACAGCGTTATTGTCAGAAACGGGCTCATCTTGAGCAGTAACCGCTGGCGTGTTTCTGCTCACAACGGCTTCCTGCCAATTGAGCTTAGGCTCGCTGGGCTTAAACTCGATAGGCTTGGATTTAACAGGATTAGCCGTTACTTGCGCTTTAGAGGATGACGCTTCAGGAGACTTATTCTCACCTGTTTTGCTATCCCCTGCTTGGCCATCTCTCAGGCGATCAAGCATCTCCACAGGAACAGGATTCTCTGCATTTTCTGCGGGTTTCTCGATAGCTGACTCATCTGTGGAGGAGGTGTTCATCACACGCTCTAAATCCTGCCATAGCTTAGCTTCAGCCTCTGGATCAGTGGGTAAGTCAGGGGCCGCGGCGGGCTGATTTGACAGGCCAGGCGTATTACTCACTGGCAGCACACTTCCTCGGGTGGGCTCTGTCAGGATGGGTGCACTTGGCGCAGGTTGCTCTACAGCGGGCTTGCCTGCACTGCGGATGAGGGTTTCCAAGTGGGGATCAATACCTTGGAAAGCAGTGGCACCAGCGGCCCAGGGCATAATGCGCTGAGCTTTAGGCATCGTGACAGCGGCAGGTTTATTGGCAGCAGGATCATTAAAAGAAACCGGCTGGGCAACGCTTCGACCTACATCAGGAGAGGAGATATCAACAGCATTGCTGTAAGTATTGGCCTGGCGAGTGCTCACGGTAAGAGATTTTTCCAGGGCCGCTTTGAACTGGAGGGTATAGCGCTGTTGGCGGTGGAGACGCGATCGCAAATCTCGGCTCGTGGTTTCTGCTTTGACCCGAGCCTTTGCTTCTTCTGCATGCTGCTGAGAGGCCAGAGCAGATTCGCGCTCAAGCTGGGTGACTCGCTCTTGACTATTGGCTAGCTCAGTCTGAAGATTTTCACTAATGAGCTGTTGGCGACTTAAGGCCTGCTCGCTCGTCTCTAATTGACTGACAAGCTTGGAGACCTGCTGTTGTGCGTTTTGAGCGACCTGTTGGGCTGAAGCCTGCTCAGCGTTAACCTGCTTGGCCATTTTATCTTGGGCGAAGGCAGCTTTCTCGACCTCGTTTTTGAGGGTTGCTTGCGACTTTTCTAACTCACCCTCTAGGTGTGAAACCCGTGACAGGAGAACGTCATTACATTCATTGAGGTCGTGAATCAGCGTCAGCAGCTCAGTCTCGCGATCACTCTCATCATCACTTTCAACAGCACTCTCAGACGCCTCTAGATTGAGCGTTCCAGGCAAGTCGAGGGGCTCCCAGTCAGAATCAGTCGCAGAGTCTCCTTTTTCGTCACCGGCTTTTTCACCACCGACTGCATTGGGACTGCTTACATCAGGCGCGACACCAACCAACTCAAGCTGAGCTTGATTCTCTACAGCGTCATTCGCAGAATTCTCACTCACAGGGCCAGTAGACGGTGAACTATGTCCATCCATGTTGCCTTGGGACGCTATCTCTTGAGGCTCAGACGAATTTTTAGGAGGCTGGTTATCGCTCATATCTATATAAAGGAATAAAGGAGATCGCAATAAAGGAGATCACAATAAAGGAGATCGCAAAAAACAAAATTGCAACAGAAGGCTCAAAAGGCATACATCACCGACGCCGAGGCGACTCCAAAGCTCAAAAACAAAGCCCCAGAGCTCACACGGATGACACTACACAAACAACCGTAGAGAGTCACGAAAAAATGGCTCCCTAAAGTAGTAGCACAGAACTTCCAATAACAGTAGCCCTAATCAAAAAACATCAATAAATTCCGTACAAATGACGATAAAGCCTGCCAAATTGCCCGCCTAGCGCCAGAAAATCCGTTACAGACCGTAACATTTTATACTCCTCGCAGGGGATGACCTGCCAAAACGCATTTTTTAGTACATATATTCTACTTTATTAGTCTTCGCCCAATAACGCTTGGACCAACAAATCTCTATGCATAAAGGCTCGATCCACCTGAGATTGAATTTGTCCGGGACTGAGGGTTTCTCCATTCACGTAAAAGTTGAGCCAATTTTTACACAGGACTTGGGGGTCACTGGGTAGGGACGGCAGTACGGCAGGGGTAGGTGAGAGATCCCAGCCTTCTAAAGACAGATCATGGGCAAAGGCATCGACTTTGGGGTCGTAGCTAATGGCAAAACTACGGCACCCTTCTGCCGCTGACATCACCAATGCATGGAAACGCATACCAATGGTCATCTCGACCCCGCGAAAGAGTCCTTTGAGCTGTTGGGGCTGCTCCAAACAATAGATTTTGTGGGGGCCGCTTTGCTGCTGACTTAGGTGGTCGGCAATAAACTGAGCGAT
>JBCDAG010000133.1:0-17310 GCA_039186165.1 Cyanobacteria bacterium P01_F01_bin.53
ATATCATGGTTGAGAGCAGTAACAGCTAACATTCTGTCATTTACACCAACACGAAAACGTTCGTTAGTATAGGCCATAGTGTTAACTGCTTTCTGATAAACTGCGTTACTCAATCAGGTATTGCTTTGTGCCCGCCAGTATCAGATGCAAACAGTGATTGTCAGTTTGCGATTGGCAGACGCGGACATCTTTGCCAACCTGGATAGATTTTTGCAATGGTTTTGTGCCATTGTTTGTGACCAGCTAGACATAGAGGCGGACTTAGCTGATCAGTGGAAGCCGATTTTTGGTAGTAACTACAACTGTACGCACTATTTTTCTCAGGTGCTGCTGCCCCAATTGGAACAGGCTGTGGTCATTGCATTAGACGACGTAGACGTGCTGTTCCAACACCCAGCAATCGCAGCTGATGTCTTGGGGCTACTGCGTGCCTGGTGTGAAAAGGCCAAGCACAGCAATGACTCTACTGACGAGTGGTACAAGCTGCGGCTGGTTGTGATTCACTCGACGGAGGTCTACATTCCGCTGAATCAACACCAATCACCTTTTAATATTGGCCTTTCAATTGAATTGCCAGAATTTACCCCGCAGCAGGTCACTGAATTTGCAAAGCGATACGAGTTAATCTGGTCAGCACAACAGGTGAAGAATTTGATAGCGCTCGTCGGAGGAAAGCCTAATTTAATTCATCTCACTCTAGAGTGGATCGCCAGCCAAGGCGTCAATTTAGAAACCGTGCTATCAGAAGCTGTTACAGCGCAGGGCATCTACTACGAGCACCTGCGCCAGCAGTTTCGACTTGTCCATCGTCATCCGGCCCTTATCCTCCTTCTCAAACAGGTGATGACTCAGCCTGAGCCTGTCAAATGTCCTCCTCTAGAGGGCTTTCAACTGGAGAGTTTGGGCCTGGTGAAGCTAAATAATCAGGCTGCTAGCCCTAGCTGCGAACTGTATCGTCAATACCTGGGTGAAGTGTTGAAATAGTCAACTTAATCTTCTCTATCCACTGCTCATGCCAAAATCCCGTAGTCTCTCTGATTCTTTTTCCGAGCAGCCTGCCCCAGCGACCTATCAAGTTGGGGGAGCGTTGCCCCTTACTGCACCGAGCTATGTTGAACGAGAAGCCGACGAAACGCTATACCAGGCGCTGAAATCTGGCGAGTTTTGCCACATTCTGAACTCTCGGCAAATGGGTAAATCCAGCCTTCAGGTGCGTGTGATGGCCCGGTTGCAACAGGTAGGCATTCGCTGCGTGTCAATTGACCTCACTACGCTGGGAAATCGCCACATTGCCCCGGAGCAATGGTATGCCAGCATCATTCATGATTTGGCTATGGGCTTTAGCCTGAGGCTGGATTTTATCGACTGGTGGGAATCTTGTAGCCACCTCTCATTAAATAAGCGTTTGTCGTTGTTCTTTGAACAGATTTTATTGGTCCAAATTCAACACTCTATTGTTGTTTTTATTGATGAGATCGACAGCATTTTGAGCTTGCCTTTTCCCTGTGATGATTTTTTTGTGCTGCTGCGAGCTTGTTACAACCGTCGGGCCACCTCAACTCAGTATGGGCGGCTCACCTTCGCCTTTGCTGGCGTAGCCGCCCCCGCTGATTTTATGTTGGATAAGCAGCGTACCCCCTTTAACATCGGCTATGGTATTGAGTTAGGCGGATTCTCTTTTGAGCGATCAACGCCTTTGTTATCAGGACTTGAGCCAGTTGTCTCCGATGCTGGTGAGGTTTTACAACAGATTTTGTATTGGACAAATGGGCAACCATTTTTAACCCAAAAGCTTTGCCAGATCGTGGCCAGCCATTTCGCCGAGAATCCTCAATCATCGGCAACGGTGTTGTCTTTAGTGCACACCGCTATTCTCGACAATTGGGAGGCTAAGGATGAGCCTGAGCATCTGCGCACCATTCGCAATCGCATTTTGAGCAATACTGCGATCGCAGGCAATCTGCTGGGGTTGTATCAGCAAGTTTTGGCCAGCGAACCTGCTGCCAGCGATATGCCTGCTCAGTCACGTATCGCACCCAGCGCCGATCCAGTGCAAATTGAGCTAAAGCTATCAGGGTTAGTGATTGAGCAGCAAGGCTGGCTACGGGTCAAGAATCCTATCTATCGACGTGTTTTCGACACTGCCTGGATAGAACAACAGTTGGCTGACTTGCGGCCCTATGCGCTTGAGTTTGAACAATGGCTGGCTGCTCAAGGCAAGGACGAGCGATACTTGTTGGAAGGGTTAGCGCTTAAGGCCGCATTGACTTGGGCAGAGGATAAGCAGTTGAGCGCGGTGGATTACCAGTTTTTGAGCTTAAGTCAGGAGCAAGGCAGTGCAGCGATAGAACAAACCCTAGCCTCAGAAACGTTGCAACGAGAGCAGGCACAAATTGCCCTGCAAGCAGCTGAAGATGCTGCCGAGATGGTCGGCACAGCGCGGCGATTGGCCAAACAAACGGCCTCTAGTGCTGCCGGGCATAATCGGTGGGTCTTGGGCCTGACTGTAGCCGCACTGGTGGTGGTTTCGCTACTGCGGTGGACGGGCATCTTGCAGCCGTTGGAGTGGGCTATGTTTGATGCCTTTACTCGCCTGCGGCCCGCGAGCGCCCCCGATGAGCGCATCGCTATCATCGCCGTTGATGAGACCAGCATCCAGGCTTTGGGTATGTTCCCACTCTCCGATCAGGTCCTGGCTGAGCTGATTGAGAGAATCAATCAACATCAACCCAGCATGATTGGCCTCGACATCTACCGAGATCTGCCGGTGGCACCGGGCACCAAACAGCTCAATGAGCAATTGGCAACCACCTCTAATCTGGTCGGCATTGAGAAAGTGGTGGGCACCCGCATTTTGCCGCCGCCTGGGCTCAAAAGCACTCAGCAGCATGGCTTTGCCGATCAGGTGCTCGATGGCGATGGCACTGTGCGACGAGGGCTACTCTCTATCTACCAGGGTGAGCGGCTTTACACGAGTTTGGCCCTACAGTTGGCAACCGGGTATCTGGTACAGCGAGGTATCGAGCCTAAACCATTGCCGGACAATCACATTCAATGGGGACAATCAGTGCTGACGCCGTTGGTGCCTCATAGTGGCGGCTATGTTCGGGCAGATACCGGTGGCTATCAGGTGTTGTTAAACTACTGGCGTGACGCAGAACAATTTGAAATCTTTAGTCTGCAAACGGTGCTACAAGATCAAATTCCAGCTGGGGCTTTACGCGATCGCATTGTGCTCATTGGGGTCACCGCCCCGACAGTTAATGATCTGTTGCTCACACCCTACAGCCGTAAGCGTAATGGTGTTCCGACCCAAATGCCAGGGGTCCTGCTGCACGCCAATTTGGTGAGTCAATTGCTGAGCGCGGCCATAGATGGACAGCCCCTGATGCAGGTGTGGCCAGCTTGGTTGAGCTATGGTTGGGTGGCCCTTTGGACATTCCTGGGAGCGCTGCTGGGCAGTTGGCAGCACCGCTGGCTGGGGGCGATCGCGTTATTAACCCTCGGGATGGGACTCGCTGCTGCTTGCTATGGGGCCTTTGTCGGTAGCTGGTGGATTCCCTGGGTCCCTGCAGCTTTAGGCTTTGGCCTAGCGGCAGGGACGTTAGCACTAGTCACTGCCCGTCGAAGCGATCGCCAGCAGTTGCGACTGGCTACGATAGCCATTTTGAATGAGCAAGCGAACAATCCTGCGGCTGCCAAAATTGCACTTGAATATCTCAAACAAGCCGAGAATCAGCGTAATCAAAAGCGCATAACGGATATGATTGAAAACGAACAAAGTGCTGTTGGTTCAGCCATTCTGAACAAAGAAAATAATGAGGCTTTGCCCAAACTTTAAAGCACATCCTAGAAGTGAGCGGAATCTTACCTGAAGCTACTGTAGCAACAGGTGCTTCTCAACACCTTAGCCGCATCTACACAAGATTTTCCTATTATATTACGTCCCCTTCTAAGCTTCTACGAAATATAATTATTGGGCTGGTTAGTCTACTTGGGGCACTTATTTTGATAGGGGCGGCAGCTTGGTGGCACTACTGGTAGTATGGCGTCCTCAATCCACATAAAATAAGGCCGATTGCAGATTGGACGCTTGGATTAGGCGTAGGGATGCTCTATGTCCAAGCAGCTACTTTGTTCGAAACCTTGCTTATCAGCCTTGCGACACGCTTTCGATGGATAAAGTTGAATCGGGGTAGAAGTGCTGTTGGACTGTTTAGTCTGATTCTGTTATCACTACTTCTTCCTTCCCTATTAAGAGGTGGTATACCTAGTGATATTGGACCGCTTTTAATATGTGCGTTATAGAGCCCATTTGAGATCTTTTACCAAACCCGCGAAAATACTAAAGCCCCTCTATCCCAATCATTATGACTTACTCAAGCAGTCTGACTGATGCTGAATGGGAAATTCTAGAACCGCTGTTGCCATCGGTTTTACCGCCAAAGAAAGAGACAAAGCCCTTGAGTTGGAGCTACCGAGAGCTGATTGATGGCATGCTTTATCGACTCAAGAACGGCTGTAATTGGGAGGACTTACCCAAAGACTTCCCGCCGTGGCTTGGTGCGCGTTCCCTAGCGGCGCGAAGCGACGCGGGGTCGCACCGCTATTCAACGGTTTTCTGGCACTACAACGAGTGACGCAAAGCAGACACACTGGAAAAGTTGATGACACTGCTGCATGAGCAGGTCCGTGAACAGGTAAAAAAAAGCCTAAATGGACTATCTTGATCATGGCAGACTCGCAAGCGGTGAAGAACACCTGCAATGCAAGCGTGGATTCAAAAGGGTTTTGTTTCTATAAAGCAACGAACGGGATAAAACGGCATCTAGCAGTTGATACGCTCGGCTTTCCATTTTTCACACTCTGTACGCCAGCGAACATTTCAGATGATATGGGATTGCTTGCAATGTTGATACTCAACATCCAATATTTCAAATCTAAGCCCGTCAACATCCCGAAAATCACTATCCTGTTGGACAACGGATATAGCCTAGACAAGCTGACAAAGACGCTGGAGGCCGTCTATCCAGGCATCCTCCGAAAAATTAGATTTGAACTCTCGCCGAAACCCTCCAAAGCCGAAAAAGCAGCCCAAGGAAAAACAGGGTTTGTACCGGTTGCTGTGAGGTGGGTGATTGAGCGCTCCAATGCCTGGATGGAGCGTTGTAAGAGCCTGACAAAGAACTTTGAGAGAACGCTTGTGAATGCCAAGGCCCAAATGGACTTTTGCTTCGTCAGGCTAATGCTTAAGCGACTTGCTGCCGATTCTTGAGATCTCAAATGGGCTCTATACACCATGCTTCCTGTGATACCGGATTGATGCATATTGTACTCTCGGCGTGCTCGGAAACTTACCGGTTAGAGATTAGTATTAGAAGGCCATGGCGGCATATCTCAACGATATCGGCTATTGAGCCAGATATACTCGGCTACTTTTGAATTTAGCGTGCCTGTCGAGATAAACAAAGCATCAGCTCAGAACTGAGTCTAGTACCGACCGAAGCTGTTAACAATTCAATCTGCCCGCGGTCGTTGACCTGCCATTCGCTCGCTTCCATGAGGGCATGGTTTGATGCTTCTGCACGATTAAATGACATGCTGTTGCTTCCTCTGGGCACACTCTCCTGAGCATCAAAAGTACTGATATTTCTCACATCGACCCAAGGCCCTAAGTTCAACACTGTATCGATGGGTGATGATGCTAAACCACCACGTCCAGACACTATGAACCGATTACCTTCACCAGCAGCACAGGCAGCAACAATTTGCTCATCAATATCAGTGGGTGCTTCAGGTAACTTAATGAAGTTAGCGCTGGGCTCAGTCATAACATCATTAATACTAACTGTACCGTTGATGCCAAACTGAGAGCTGGCAGTGATATCGCTTTCAAGTGTCAGTGCATTGCGAAATGCGAGACCAAAGAGCCCCTGAGTGATGATGTTTATATTGCCACCATTACCTATCACCGCATTAGCCACAATATCGCTATCATCTAACCCAAAAATCACCGGAGTATCTATCGTAATATTGCCACCATTACCTGTTCCTAAGGATTCCGCATTAACTAAGGCCTCAGATCGCATGAACAAAAGTTCGTCTACATTTAGTTGGATATTGCCGCCGTTACCAGATTGAGTCGAGGCCAATAAGCTTCCTTCATCTTTAAGGGTAACCTGTCTAGCATTCACCTCCAGAATCCCGCCATCCCCTACACTATCGTGACTGACACTCACCTGCCCCCCATCAAGAAATAAAGCTCCGGTGTTCAAAACAATATCACCGCTACTGCCAGTGATCGTGTCTGGTAAACGGCGGAAGGCTCGGGCGGGCCTAGGCAATAAATCCCCTGCTGTTTGGATACGAGTTGCTTCAACAGTATTGGTGCCTGCAAAGTATCCTTCACCCGATATGGTGATTTTGTCTGAGGCGTTGATGGTAATAGTGCCTGCATTGCCTGCGCCAAAGGTTGATGAGCTAATTAAAGACCCATCTTGTAGAGCTAATGTGGGCGTTGTAATCGTCGTATTTCCAGCATTGCCATTTGCGCTTAGTGCAGATGAGGTGATGACGGCAGCTGAGCCAAAATTATTGAATTCCATCACCACCGATTCTGAGGCATCGATAATGATGCTGCCAGCGTTACCCGTGCCACCACTGACATTATTGACAAGCGCTGCACCCTGCATGTGAAGAGTTGTCGTATCGACGGTCAGCGTACCACTGTTGCCTGCGCCCATTGTTATGAGTTCCACTAGAGCCAAATTATTAGCGCCCCCTATCATATCCAAGGTGGTGGCATCGATTGTAATATCCCCCCCTCTACCTGCCCCAAATGTAAAGCTGCGAAGGCCCATGCCGTTATTGCTGCCTATAATTTGAGAGGCCGAGAGTAAAATGTCTCCACCTTGGCCATCATTTCTGTTATCGCTAATGACGCCGCTTCTCAGGCCATTAAGGCTTTCACCTTGGATGTCAAGGGTATTTATTGCCCGCAATGATAGATGTCCGGCAGCCTGACTGGTGGTGTTTTCTTGGAAAATGACAGAACCATCCTGAATAGAGATATTGTGACCTTGAATCTCGATTGAGCCTGTATTTCCTGCATTGATGAGTGACTGCCCAGAGAGTGTTATGTTTCCCAACTGAGAAACACCGCTGTAATCTAAGTGCCAAGATTGACGATCCGAAGTGGGTGCAATGAGCTCAACTAGTATGGGCGCTGATACTGCTCCCAAATGGGTCCTTCCATCTCCGGCAACAGATAGAATTCCCCCATCCAGAGAAACAGCACGACCAACTATGATCAGAGTGTTATTGGCATTTACCTGCAAGCCCCTCGGTGTTGCCCCCATTACAATAGGGGCTCTACTGACTGCGTTTAGGCTATGCCCAATGTTGTTGACCTGAATATCTTTTGATGTTGTCCCCATCTGCAAACCAATAGGCGTACTCACCGTCAATTGGGGGAGAGTGTTAGTATCGGCAACGCCAAACTCGCTTCCATCGGCAAAGTGAATGCTCTCGGCGGTGGTACCGATAAAAGCACCACCGAGATGGAGCTGGGCACTGGGACCAAACACTACCCCAGATGGATTCACCAAAAACAGATCTGCTGTGCCGTTTGCCTGAATGAGTCCGTCAATATTGGAAATGTCGCCCCCAGTAACGCGAGCAAAGATAGTTTCAACATCTAGTGCATTGCTGAAGAAGGCAGACCCATCCGTCGGGACCGAGAATTGACTGAAGCTATGGTACAGGTTGGTCCCTGATTGTGTTCCACTGCCAATCGTAAAGTTTAAGCTGTCGGGGCTACTGACGGTTGTGGGAAGGCTGCGGTCTGAGGTGATTTGTGCAATCGCACACGGTAAACTACCCAGTAATAAGCTATAGCTCACACTCAAGCTAAGACAGGCCTGACATAATAACCTGTACCTAGAGGCTAAACGATTTACGACCTTCAGAGAAGAGTCTCCAATGGAGTTGTTGTCTTTGAAGCCGGGGTGCGATCGCATGATAGAAATGCTAAGCATTGATATTGATAGTAGGGTGCATCAGGACTCGTTAAGCGAATATTGTGAAGATACCCATAGCTAACCAACGTTCAGCTATGGGTATCTTCCGAAGTTGGATTAGCTAGGTTCAATCGCAAGTCACACTATTAAGCGGCTCAACTTGTAACCGCCTAGAATTCATCCTAAATTTCCCTAATTTTTTCCATATCCTACTGAAGTTTGAGTAAGTCGCCCCTGGGATTCGCCTGCCAATCCCAGGGGCGATTATCCGGAGAATTGAATAGAGAGACAAATTTCAAAAGCTCATTTGGCAAACAGCGTGGCTTAGCAAGTGACGGTTCGGCCCAACATGAAAACATCGTAAAAAAGATCTGGTTAGGTGAACTCAAAACAAGGAGCAACCTTCTCGACCCACATCCAACGCTGTTTTAGTCCAATAATTCAGGATTTCTTAGCATCAAAGAAACCATTTCGTACCAATAACCCTGTGAGCCTAGCCAGCTTATCTGTTCAGTTGGTGTGGTCGTTGTTAGGATTCGTTCGGCTTGGGGTGATCGCTCAGTACGTGTAACCCAACCATTAAACAGCGGGTCGCTGGGATTGAGTGCCTGACCACATATAACTGCTAATGACCAACGGTAAGGCTGACCGACTACTAGCGCAGGGGTCGTCGCTGGTAGCTGAAATGCCGCCATGCCATTTTCCTGAGAAGCAGGGATCGCTAAGGTGTTTTGGGCATGGGGTTCTCCGCCTTCAGTTTGGAAAAGTAATACCACCTGTTCGGCTCGGGTTGCTGGCATATCTACCCAAATGGTAGGTCTAGCCGCGAAGGTTAAGCCGTAGTTCTCTGCAGGCATCAGTGCTCGCATAGGGGTGTGATCGCCGATGCACCAGTTTTCGTCACGGGAGCCTGCGGTCGCTGTATTTCTGGGAGCCCCTTCTCTCGGCGGCATAAAAATAGCTCGACTAAATCGACTCAACCGCTCTTGAAAAGAGGGATGAGTGGTCTGTGAATTTTGTGAATTGTCACGCCTGTCATTATTGTCTGTGCGTGTGGAGCTGCTATTTGTAGACATCTGATCAGTACCGACTGTCCTAGCTGCTGTCGCTGTCGTACTACGCTCATGTCCTTGTCTTTTATGGTTACCCTGATTTTCTAAGGCATGGGGCTCAGCCACCGCGACACGCTGAACAGCCTGAATAAGCATGACGCTGGTCAACAAACATCGAACCAAGTAAGCCCACCGAGATACATAAAAACGTTTTTCTTGCATAGCTTTTAAAGGGATTATTGCCAGTTTCCAATGAGTACAAAGGGAGCCCAGTAGTAGGGATGACTATAGACAGGGTCGACTAATAGCAATCCCTGGGCTTGACGCAGTGCCTCAGCCCTAGAGAGATGTTTTTCCGAGAGCAAACGATAAAATTCGCTCATCAGCACGGCAGTCGAGTTATCTTCAACTCGCCATAAGCTGGCCAGGGTGCTCCTGGCCCCTGAGCGGACAGCCACACCAGCCATGCCTAACGCGGCACGGCGATCGCCTTCAGCGGTACGGCAAGCACTCAACACCAGCAGCTCAATGGGGCGATCGCCTTTGGGGCGAAGAAGCTGATCGAGGTCATCGACACTGACCCGATCGTCCCAGGTGAGCAAAAAGGTATCCTCAATGGTGGCCCCAAACTGTCCATGGGTCGCCAAATGCACCAACGTCGCAGGGTCTTGCTCTGCTTGTTTAAGCACCCGATCTCGTGTAAAGCGCTCATTGAGCAGGATCTGTGTAGGGAAAAGCTGCTGAATTTGGCTCAGTTCCTGACTCACGCCAGGCAGCGCACTGAAGCCCTGACGAGCATCGCTAAGCCCAGCGGCGAGCATCTGAAAATTGATCTCCTCTAGCGGCTGGGAATTGAGCAGTTGGAGGCCAGGGGTCAAGGCCAAACTATAGCTACTCACTAAGTAGTCGTTGCCGTCGTGCAAAATTGACATGGGGATATTGCGCAGCAGACCATCGGGCACAAAAACTAACGTCCGAATATCTTGGTTAGCTAAATTGGCAGCGACCGGGCGGATAAGCCAATCGTACAGCTGTTGACCATAAGGCAAAACGGCTTCGACAGGGCTTATCGGATGCAGTGCGGCAAGGGTGTTGCTAAGCAGGGATTGTTGTTCAGTCGTCGAGAGCGGCACGCTGTAGTGTTGCAACGGCTGGCCTGGTAACGAGGTCACAACCTCTAAGTGCTGATCGAGCAAAATTGGGTAGATAACAGCAGCGGTAGGATCAACCGATTCAATGTCGCGCGTGTCGTAGGTGAGACAAAGCTGACGAAAATAGTTTTGCAGCTCTGCGAGTTGAAGGGCTTCGAGGGTCTCTCGGGCCTGCTGTAGGCGCTGCTGCTGCTCATGGGCAGGGCGGGCATCTACATCATTAAGCAGGAGCTCAATATATTCGCGGTAGGCCGGTTCTACCTGTTCACGAAAAGAAAATTTAAGATCTGGATTGAGGGCGATCAGATCTTGTTGAAGGGATTCTAATCCATTGACAGCGGCGCGGTAGGGTTCAAGCGCCGCCGACTGCTTGCCCTGGGCTTTGAGAATGCGACCCTGTTGCCACTGCCACTGAGCCATAGGGTAGGTGGGCTGGGGCGATTGAGATAGCGATAATGCCGCTTGGGTGAATTGTTGGGCCTCGGGCCACTGCTGGGCTTGTTCGTAGAGATGGCCGAGTTGGCCGGTGGCGGCCGCTTCAGCTTGGGTATCGCTTAACGACTGGGCCTGGGCAATCGCCTGGGTTAATAGCTGGGAAATGTCTTGGCTGCTGAGACCAAGTGTGTTGAGTGACCGCAGGCCAACATCATCAATCAGCGTTCTGGCAAAGAAGACTTGGACGTTAATCCCCCAACGGTTGGGCGGTAGGTCGAGCAACTGGGTGAGTAGGGCTTGGGCAGCGGAGGCCGTTTGTTCAGTTGTCTGGTCATTTGTTTGGTCAGTAGCTAAAGAGAAGGCTTCTAGGGCTGCTGCGATTTGGGTTGGGCGATCGCCAGTGGACTGAGCCTGCTGAGCTAACTGCAAGGCCGTGTCAGACGCACCCAGTTGGGCAGCGACTTTGGCCAGATCTAGCTGAATAGACGCTATCAACACCGGTTCAGAGAGCGTTTGCGCGATCGCCATCCCGTCACTCAACACGGACTGCGCTTCTTCCAGCTCGCCGACCCGTACAAGTAACTGTCCCAGGCGTTGCAAGCCCTGCGCTTTGGTGACACTGTCGGGCAATTCAGCCAAGGCTTGGTTAGCGCTTTCTAGCTGGGTTTGGGCCTGACGATAGAAACCCAGACTGCGCAGGGCCTGGGCTTGGTTGAGCTGGTTACGCAGCAGCGGCTGGGTGGCACCCGGCTGGGTAGCGGCCAGCTCACTATAAATTGTCTGGGCCTGTTGCCAAATGGCTAATGCCGTTTCAGCTTGACCGGTTTGCAGCTGACCACTGCCTTGGGTACTGAGCAGTTGGGCGTAGAGAAACTGGATATCGGTATTGTCACGATCTAAGGTCGCTAATTGTTCTAGACTTCGCTCAATGGCTGCTTGGGCCTGGTCCCATTGGCCTAAGACCTGGTAGCCAATGGCTAGATAGTGTTGGGCGATCGCGGCTTGTTTAGCATCTTGCTGTTGCATCGCTAATTTAAGAGCCTGCTGCCAGGGGATGATCGCACTCGCGTAGCGCCCAGCCTGATAAAGTTGTTGCCCTGCATCCAGGTAGAAAGTCACAGTCTGTGTCTGTGCTTCTGTGGTCTGTGTCTGCCGTGTCTGTTCAGAGAGGTCTAGGTTGGCGAGCCCTGGCATACCCAAGCCCACGACTATCAACAGAACAGTTAGCCCTGTCAAAAGCAAATATCTTCCTCGCAGGCAAGCTGTGAAAATTCTATTCATTTACACGGTCCTCCTCAAGCAAACCCCAGCGGCCAAGAGTTGATCGCTTTGATTGCGTTCGTGGGCCAATAATGTAATCTCACCTTGCTCATTACGTGCCCAGCTCGTCGCTTCGACAATAGGCTGTTCAGCAATTGGGGGTGCCACTAACTGTTCTACGGACAAACCGGTCGTACGTTGTTGGCGTTCTATTGTTTCTGGGTCTGTTGGTCCTAAATCCGTGGCTTCTAGAACTGTTGGGTTCAGACTCCGCTCAAAGGCAGGCAAGCCACTGGCAGGCTGCATCTGTTGCGAGAGATTATCGGGCAGCCCTCCTCGACCGCTGGCTACAAAAGCAGTGCCCTGATCGGCCAAGCATCCGGCAGCAATCGGCTGGTCCTCAGGTAACACCGTTTCCGGTAACGAGCCCAAATCATCGGTGGCATCGGCATCGGTCAGCTCCACGAACACTTCGCCGCTTTGGCCAAAGGTAGAACTGACGGTGATGTCACTTTGGGACGTCAGTTCAGGGCGAAACTCAATGCCAAACACCTGCTGAGCGCTGAGCTGTACGCGCCCCCCTTGGCCCTGTACGGCATTGGCCGTAATGTCGCTGTTGGCCTCTGGGCGGGTGATCAAAAATCCGGTGCTGATGTTAATGTTGCCGCCAGTGGCGGTCTCTGAGGCGTTGGCACTGATGGTGCTGCGATCGGCAAGCGTAATCACATCACTTTGGATGGAGATGTTGCCGCGATCACCTCTTAACGTATCGGTCGTTAGCTGCGCGCGATCTCTGAGCTGAATCTGACCTGCGCGAATATTAATATTACCCGCCGCGCCTTGACCCGGCGGCGGTCCATCGACTGTGCTGGCAAAGTTACTAGCGTTGATTGTCGCCCCATTGCTCACGGCTAAGCGCTCGGTGTCCAGCGTCACTGAGCCGCCCGTGCCAGCGCCTAACAGCGCACTGGCAAACAAACCACTGCGAGCCGTATTGTTGCCGCCCGATAGCTGCACTTGATTCACACTCACCCGCAAATTTCCCGCTGGCCCTGCGCCCAGGGTGCCCGTCACGATCTGTGCGCCGTCTTCCACTGCCAGCTGATCAGCATTGACAGCGATTTCTCCGCCCGTACCCCGAGCGCCCGCCTCCACCGCTGCAAATAGGCCCGTGCTGGCATCATCGGTACCCACTAAGTTCACCGACTGCGCCTGAATTCCAAGCTTGCCACCGGGGCCTATCCCGAAGGTGGTGCTTCTCACTTCCGCGCCATTAGCGACCTCAAGCTGCCCAACCCTCAGGTCAATCTCGCCCCCGCGTCCCTGGCTATCGACGGCTAATAGAGATGAGAGATTGCTCGGTAACCCACTGGGAGAGGTGCCAGATAGGGTGAGCTGATCGGCCACGACTTCTAGCCGACCGCCGCTCCCCTGCCCAAACACCGCGTTGCTCGAAAGCTCTGCGCCGCCTAGAATGCTTACGCGATCTCCTTCAATGCGCACGTTGCCCCCTTGTCCATCCCCTTCCGTTTGCGAGGCCACACCGCTGGGGCCAAGGCCCGCTGCCCCACCCACAATATCCACGGCCTCTGCCCTCAGGTTAATCTGACCCGCATTGCCAGGGCCAAAGGTAGATCCATCAATGGTGGCTCCGCCCGCAATCGTGAGCTGATTCGCCCGCACGGTAATATCGCCCCCTGGCCCAGTGGCCTCAAAATCGGCCACGGCAGAATAGAGGCCGCTGCTGCTAAAGTCACGGGTGCCCCCGAACAGGCTCACCGTTTCCCCCTCCACTGAAATATCGCCCCCTGCGCCCTTGCCAAAGACGCTGGTCGAAACCTGAGCCCCCGCTTCGATGGCAACAATGGGGGCACGCAGCGCAATATCTCCCCCCTGCCCGGTGGCATCAAAGCCGACTTCAGCAAAGAGGCTCGTGGGAAAGAGGGCAACATCTTCGTTGGGTGAATTCTCGAAACGGGCACCTGAGAGAAAAATCTCTTCTGTGGCGGTGAGCACAATGCTGAGATCGCCTGTTGGCATCCCGTTCTGTGGCCGTCCCTCGCCTAAGGTATTGGCCAGCAACGCGGAACCCTCTAAGACTTCTAACACCTGGCCAAACAGTTGAATATCGCCGCCGCGATCACCACTGGTCACCACCGACGAAGCGAACCCAAGGCTGATGAGTCCTGTTTCTGTTGCTTCTGCGTCTAATGCCTCTAATGATGATAGTGAAAGGCTCCAGCCCAAATCATCTCTGTCGAGCTGGATCTCCCCACTCCCAAACCCGCCAAGTACCACCCGCCCCTCACCGGCAGTCAGGTTGCCCCCGTCTAAAATGACATTGCCCCCCAGTAGCGCCAAGGTCTGGTCCGCGCTCACCGCCAACCCATCACGGGGCTGAGTAGAGAGGACTTCTAACGTATCGGGATCTAAGCGGAAGCCATTGCCGTTGCCAACGGCAACAATATCGCCAGGGTTGGTGCCATATTGCAACCCAATCGGTGCGCTCATCGCTAACATGGGCGGCGATTGGGGCGATCGCGCACTGAAAACAGCCCCCCCTTCAAACAGCAGTTGTTCTGCTGTACTGGCGATAAAAGAGCCGCCCACATTCAATTGGGCATTTTCCCCAAAGGTGATGCCGTTGGGATTGAGTAAAAAGAAATCTGCGCTGCCCGTACTCGCTAGCTGTCCCAAAATAGCGGAGGGTAAAGGACCACTCACCCGAGTTACCAGCGTGCTTAGATCTGTTGCATTATCGAATCGAACTGTCTCCCCGGCAGGGATCTGAAAATCCTCGAAACTGTGAAAGAGGGCGTCACCGCTGCGGGTACCCCCGGTAATCGTGGTGGTGAGGTTTACGCGAGTCGTCTCAGAATTGTTGGGTAGGGTGCCATCGGGAATGACTTGGGCCATACCGGGAGCCATGCTGAGCAATGGCAGCCCAGTTCCGATGCCAGCCCCTATGGTGGCCACCCCTACCCTCAGCACATGGGTCTTGTTAAACATATCTGCACTCGGAAATCTTTTGCACTGGCGCTCTGCTATACGGGCCTGACTCGCTATCTAGACTGCCGATTGAAAGGAACTATTCACCTGCTCGAGCAGTTGTCCCTGGCTTCCTGCACTGTTATGGGCACCCTGGATATTACTTGCCGCATCGGCGGCAAACACGGGGTTGTCACCAGTGATGGGGTTGGTCATGCCTGCCGAATCCAGGCGCAATAATTCGCCTTGGTCTAATTCGCTTTGGTCTAATTCGCCTTGGTCAGCAGTCCCCTTTGCGCTTAGGTCTTGCCATAACCTAAGTTCACCAAGTACGGCGTCCTTTGGGTGAACCCCGCCGTCTTGGTGGAGTTCGAAGGAGGTCAGTTTGGCAGCGCCTTCTCCTGTGCCGCCACTGAGGAGTTCATCGAGTCGGGGACTCAATCCATTAGGATTGCTGTCAATAGTTAAAATTCCCTCTTCCTCCGAGTGCCTGCCTGCACCCACAGGAGTACTGTCCTGATGCCTTACTAGACCAGCATCGACAGTTCTGTTGCGTTCATCAACTGCCAGTGAAATGATATCTGTTGTACCTGTCGTCACATCGGCATCGGAGTCACGACGGTCGTTAGCAATTGCATTTGCCTCGGTAAACGCAAAGCCATCGAGTAGGCTAAAGGTAACTTGATAATCACCAGCAGCTAACTCTTTAAAGCGATATTTTCCATTTGGATTGGTCACGGCTGTGCGCGTGATGTCATCGGTTGTGCCAAACTGACCGTCTCCACCGGCCCCTTGTAGTGTCACTTGCACACCGGCAATACCTATTTCACCTCGATCACGCCGTCCGTTGCCGTTGGCGTCTTCAAAGACCTGATTGCCTAGTAGGGCAGTGTTCAGCTCAACTATTGTCGGTTCAGCTATTGTCGGTTCAGCGAAAGGTGTGGTTTCTGTCGCCGTCGCCTGGCTGTCCGTATTCAAGTCCGTATTTGGGGCCGTATTCGTATCTGTACTTTGTTGCCAAAAAGAAGAGCTATAGTCAACGCGAGTTCTGCGACGACGTTCAATTAAATCAGCATTGCTCTCCAGCGTTTGCTGAATATCATCTTTAAGATCACGGATGAGAGGGTTAGTATTCGGATCGTTGTTGTACAAATCGGCGTTGTATACATCGGCAACGTCAAGGTCGAGCCTTTGGGAGATCGCGCGCTCGGCCAACGTTCTCATCTGGTCGTCGTTAATCTCCAACGCGCCAGCTGCCACGTCATAGCCCAAAACATCAAAAGCCCGTAAATCTAGCGTTGAAATGGTTGAACGTTCACCTGGCGCTAGGGTTGGATCCATAACGCCCAAGGGATTAGCCCGTGGATTTCTATCGGCTACCGTTACACCGTTGAACCCGGTGCTTCCCGAGGGACTATACCCTGCCGATTGCCAAAATGAGGCGACGTTGAACGCAGCTTGCTCTAGGGGAATTTCAGGCTGGGCATAATAGCCAGAACTACTATAACCACCATTGCGCGCGTACTGTGTCCAAGCCATTGCGGTCAAGTAGTCAAACGCTGAATTGCGGGGGCGTGGTGTCTGAGCAACGGTGGGTTGACTGCCGCCTTCAATCCCATCGTTGAGCCAGTGACTCGCCTGAAAACTGTTGCCGCTTCCTGACGTCGTATTGATGCCACCAGAAAATGGTGCAAGCTCACTCCTGCCACCATCTATTGAAAAATAGGCCGACTGACCCGCTGAAAATTCTTGCGCTTGCTGGGCCAAGCTGCGATCGCTGTAGCGAAACAAATCTAACAAAAACGCTCGGCTGGGCTCGCCATTGTCCTGCGTTGTGTCTAATCCGCTCACAAAGCCTAAAACATGACCAATTTCCTGTAGGGCTACGCTCAACAAATCCAGCGCATTTTCGCTGTCAGTTGGCGTCGTGCCATCACGATAATCCCAGCGATATTGGCTATCGTTCAAACTGTTGAACAACACGTAGCCATCAACAGATTGACTAGAAGATGAAGCCTCGGCTGGTTCCAATCCCAGCGCTTTTGCATTGGCCTGGGTCAAGAGCAGGTCGCTACTGTCCACCCGGCCTGCACTGGTGAGCGTGCTATAGCGCATAAAGCCATCAGCCACCTCGGAAAGCATTAAGTTTTCTGATGCCGTTTCATCATCTGCTGAGGTCGCATCGCTAACCAAACCTGCCTGCACATCAGCAATCTTTGCCTGGGCATACACAGGAATAGCCGCCCCAATAACTCGCTCACCTAGCTCCTCGGACAGGGATACATGGATATTAACGGTGACGTCATATTTAAGGAGCTGAGACCAATTTTGGCCAGCCATTTCCATCGCCACCACTTGTGTCGTGGAAACGCGGGGCTGAAAATTAAATTGAAAAGCGACCATGGC
>JBCDAG010000134.1:0-17082 GCA_039186165.1 Cyanobacteria bacterium P01_F01_bin.53
GCCGATTTACTTGCTTGATGCGCACATATGTCATGAATGACGACCCTAATTTGCTTTGGCTCTCAGTTAGCCCACATCTCAAATGTTTTGATCGCCGATTGCTGTCACGCTTGGTAAAAATAGCACCTGTCAGGCAGTGGGGGTATTCTCAAACGATGGATGAGCCTTGCTGTGTTGATGCTGTGGTGGCAGCTTTACACGAGTATGTGAGTGATTGCGCTGCACTGGAGCGCCGCTCTGGCAATACCGGCTACAAAGTGCATCTGTTAGGTCACGGTGTGAGCGGTATTGTAGCCTTGCTGTATGCCCGTCAGCATTCTGAGTTAGTGGCTTCTTTAACGCTGCTCTCGGTGAATGCAACGCCCGCCGTTAATTGGCAAGCTCACTACTATGCCCTCAGGCAGCTTTTGCCCTGTAGCCGAGAAATGGTTTTGGCTCAAATGTCTCGCAATTTATTTGGTAAGCAGCCTGACAGATTTAGCAAGGCGCTGGCCCATCTCCTGGCCAAAGATTTAGATAGCAACCTCACCTTTCATTCCCTTGCCCATCACACTGAAATTCCCGCAGGCGGCACAGACATTCCACTGCTGGTGTGTAATGGCGAGCACGACTCGATTGTGTGTAGTGAACAACAAACGCTTTGGCATGACGCCATGAAACCGGGTGATCGCCTGTGGCAATGCCCCGAAGGCAAGCACTTTTTCCACTTTCACCACGCCGAGACTGTGGCCAATGTCATTGCAGAGCATATTTCCAAGGTGTGTGCTTCGTTGGAACAACAGTCTCAACAGCCACTGACAACTCTTGCCACTGCAACAGCCAAAGTCGTTGTCTCGTAATCTTTATAAGCGCCATCGTTTTGTGATTTCTGTGATGGGCTCTTGTCTTCCTCTGTCTGCTCACTTGTTTTGCCTGCCCACTTCTGGACTTTCCTATGGCATTTGCTCTACATCTCGTCCCATCAAAAGCGCGCACATCATCTTCCGTGACGACCCTACCCTCGCCCCAGCAAAGGGATTGGGGGAAGGTTAAGACCGTTCAGTTTAAGCGTCATGACCAGCTGCCTATCCGCGATCATGCCCTTTGGCGAATTCACAGTGGCTATGTGCGGACCTTTACTTGGGGGGCCGAAGGTGACACGATTCCGCTTGGTTTTTGGAGTGTGGGCGATATTGTTGGTCCGGCGATCGCGCAAATATCTCCCTATGAAATCCAGTGTTTAAATGCTGTTATTGCGGAGCCATTGGCTGCAAACTATGCATTTTCTTGCGAAGCGGTGCTGGCTCAAGTGCAGCAGTCCAATGAGTTATTAAGGATTGTCCATTGCCGTCAGGCAGAGCAACGCTTAATGCAGTTTTTGTGTTGGCTTGCCAAGCGATTCGGTGAGCCAACGAAAGATGGGCTGAGCGTTCCCGTCAAGCTGATTCATCAGGATATTGCTGAGTCTATTGGTGCTACACGGGTAACCATCACGCGCCTGCTCAAAAAACTAGAGCGCGAAGGCAAAATTCAATGGTCTGTACACAAAAAAGTCGTGTCTAAGGCCACGCTCGCGCAATTCCTTCTTGACACTGATTGTCAAATGCAGGTATAGTTAAGCCTAATGATAATAAATGTCATTAGTATAAAGCTCCGAACCATCTGTTCATAAGCCTTTGGTTAGGGCGTCATTGCATAGCTCACTCCTTGCTTTTAGCCTTTTAGAGAGGTTTGCATACATGTTGTCTGGCGTTATTGTGTCCTGTGACGATCGCTGGCAAGTATACCGTCGCTTGCAGGAGCTAAACATTGATTGCCAGTGCAGTAGCTTTCAACCTTTAAAGGTAAATCTTCAAACACCGACTGAAGCACTCCAGTTGTGGAGTGTTGTGAAGCGTATTTCAGAGCCTCGCCTTGTTCTGATCGAGAGGCTCAACCAAAGCTGGAAAGTACCCTTCTAAGTCCTAGCACCTGACTCCCCAGTCATTGCTGTAAGCAATCTCTGTTCCGTTTCAAAACCCTAAGTATTAGAGTCTTGTTATACTGAGTGATTAGGTAGAATCTTCTTGTCCTGTTACTGGTAGAGAGTGCATCGCCGGGGAGTGTATCGCTTGATGACAGAAACTCAAGGACTGAAGTTATGGCTGAAGGATATTGGGGTGCTCCATTTAGGTACTTATAACGTTGGCAGTTCTCCAGACTCCAACCAAACCTGCCTCTTCCAGGCGTATTGGAGGCGGGTTTTCTTCTGTCAAACATTTAGCGAGTCTACACAGACTCACATTCTCCAACAGGATTATCAATCTCTTGCGGTTGATCTCTTATCAGTCGATTTCTTGCGGTGGCTTTACTCCAAACATAAGTTCGTTTGTTGCACTCCAATCGTAGCGTTATGTTCTATTATTCTAACGGGAATGAATCTCAAAAAGTAGCGATGGCATCTCTCCTATATCACAACGAACTCTCTCTGAGTTCTCAGCCAAAGGTGATTCCTTATGCAGCTGATCGCCTTATTCAAGATGTTGACTCAGGCAACTATGGGTTCAAAAACCTAAAGATAAAGCCTGCGCTTATCGAAACGATTCCAGAACTGGCTGAAGACACTGTCCTGAAGACCCTTGTGAAATCGATTAATAAAGGAGCAACCTGCTTCTTTACGATAGGGTGTAGCAGTGAGTTATTTGCGACAGAAACGGGTTGTTACCGCCAGGGATACCTTGAATTTGCTTGGAATTGTACGGGCTGCATACAAGATGCCATCAATTACTTTGCACTGTATTTTCACTTTGAAAGATCTTTACGGGAAAAAGGGTTTAACCAGCCTGTTCAGTTCAAATGGATTATTCAAGAAGCCACCTTTTCAGATGCAGAGGTCAATGGATTCTCCTGTGCCATTCACCTAAAAACGCGATCGCTGTCCTCTCCAGAACAAGCCAACCAGGCTTGGCAGCTATCGCTCCGCATGATTGAAGCATATATTGGCACCGTTGATACGCTTCGGTCGATGCCAATATATAAACCTTTGCCCGAATGCTCAAGTGAGCTGTGGTCTTGATACTTGTGGTCTTGACATGCCATCCCTATTTTTGAAGTTGCCAACAAAAAAGGTAGCAACCAAACTGATTGCTACCCACATGAGAGATTCTATTTGAAAAAGCTATTGGGGCTTCGTGAGTGTTCACGTGCTTGGCTAGGTCTAACCTTCGCCGCCTTCGCCGCCTTCACCGCCTTCACCGCCTTCACCGCCTTCATCAGGTGCCGCTTCTTCTGCGCCTTCACCACCTTCGCCGCCTTCACCACCTTCGCCGCCTTCATCAGGTGCCGCTTCCTCGGTGGTAGGCGCTTCTTCGACAGTTGTATCAGCCGTGTTTGGACCGCAAGCCGCTAACCCTGCAACCATGCCGGTTGCTAAGAAAAGCCCTACAGATTTCATTCCACTTTTCATGTGAATGTTGCTCCTATCCAAATTTGAATTATTATCCTCTACTCAGTGAGAATACCTTTAAACAGCAATCGATATCAATAGTGCTATGGTCATCTATGGTTGCCCAAGATGTTTTTACAGACACTCTGTTCCAATAGTTTTTGCTGGCTAATTTAGTTAAGTGCTCATTAGGAAGTGATTTGCGAAAGGTGTTCAGGCACTAGACGACCTTCGCAAATTGCTTCCTTTTTTGATCTAGAGCTATCTATTCAACCGGCGGCATCACAGTCACCGTGTACGTCGAATCATGACTGCAAACGGCCGCAGTCGATTCCACTCGACGTGTCCAGCCCCAGTCGCCATCATTGTCGCGCAGCTTGTAGTCCACCCGGATACGTGTGTTCTGCTCATTCACTTTCTCAAGCCGACGCGTTTTTTCCCAGGTCTCGCCGTCATCAACCTTGTGACTCCCAATGGGCTCGGAGCGCCAGTCACCAATTGCATCCGGATCGTAATAGTCAATATCTGTGATTTTGATTTCTTTCCCTGACGCATTCGTGACCTTCATGGTCACATTTCGGCAATGTCGAGTTGCCGCCTCAGCCGGTAATGTATAACCGACAATCGGCGTCAGCATCGTTGAGAGGATAAAGCTAGCGCTGACGACATTCTTAGTAGCAGTGTTGAGCATTGTTCTTACCAGATAGTGGATTGGTTAACGACGAAAGATAAAAGAGAGGTTGCTTAAAGCGTCGAAACTTCGCTGCGGCGGTGACGCCTTAACCTCGATGAACTCATCATCCCAATTCAAAATCGGTTTGCCCATAGGTTTTTATTGGGCTAAATGGGGCCTTTCAAAATTAGTTTTTTCACACGTCAGTCAAAAATTTGAAAATATAGGATCCTGCTTGGCTGGGGTGAAAGTCGCCGTTATGATGCGGGAATACCTTAGTTGGTTGTGCTCAAAAGCCCTTTCGTATCATGACTTTGCCGATATCTTCTCCCTATCGTCACCTAGGTGGCTCCTTGCCACCAGACGATCAAACCTATGTGGTACGAGCGGCCGACCAGCAGTTGTATCAGGGCTTGTTGCGGGGCGAATTTTGCTACGTGCTCAACTCTCGGCAAATGGGCAAATCGAGCTTGCGGGTTCGGGTTATGCAGCAGCTTCAGGCCGCAGGAATCGCCTGCGGTGTGGTGGACTTATCCGCGATGGGTACCGAGAGCACACCCAGCGCTTGGTATAAAGGCGTTGCCTATCGCATTATGCGCAACTTTCGCAACGTCACCGCTTCTGGTAACGCTGCCTTTAACTGGCGTGCCTGGTGGAAAGAACACGACTTTCTCTCTCCCGCGCAACAACTTTCAGAACTGATTGAAACAGTACTGCTCACAACGATTCAGGGTGATCTTGTTATCTTTATCGACGAAATTGATAGCGTCTTGGGTCTCGATTTTTCCACCGATGATTTCTTTAGCTGGATTCGTGCTTGCTACAACCATAGAGCTGATAATGTCGCCTACCAACGACTGACCTTTTGTTTACTGGGGGTAGCCACACCGTCCGATTTAATTGCCGATAAGCAACGGACGCCATTCAATATTGGCAGGGCGATCGCACTCAATGGATTCCAGTTCGAGCAAGCCCAAGCCTCCTTGCAGCCCGGTTTGAGCCAAGTCACTATTGCCAATCCAGACCAAGTCCTTCGCGATATCTTGACCTGGACAGGCGGGCAGCCTTTCCTAACCCAAAAGCTCTGTCAGCTAGTTGCTACTCACGGAACAGAAGCCAGTACTTCTGTCGAAGAAATCGTCAAAACATATATTTTGAATAACTGGAAAAGCCAAGACGAGCCCGAACATTTAAGAACCATTCGCGATCGCTTCTACGCGCATCCCGAAAGAACAAATCGACTGCTTGGTCTGTATCAACAGATTTTAGCGCAGGGTGGCATTACCGCTAACGATAGCCCAGAGCAGCAAGAGCTCAGACTCACCGGGCTCACCACTAAGCGACACAGTCAGCTTCAGGTTTTTAATCCTATTTATGGCCGCGTTTTCGACGCTAGCTGGGTGGCCCAATCACTGGCCGATATCCGCCCCTATGCCCCGTCGTTCAATAGCTGGATAGCCTCCAACGGCCAAGACCCTTCGCATTTACTCACGGGTCTCGCCTTAGAGGCGGCTAAGGCTTGGGCCACTGGGAAAAGCTTGAGTGACCAGGACTACGCCTACCTAGCTGCTTGTCAGGAAGCGGAAAAGACCCAAGTCGAAGCCGCACTGGCTGTAGAATCTCAGGCTAAAGAGGTATTGGCGACGGCCAACCGCAGAGCCAACCGCCGAATTAAGCAAGGCATTGGCATTTTTGGCGTGGCAGTGGCACTCCTTGCAGGCTCCCTCGCTTTTTCTACTCAGACCGTTCAGTCTGCCAGAGTAGACGCCGCAAATGCTCAAGAGGCTGCCCAGCAAGCGCGTTTAGACGCAGACAATAGTCACGCTACGGCTGAAGCCGAACGCGAACAGGCCAAGCTAGCTCGGCAAGACGTCGTGCAAGCCAATCGCGAAACCGCAGCCGCTAATAGGCAAACTCAGCAGGCCAGAGAATCGGCAGAACAAGCGCTGATCGCCGCAGAAGCAGCACTTAACGAGGCCGTCACCGCAGAGCAAGTCGCCCGGCAAGCTCAGGCAGATGCCGATGCCGCCCAACAAAACACCCAGCAGGCCAGGGCAGAAACAGCCCAGGCCGTAGCCCAACGCCAGCAGGCGGAACAACAGGTAGAACTGGCCCGTGCTGACCTAGATTTGGCCAATCAAGAGATTGCGATCGCCCGCATAGAACGAAATGAGCTGACCGTCGGCACACAGTTAGAGCGCGCCGCACTCGCACTCGTCAGGCAGTCAACAAGGATGAATTTAGACGATCTGGTGGAAGCCGTTGAACTCGGCGAGGGATTACAGCCTTTTGTCACAGACCAGCGGTCCCTTCTCTCCTATCCTGCGATCGCCCCCCTCTTAGCCCTTCAAACACGGCTCACCCAGATGCCAAAACAGGCGGTGGTTGCCTATGGCACCGATGTCACCCTGCAAGAGGTGGCTAACGTATGGGTCAGCGAAGATGCCAGCACATATGCCACATTGCTCAGCTATGACGGGTTTCGACGCACCTATCTACAGTTTTGGCACCAAAACGGCAGTCCCCTTGGTGAACTCATCGAACTCAATCTGAACAACTTTGATCGAGCGACACCACTCAGCCACTACCTGCGGTTGAGCGGTGTTCATAGAGTTGAAGGTCATACTGCTGGCAATGGTATTGCTGAAAATGGCATTGCTCTCTCTGGCCTGAACTTTAGACCGGTCGGCAATGACGGTGACAGCATCGATCTCACTGATTTACCAGGGCAAGAAAGTACCCTGTCCATCTTGCCTATTGCTTATGACAACAGGTCAGCGCTTTCCCAAGCCTCTGAGCAAATCTCCGGGCAAACAGCTAGCCGCACATCTGGATTTTTACGCTCAGGTAACCGCATCGCTCTGGTGAAAGAGCAGGATGGTCAACAAAACGGAAATAAGCCAGCATCAACTTTCCAGCTCCTGACGTTAGCAGGCGATCTTATTCATGCATACACGCCTGAGAATGCCTCCATTGAGCTGTTTTTTCAGCCAGGGGGCAGCCATGTCGCGACATTGGAGTGTCCATTAACCACTGAGTCAGAAGCCTGCATCAGCAACATCTGGACTGCGGACGGTCAGCGAATCAACCAAATCGAAGTGCTGGGCAACCGTCTGCGATGGACGCCGGATGGTCAGTATTTAGCCTCCTGGAATGATCGCCAGCTGCGACTTGTTTCATTAGCACACAGCAACGTTCAAACTTACGAGACCGGTGGCAGGTTGTTATCTTTTCAATCCGGGGACACCCTGCATTTTTGGGTTCGTCAGGGGCCTGGGCTATCACTGTGGAGCGCGGCGCAGCAAAAGTCGATTGCCAGCGTTTATCCGCTGGGTATGAATGCACTCGTTCGTGAGGCTTGGTACGACGCGAAAAAACAACAGATTTTCGCCGTCAGTGACCATGTAGAGCTAGGCGCTACCCTCTACACGCAACCGCTCGCACAGCCAGAAAACCAGTACGTCTACACGGAAACGCCGTTGGCTTTTGAACGCGGGAGAGACTGGATTTTTCGCCCGCAGGGAGACGGCATTATGGTCAGCAAATACAACGGTGATCTACAGCTCTGGAGCTTAGAGGGAGAACTGTTGGCAAGCTTTGTGGGGCATGAGGAGGGTATTGACGCAGTGCAGTTTAGTCCAGACGGCAACCAAATTTTGACCTATAGCAAAACAGACAAAACCGCCCGCCTTTGGGACTTGCAAGGACGACAGATGGCGCAATACGAGAGCGATCGCCTTCCTTCCATGAGTGCTGATTGGCGCAAAATCATGACGGTTACGCATCGTCCTAGCCTGCATCCTAACCTGCCCACCACTCAGCTGAAGGTATGGTCCATTGATAGCCTAAACACCTTGATAGCAAAAGCCTGCAACCGCTTAGCCCCATACTTGAACCAGACATATCTTGCAGAGAGCGATCGCACCATCTGTCGTTAAATCATCTGCCGTTAAACTCTGCCATTTCCTCATCCTTTCTCTTCCATCTTTTTCGATCCCATTTTTTCCTATCAAGACAGATGCCAGGCTCCCAGTTGAACCCACATTTAAACCTATGGTGTCAGCCAACAAAGCCAGTCATGATTGCGACATAAGTTTGAATTCTGAAGTTCTTTAACGACTTCTTTTAACTATGTTCTATCGTCACTATGCTCGCTCCTTACAGCCCAAGATGTTTGCCTTCAGAAGTGCGATCGCTGTACTCTCCATAAGCCTTTTATCCCTTTCATCTCCCGCTGTTGCCGCCTTGAAACAGGCCACTTCAACACTGGCCACCTCGACACTAGCTGCTTCAACACAGGTCGCCTCAGCAACCACTCAACCAGACTGTCCCGGAGACAACAACATTCCCACCGCTACGACCACCCGTACCGCTACATTCGCTGATTTTGGGCTGCAAGTCACCATCCCTGCCAACTTCCGTACCCTGCTGTACAACAATGGCACCATCGCCATCGTGCATCCAGTCGATTTCAACCTAATCCAATGTCTGACTTTGGGGCTACCGGTGCTAGGGACCGATGCCCTAAATCCAGAAAGCTTTCGGCTCATCGATAACCCCACAGAACTCACCGCTCAAGACTATGCCCTGGGTCTAGAAATGTCCGGATTTACGATTTCAGAAACCATCTCTATGCAAACCGAAAACGGTCTTCAGGTTTTTATTCGAGAAGCGGTCGAACAAGAGGGCCTGGGCGTGAGCTTTGCCTACGCTTGGTACCAACCTGCCGGCAGACATGGCATCATCGAAATTTCCACGGCAACCAAAGCAGAACTTCTAGATGTATTGAGCCGAACTCAGCGCCTTGAGTCTGGCTTAGAATCTGCCTTAGATCGGCTCTAAGCGACCTAAACCGCTATAGTAGAGCCGATGCTTTATGGGCGCTGCTAGGCTTTCGATGGATTCAGACTCAGAATTGACGTGGACGGTGGCAAAACAGCTGGCAGATCAGCTGCTTTTTGAATCGACCGATAAACACTTGAGCGACATTGAAAGCCAAGTTTTGCAGGGCTCTTGGGAAGGCAAAAGCTACGGCGCGATCGCTGAAGAACTAGGCTACACCTTAGAATATATCAACAGCGATGTCGGCTACGGTCTGTGGACAAAACTATCCAAAGCCACAGGCGAGAAGCTAACCAAGCGTAGCTTCCGAGGCGCTCTAGCACGCTACCGAGCACGGCAATCGCAAAAAACGGAAACACCCCAATCAACAACGGCATCGTCCTCATCACGACTGGCCTCTACCAGTGCCAGCCCAGTCCCCCAGCAAGATATCGACTGCTATATCGATCGACCACCTGCTGAGCAGCGCTGCTTCGACGCCATTGTCCAACCCGGCGCGCTTATCCGTATCAAAGCGCCCCCCAAAATGGGTAAAACCTGGCTTGTTGACCGAGTGCTGCACTACGCCGAACAGCAAGGCTATGCCATCGTCCCGATAAATCTACTCCGGGTAGAATCCACTGTCATCCAAGACCTCGACCGGTTTCTAAAATACTTTTGCACCCGTGTAACCCGACAGCTAAAGCTAGAAAACAACCTCAGTGACTACTGGGACGAGGAACTTGGTAGCAATACAAGCTGTACAGAATATTTTGAGACCTATATCTTGCAAGAGAGCGATCGCCCCATTGTTCTTGCCCTAGACAACGTAGATCGCCTCTTTTCCTACGAAGCCGTTGCCACCAACTTTTTCAGCCTACTCAGAGCCTGGTACGAAGACGCGCGCATCTTGCCAGACTGGCAACAGCTCAGACCCATTATCGCCCATTCAACAGATATTTATCCCACCTTAAACATCAACCGTTCTCCCTTTAACGTCGGGCTTCCCATAGAACTCGCTGAGTTCAGTCAAACACAGCTTACGCAGCTCGTCGAAAGACAAAATCTGCTTCAGGCATCCCCCTCAAAAATTCAAGCTTTAAGTGATTTGGTCGGGGGGCATCCCTATTTATTTCAACAGGCCTTAGAACAACTGCGAACCCATCCCGAGATGAGTGTTGAGGATTTAATCACGACTGCCCCCACAGACGCCGGTCCCTATACCCAACATCTACGAAATCTGTTGGCACATTTACAAGATAATCCTGACATGGCCGACGCAATGAAAACCATCCTCAAGTCCGATGCCTCCACGCGGGTCAAGTCAGAGGTGGGCTTTCGGCTCAACAGTTTAGGGCTCGTAAGATTCCAAGGCAATCGAGTAGAGATTCGTTGCCCGCTCTATCGCCTTTATCTGTGCGATCGCTTAGAAGAATTCTGATCCTGTTTAACCTGTTGGATAGCTCCCGAGCTATTTGCTTTTATCCGTCAGCCATGCTGAGAATCAATAGTATGTATTGGCTACTCAGTTTTGCCATCTTCATTCGCTGGGTCAAAAAAGAAATCTAGGTTACAAAATACCCTCCCTCTTTACCCCTGTTTTACTAATCAAGCTAATCCTACTTATTGATTTTAATTATCAATAAACAGAGCTGCGCTTTAGTGAGCTGATTCCAACACTTCCCTAAAAGCCTTATCTTTAGCAGTGTTTTGAGTTAGTGGAGAAGTTGACCTCTAACATCGAAAATCCTTATTTCCTGGTCATCACTGCCATGTTCGAAACAAAAGTTAATTTTTTTCTATTGGGAATAAATCTAATCTGTATTATAAGCGTTATTGATTATATTTCTCGATAGCTAATTGACTTTAGCAAACGCCTAGCTTGCTGAGTGTATTCGGCATCCCTGGTGAAAAACTATTGATGGCAAGCTATCGACGCTGCACACACATTCGGATATATCCATGCATTCAGAAGGCTTAGCTGCTGTCAATACTCTAGACGATGTGGTAGACGGCCATATTTGGATAGGGGGTCTTTGCCGGCCTGATCCAAATATGGCCTCAGCCGAGTTGGGTAGAGCTTCTGAGCAATTGCCCTTCCTAAACGCATAAGCAGAAAGCAATGCTTACGCAAAAGTTTGACTAATCCTGACTCTGTTGTTTTATAGCACCTTCGTTCCTAAGTTACGAGGGTGCCATGAACAGCAGCCGATGGATTCCTCTCAACCCACATCTGCACCTTATTTTAAAGGGCTCTGTACCAACGTTTCTCTTAGGAATTTGCTTGCAGATGTGTTTTCTAATCTTTGCTCTCTAATCTACTTTTCTCTAATACTCCAGGATGACGTATCGCTATGTTGTTCTCTCGGTCGTTTCCCCAGTTCTGTTCGCAGTCCTGCTCTAGTTTGATTTCATTGTTGTCTATTTTATACGTGGAGGCATCGTATGGTATCAACATTCGCTGACCGTTCAAACTTCCAAGGGGCAACCTCACCCTATGATCCTAAGAGCCTTATAGAAGGTAATGCCCGCCTGATCAGCCTTTCTGGTCAGCTTTTGGGGGCTCATATTGCCCATGCTGGCTTGATTATGTTTTGGGCCGGAGCTACGACCATCTCCCAGGTGCTTAATTATGATCCCACATTGCCCTTGAACGAGCAGAACCTTTCTTTGATTAGCAACTTGGCCCGGCTAGGGTGGGGTGTTGGCGACAACGCTCAGATTGATAATCTTTACCCCTATTTTGTCATTGGGATGCTGCACTTAGTTGCTTCAGCGGTGCTGGGCGCAGGGGGGCTGTTCCATGTTTTTGGCGGTCCCAACAATCTTGAAAATGCCACCGGTCGAGCGAAAAAGTTCCATTACGAGTGGACCGATCCTAATAAGCTGACATTTATTCTGGGTCATCATCTGTTATTCCTGGGTGCAGCTGCCCTGGCCTTTGTCCTCAAGGCAACCCAATACGGTGGCGTTTATGACCCAGCCGTGGGGGGTGTTCGCTTAGTTGAGCCGAATATTAATCCCATCGATATTTTTGGCTACCTCGTAGGGCTCACGCCTGATGGCTGGAGTAGTTGGGGCATCGCTAGCGTTAGCAACCTCGAAGATGTGATTGGCGGCCATGTTTGGATTGGCATATTGTTGATTGGCGGTGGTCTTTGGCATATTTTAGTGAATGCTCGCATCTTTGTACCTATTAAGCTCAATGCGGATGCCATTCTCTCCTATAGCCTAGGTGCTGTATCTTTTATGGCCTTTGTCTCTTGGGCCTTCGTCAGCTACAACACAACTGTGTTCCCTGCTGAGCTTTACGGTGTCGATCACCAAAGCAGTGCTTCTGTACAGTTGCTATTAGGAATCCTGTTCTTGGGAGGGCACCTATGGCATGCTTTTCGAGGCATCGCAGCCGCTCGATATAAAGCTGCCGCCTAATCAAAGCTACTGAACTGCTCGTTTTAGCGAGCAACCTCAATGCCTTATATGTGATGACGCCTCACATATAAGGCATCATTGGCGAGGGATTAAGGGACTTAGGCGGATGAGACATGTTGCGTGGTGATCTTCATCTGCCGATTTCCCTACCTCCCTAATTTCCCCGTCAAGCAACACGCATTATAACCTTCAATAACCCTTTAATCCCTTGGAATAAGATCCTATGGTACTCCCAACACTGTCTTACCCACCTGTCAGCCAAAATCAACGTGTTGCTAGCTACGCAATTGGCAGTGATGAGCAACCCTGGATTTTTGATGCGACTATTTCGCTGACAGATAGTGAAAAATCAGAGCTAATTCAAGCGGCCTACCGGCAAATTTTCCATGAACAGCATATGTTGGAGTACTACCGGCAGCCCTTCCTAGAGTCTCAGCTCAGGTGCTACCAAATTACTGTCAGGGACTTTATTGAGGGCTTAACCAATTCTGATGCGTTTAAGCGGCTGAATTACGAGAGCAATAGCAATTATCGCTTTGTAGAGATCTGCATTCAGCGTATTTTGGGCCGAGAGGTGTTTCATGATCAGGAAAAAATCACTTGGTCAATTGTGTTGGCTACCCAGGGTGTGAAGGGGTTTATTAGTGCCTTGCTCAATAGTGAAGAGTACTTGACAAACTTTGGGGAGTCGATTGTGCCCTATCAGCGATCACGCATTCTACCCCAGCAGGTCCAAGGCCGTTTGCCCTTCGCAAGAATGGCCCGCTATGACCTCACTGAGCGGCCAGATCTGGCTACAAAGTCTGCTGGGGGCTTCCGGGGAGAGCGCATAGATATGTCAGCGCTGGGTGATGTTGGTAAGGATCTCTTTGTCTCTGCCTTTGTATTCCTTATTGCTGTGGTTATGCTTATGGTTGCAGGTGCCGCTACAGGTCTGTAACACTGGCTTGCAGCATGGCTCTGTAGCATAAAGCTCTGTAGCATTTTGTCTCCCCGATCTCACCCTTCTCATATTGTTGCGAAGAGGGGTTGTAATCGACCGTTTTGTTGGCTGTGAAATCTCTCCTCTCGGCTGACGGGTTCACCTTTACTTTGCCTAACTTTATAGGTGAGTAGGGGTGAACTTTTCTCTTTTTTGCTAGTGTTTAGCTAGTGTTTTTCTGTCCCTTAGGACGCTTATTTTGGATACTTACGAGTTTGATGTAGTGATTATTGGCGGTGGTCCAGCAGGCTGTACCTGTGCGCTCTACACCGCCAGGTCCAACCTGAAAACGGTGATTTTGGATAAAAATTCAGCCGTGGGCGCCCTGGCGATTACCCACAAAATAGCTAACTACCCAGAGGGTTCTGGAGAGGTTAGCGGCGCTGAGTTGCTAGATGTGCTTGTGACTTCTCCCGAGCAATGAAACCTGAAAGTGCAACCTGAAAGTACAACCTGAAAGTGCAGCCTGAAAATAGGAAGTGAATGCGTTTCCTCAATTTGCGGATACCAGGGTTTTGGCGATCACATGGCCATAGCCTTGCTGCAAAATATCAACAATCGCCTCCCCTTGTTGATAGGCTTCAATCATCTGATGGGCAGGACTATACCGCTGCTTGAGTTTTGCTTGCAATACGGCAAGGCGATCGCGCTCTTGGTCCGTTGACATCACATCGCTAACGGCATTCAGCACAACCTGTGTCTGTGCATAAATGGCCTCATCCATAAACCCAAACTGAGCGGATTGTTGATGTTGCTTGGCATCTGGAACAGTTGCCCGCCCCTGCAAGGTTTGCTCCAAGACTAACCCTTTTAGCAAGGTGAGTAAGCTAGCGTACAGCTCAAAATCACCACAGCTATCAAACGCCTTAAACTCTATGCGCCCGATCTCCGCAGGGATCCTTGCAATTTGAGTGAGGGATGGCACCGAGTCCATCAGATCTGTTTCATGTTCTAAAAATACCATGGCGGCAGGCCTTGCCCCGGTTCGGTAAAATGTGCGCGCTGATAGGCCTGCACCTGTTGCACCATCTAAGGTATTGCTGGCTGAATGGCCCGTAGTGTTACTTTTGAGAGGGTACCAGAGGCTACCCTGATAAAAGGGGGAGCTGTAGCTAAAGGGAATAATAAAAGGGCTGTAATACGTGAGCTTGCGACCAATATCAATCAGTTGAGCAGGGGTAAGACCCGCCGCAGACAGATTCAAATCGGGGCCTTGAGTCAGCATGGGAATATGCGCAGTTAGCATTTCCGGTGATTCCTGACGGCGACGTTGTTCATAGACATTCAACGGCGGCGTTGGCAAAAACTCATGCCGGTAGGGATGAAAGCTGGTGAGTGCCGGTGAAAATCCGCTTTTCCTCGCCTCAGTTCGCAGCAATTTAAAACTCTCAGTGAGTTGGGAAACGGCGCTGTTAATGCTCCCGTGCACTGTGGTCCGAATCTCAATCCCTTTGGGCGGGCAACCAGTCACCTCACCCGCTTGATTAAAACGCTCAAAGCCTTCTATATACCACCGTTTAAGCTTAATGCCTGCATCACCTACCCGCAGTTGAGGATAATCTTGCTCGTACTGAGGCAGTCGGGAAACAATCGCATCAAATTCTGAAAAAGTCGTGTTTGCAAAGTCGGCAAATTTCCCATCAGGCCGGATAAAAGCGACCTCGTGCTCTATACCAAATTTAAACGTTTCAATTTTAAAGCTCATAGCACCCAATGGTAATGGCTCTCAATTGTAGCGCTAAGTGCAGACTATGACCCTTAAGTAACGGGCAATTTGGGCGGCAGGAGAGTTAAGGCGGCTAAGCAGGTATAGCTAAGGGCGAAATAGGTTTCAAAGCGAGCAATGTGCTCAAATCGACAGGTCCGGTACCAGTTTTGCCAACAGGTGATCACCGCGAGCTTGAGCAGGGCCACTGAAAAGACCAGGGCGGTGAAGAGGGAGAGCCAGCCGAGGGTGTGAAGACCGGCAACCAGTAAGAGGGCAACACCGTGGTAGAGAACTCCAGGCCGAAGAGAACTCGTTTTTTTCTTGCGCAGCTTAACGCTGAATACCGCACTAGAGAAAAACAAACTGTTGAGTATCCAAAGGCCCAATGCCTGCACGGTCATGGTGCTCGTCGTAGCACCATAGACAAACAGTGTAGATAGGCAAATGGCACTAAACATCACAATTTCATTGGCAATGGCCTTATGCTTACGCTGAAAAATGGACCATACATCTAACCCCAAGGCCAGTACACCGGCAGCGATGACCCACCCTAAAACCGGGTGCTGAAAAGCGAGCCAGAGTGCGATCACCAGAGCGGTCCCACCATAGACGCCTGCCCATACCAAATATCGCGGTCGCCAGCGTCGCCGTTGTTTGACTTGTACCACCACAGGGTGCTCTGCTTGGAGCCCTAAAAAAGCTGCTAAGCAGGCCCAAGAGGTATCACTAGTCCACGCCTGAGCTAATGAGGCCCCTGTCAGGACAGCGCCTAATAACACCAGTAAAACACCATGCTCAGGGGATATCGTTGGCCGATACCAACGCTTTTTGTGGGGACTATTTTCAGGGGGAAATGCAGAAATCCCTGGTAGTGATGAAGCAGTCATAACCCTTCCAAAGTTTTTAAAACAAGTGTTTACAATCCCTTGTTTTTGTGTACTGAAAATTAGTTGGTACTGAAAATTAATTGGTCTAAAATAGTTGATCTTCTACATCTGTTTCGATGGTGCAATCGGACACAGGAAAGGCCACACACAACAGCCCGTAGCCTTGGTTTAGCTGGTCGTCATCTAAAAACGATTGGTCAGACTGATCAATATCCCCCTCTAAAACTTTGCATGCGCAGGTGCAGCACGCGCCTGCCCGACAAGAGAAGGGTAAGTCTAAACCCAACTCTTCTGCGGCATCCAAAATATATTCATCTTGGGGAACAGGAATCGTCTGGTCGATCCCTTGATGTTTGTTGATTAATCTGACATTGAAAGTCTTTTCCACAGAGATATGTCACTCCTCAAGTCAAAGAACAAAAAAGCAGAACCCGTGACGTTACAGCACTTACCATTTGGCTTGTTACAGGCTCTGCTATCCATCTCCCCAATTTTTATCGTTATAGACTCATCGCCTGCTTTATCTGTGCCGTCCACTCTTTAATCCGCGCATCAGACTTATCAGACTCATTGTCATCATCTAGGGCGAGTCCGCAGAACTTACCATCTCGGATGGCCAAAGACTCATTGTGCTCATAACCATCAGCAGGCCAGTAGCCCACGGTCTTACCTCCCAGCCCAGCAATCTTTTCTTCCAACTGACCCATGGCATCCATAAAATTGTCGCCATAGCCAATTTGATCGCCGGTGCCAAAGTAGGCAATGGTTTTGCCACTAAAATCAACATCGTCCAAATCTTCAAAGACAGCATCCCAATCATCCTGAAGATCGCCGATATTCCAAGTGGGGCAACCAATAATCAAGTAGTCATACTCAGCCAAACTGCCTGCTTCAGCATCGGCAATATCCTGCAAATCAACAACAGCCTCGCCGCCTAGCGCTTTTTGTATCTCTTCTGCTGCGTCAGCCGTTTTGCCGGTTGTCGAGCCATAAAACAAACCTACTTTAGCCATATCTGTCCTTATGAATCTATCTGAGAATGAAGTCAATAATGAATATAATACATTTATCTATTGATAATCAATCTCTTTAAATATTCAAAGGTTAACAGAGCCATTTTTAGCCCCAAAACCGAGCGATGGCAGGCTTTATCTATTTATTTTATTTAAAAAATAA
>JBCDAG010000135.1:0-17035 GCA_039186165.1 Cyanobacteria bacterium P01_F01_bin.53
AAGGTGTTTTGACTCTACGGCCAAGATGACTGTCGAAGTACCTTGGGGTGTTGCTATTAGTTGTGTTATCAGTGGTCTTTTACCTTGAGGCATTTTAAAATACGATATTTCAGTTAACGATGCAAGGTTCTTGTTCAGCGTAAATAAAGTGTTGCCTGGGGGCGCATTATTTGTCTGATTGTGAACCGTTGGTGTGAAAAAATAGTCAGAATCTATATATAGCCACGAGTTGCCGTGAATCCTGAAGTTAAGACAGTTTGGTTACGTGAGAGCTTTCCCTGGATGGGTGGCCACAGTGGCTATGAGCTGGTTTGTGATACCGTTGCTGGCTTACGACCCGGCAAATGTCAGAATGTGTACAAGTTGCCTTTGCCCTATCCGTGTTTGACCAAAAAGCTTTTACGCCCGATAACGCGCAGGGTGAAACAAAGCCCTACCTACGATGACACCTCTACCAAAGCAGAACTGGATGCACTCTGGCGTATCTTTTCTTCAAAAGCCGGGCTTGTTCATACGGTTTATGTTGAAAGGGGCCTGGGGTTGCTGCCTGATTGGAAGAATCGGTTGTCATTTAATCTTGTGGGCACTGCCCATCAACCAGCGGGTTTATGGCGACTTGGCCGACATGATCCGGCTAGCCTGAAAGGTTTAGATGCGCTGATTGTGCTCAGTAGCCGTGAGGTGAGCTATTTTGAGGAGTATTTGCCCAATCGGGTTCACTTTATTCCCCATGGGGTAGATCTTGATTTCTTTTCTCCCGAGAAACATATCCTCTCGGGTGGTCAATCACCCAGATTTGTTTTCTGTGGGACTTGGCTGAGAGATTTAAGCACGCTGGCTGATGTAATTGATGCCTTGTTGCTTAAAAATCCAAGTATCAAATTTGACATGGTGGTTCCTGCTAGCAAGCGGGGTAATCCTGAGTTTTATAGGATTTCTCGACATGCTCAGGTGACTTGGCATGGTGGCATTTCGAATGAGGATCTTAGAGGGCTCTATCGTCGTGCGACTGGATTGTTGTTGCCTTTGATAGACTGTACTGCGAATAATGCGCTGCTAGAGGCGATCGCATGCGGTGTTCCGGTTGTGTCTAACGATGTTGGCGGTATTCCCGACTACACGGATGACTCCTTTGCTGAGCTGTTGCCAGTGGGCGATGTTTCGGGCATGGTAGAGGCCGTTTTACGTTTGATTGAGGATAAACCCTATCAGCGACAAAGAGGTGTTGCCGCCAGACAGTTCGCAGAGAAAAATTTGCGGTGGGATGACATTGCGGCGCGGACGATGCAAGTCTACGAGAGTGTGTTGAATGGGACGAGCTTGAAAGCGGCTGATTTGCGTCAGAAGAGCTTAAGTGAGACCGCATTAAGTTAAAAGGACCTGATGTGAATCGACCTGACGTGAATTGACCTGACGTGAATCGACATTAAGCCCGAGTGGCTAGTGTCCGTTATATCTACCTTTCAGCAAGCCACTACCTTGTGAAGCGTTTACCGCTAGAATTATGCGAATTGCTTATATTGTCAAATATTTTCCAAGCTTATCTGAAACCTTTGTTCTCAATCAGATTACGGGCCTGATCGATGAAGGGCATACCGTTGATGTATATGCGGAGTCTCCGTCTAAGAACGATACCAAGATACATCAAGATGTTATTGACTACGGCTTAGAGCGATCTACCTATTACTTCAATCCCCCGGCTGTAGCCAGCAAGCGAGTTTTGCAGGGCGTATGGATTACCCTAACCGAATCTTTCAGGGATATCGGCTTTCTCAATGCAGCCATAAAATATTTTAAAGACGATAGAAAAACGGCTAGGCTCTCGCTTTGGCGGTTTATTTTTATGGCTAAAGCATTTGTGAATAAGCCGACGTATGATGTTGTGCACGCACACTTTGGCCCGAACGGCGTGAAGGGGGCCTTGCTCAAGGATCTGTTTTTCGCTGAGAGCACGTTAGTCACGACATTTCATGGTTACGATCTGACCAAATATCTTTCGGCAGGCTCTAGCTCAACGGCAACTCGTTCGAGCGAGGCAACGCCCTATCGTCAGCTGTTTAACGCGGGCGATCTTTTTTTGCCAATTAGTGACTATTGGAAGCAGTCGTTGATTAAATTGGGCTGTCCGCCTCAGAAAATTAAGATACACCGCATGGGTGTGGATGTGGAGCGGTTTGCGATCGCCCAACAGCCCACCTCAAAACAAACGGTTCAAATTCTGACCATTGCCCGCCTATGTGAAAAAAAAGGGGTGGAATATGGCATTCGAGCGATTCGAAAGCTCAAGGATCAAGGCCTTGATATCGCCTACTCGATTGTGGGTGAAGGCCCCCTCAAGCCGTCGCTACAGGCATTGATTGAAGACTTAGAATTGAGCCAAGACGTTACGCTGCTAGGATGGCGGCAACAGCATGAAGTGGTTGAGCTGCTCTCGCAAAGTCAGATATTGCTGGCCCCAAGCATCACGGCCTCAGATGGCGATAAAGAGGGTATTCCCGTTGTGCTGATGGAGGCTATGGCGATGGGGCTGCCGGTGGTGAGTACGCAGCATAGCGGCATTCCTGAGCTGGTGGAAGATGGCACCGCGGGCTTTTTGGTCCCTGAAAAGGCTGTGGAAGCCACCGCTGAAAAACTGACGATCCTGGCAAAATCGTCAGAACTCCGTTCTGAGATGGGGCTCAATGGGCGTAAATATGTAGAAGCGAACTTTAATGTCCACGCCCTTAATCGCCAACTGGCAGTGCTATTTGAAAGCCTGATAGCCAGTTCTGCTAGATAATCATTATGAGTACTAACCCGCATCCGCCTGTTTTTGTATCAGTTGTTATTCCAGTTTATAACGATGGTGTCCCTCTGAGACTGTGTCTGTCAGCGTTAGCGGCGCAGACGTACGATAAGCGTGCCTATGAGGTAATTGTTGTTGACAACAACTCTGATGAAGATATTAGCTCAGTGACGGCTGATTTTGAGCAGGTGACGCTATTGCACGAGCCTGTCCCCAGTTCTTTTATTGCCAGAAATAAGGGGATTGCCCATGCGACTGGAGAGATCTTTGCCTTTACCGATGCCGACTGTATTCCTGAGCCTGATTGGATCGAAAAGGGTGTGTCGGTTTTAACCGAAAACCCTGAGGCAGGGATGGTCGCCGGTCGAATAGATTTATTTTTTCAAACGCCAGATCAGCCTGGACCCTTTGAGCTCTATGACAAGCTGACCATGGGCTTCCCTCAAAAGAAGTTTCTTGAGAATGCAAAGTTTGGGGCGACGGCTAACATCTTTACCTTTCGAAAGGTGCTAGATGATGTGGGCTATTTTGACGAGACCCTCAAGTCGGGAGGTGATCGTGAGTGGGGTAGACGGGTCTATGACAAGGGCTATCCCCAAATCTATGCGGATGATGTCTGTATTCGTCATCCCGCTAGACACTCCTGGGCAGATGTGAAAAAGCGGTCTATTCGGATTTCTGGTGGCAAGTACGATTTGGCAAAACGTCAATGGAATTCACAGTGGGATGCCATTAAGGATCTGCTGTTATTTATGAAGCCCCCCTTTCGTATCTTTTATAGAATTTGGAAGGATGACAGGCTTCAGACGACCCAGGAAAAAGTGCAGTTCACCATGGTGATGTTGCGTATTCGCTACGTTTCTATTAAAGAACGACTCAGGCTCCAGCTGGGTGGCGGTGCTTCTGAGCGCAGTTAATACGCTAGCGTCAATAGGCGTGCGTAAGTCATGTGCGTAAGACGGTGGAGCGCGTGTGTTTTACACAAGAGATGTATTGAATGTTGATGATGAGATGTTGGTGATTAACTATTTGACCGTAAACCTATGAAGAATTCTCCCCCTTTGGTGAGCATTATCATCAACAACTACAACTATGAGGCGTTTTTAGCTCAGGCGATTGAGAGTGCACTGGCCCAGACGTATGCCCCTGTCGAAGTGGTGGTGGTCGATGATGGTTCGGCTGATAATTCGCGAGCCGTGATTGAGCGCTACGTATCGCAGCACAAAGGCCGTGTGATTCCGGTGCTAAAAGAGAATGGTGGGCAGGCGTCTGCTTTGAATGCGGGGGTATTGGCGAGTCAGGGCGATATTATTTGCTTTTTGGATGCCGATGACATTTATCTGCCAGAGAAAGTGGCGGAGACGGTGGCTGCTTTTGAGGTCGATGATTCGATTGAATGGTTTTTTCAGCGGTCGACAGCCTTTGCCTCAGAGGTGTTGTTGGAGAGTGATTTGACTTTACTTTTTCAAGAGGTTGCTGAACGTAATCTTGGGGTCTCGACCCAGACGATTGATTTTCGGCGTGCTCTGAAGAATGCACAGTTGCCTTCGTTTGCCCCGGCGACCTCTAATATTTCTGTGTCGCGATCGCTGGCAAACAAAATATTTCCGATGCCAGAGGTGCGGGGAAAATCAGGGGTTGCGATTTCAGATCTGTACCTAAAATTGCTGGCGGTTGGCCTATCGGTGGGGCGGCAGACGGAAAGGATTCTGTGTCTCTTTCGGCGGCACAACAATATTTATTCTGGGACAGCGGCGGCTGGCAAGCTAAAAATTACCACGGAAATTTCGATTGCAACGGCATTTTGGATGGCCCAGCGATACCCAGACTTTAAGAAAATGGGTGACAAGTTATTTTCGAGGGGCCTAGGCATGCACCTCAGGTGTGCGGATAAAGACGCTGATAGCCAAGCGCTGATTGATCGCTATCTGGCGAAGGTGTCACTGCCCCGACGACTCAGGCTCTATGGGATGGCAGGGTATTACTTTTATCGTTTGAAACGCCTAGCCGTAGGCTAGCTAGAGAGCCAGAGCCACAGGCTAGCTCGACAAAGACTAGCGCGACAGGCTAACAGGCGGTCTAACGGGTAGCTGGCTGGGGCAAGTGTCGTTGTTAAATGTAGTTATTAAATACCAGAGATAGAATACGCCGATGAGAATGCCCAACTTTTTGATTATTGGTGCGGCTAAGGCCGGGACCAGCTCGCTGCACTATTATTTGCAACAGCATCCAGATGTGTTTATGAGCGAGGTCAAGGAACCTCGATTCTTTGCGCTAGAGGGAGAAACCCTCAATTTTCAAAATCCCGATGATCAAAGCATTAACCATGATTCTGTGACTGAGCTAGAGGCCTATCAGGCGCTCTTTAGCGCGGTGACGACTGAATCGGCAGTGGGTGAAGCCTCACCCTTGTACTTGTATAGTGCCAAGGCCGTTGAGCGAATCAATCACTACATTCCCGATACAAAGCTGATTGTGGTGCTACGCAATCCGGTGGAAAGGGCGTTTTCTTGTTATACCCATTTACTCAGGGAAGGTTATGAGACGTTGCCGTTTGATCAGGCCTTAGCTGAAGAAGACAAGCGGATTGCCAGCAATTGGGCACACCTTTGGCACTACAAGCGGGGGGGCTTGTATGCTGAGCAGCTTAAGCCCTATATCGATACGTTTGGTCGCGATCGCATTAAAGTTTATCTCTATGAGGATTTGCGGGCTGATTCGGTGGCGATGGTGCAAGATATGTTCTCTGTGCTGGGGGTTGATAGCAGCTTCGTCCCAGATATGACCAAGCGCAATGTGTCGGGGATTCCCAAACACATGCTGCTGCAAAAATTTTTCAAGCGCAAGAATGTGGTGCGCTCTGCGATTAAAGCGGTGGTGCCAGCGGGGGCAAGATCGCAGGTGGCCCAAAAAATAAAGATGTGGAACCTGGGTGAGAAACCGGTACTTGCGCCAGAGATCAGAGATGAACTAGCAGAGTACTTTAGGGCCGATATCCTTCAGCTGCAAACATTGATCGATCGAGACATTTCCAGTTGGCTATGCTGATAGGGCGAATTGGGTTTGTAAAAGTATGTAATCAGGAGGCTGTTTAGAGGGCCTGTTTAATTAAAGACCATATCTAGTGAATCATGGGACTTCCGAACTTTTTGGTAATAGGTGCAGCAAAGGCCGGAACAACAGCTTTGTATCACGTGCTAAATCAGCATCCGGACATCTATATGAGTCCGGTGAAAGAGCCGAGATATTTTGCCCCGGAGTTTTACCAAACGAACTATGAAGCCCCTTTGAGAAACCAGAATCCCAAGGCGCCGATGACGCTAGCTGAGTATGAGGACTTGTTTGCGACAGCAGGTGATTGTAAGGTCATTGGAGAAGCCTCTACGGAATATTTGTATTATCCGAAAACGCCCGGACGAATTAAGGCACAGCTGCCTGATGTGAAGCTGGTGGCGATTTTAAGGAATCCGGTTGAGCGGGCATTTTCGGCGTATTGTTATCAGCTGAGGGATGGCTGCGCGCCCTTGTCATTTGAGGATGCGATCGCCGCCGAACCTCAGCGCATTGCGCAAAATTGGCGACCTGGCTGGTTTTACCTCAAGAGTGGAGAGTACGCCGCTCAGCTCGAAAGGTACTATGCCACCTTTGATGCAGCACAGATTAAGGTATATTTGTACGACAAGCTCCGGCAGGAGCCAGCGCTTTTGTACCGCGATCTCTTTTCTTACCTAGCGGTCGATCCGACCTTTGAGCCTGAGATGGCGCAAAAAAATGTTTCCAAAGTGCCTGCGAGCCAATCGCTCAATACCCTAAAGCGACGACTGAAGGCCATAAAACCGGCGGTCCAAACACTGATGCCTGCTCCGGTTCTGAAAGGCCTCTCTACTAACTTTGATAAGTTCAATATGCGATCTAAGCCCGAGCTAGACCCTGGGCTTCGCAAGCGGCTGAGAGATCATTTTTCAGGCGATATTTTACGGCTGCAAGATCTGATCGAAAAAGATCTCTCTATGTGGTTAAACGTTTGAGTGGTTAAACGTTTGATGGGGCCTAGGTAATGATGAGGCCCGGATGATAGAGCTTAGATGATGGCACTGGCGTGCCTAACGTATTGAATCGTTCACTATTTGGAATTTTCTTGGATAACAATGCTAATTAACCATAAGCACAAATTTATTTTTGTTCATATCTATAAAGTGGCTGGGACCAGTGTTTTCAATGCCCTTACCAATGACACCTATCCTAGCTATGTGCCGTCAGCCGCCAGGCCAGGGATCACCCGATTTTTGCGTAAGTTTCACCTGTCGCCGAGTTTTCCGCTGCGCGTTCACTCCAGGGCCAAGGAGATTCGAGAAAAGACCGATCCTGAGATATACAACAGCTACTATAAGTTCGCTTTTGTGCGAAATCCATGGGATTGGCAGGTTTCTCTTTATGAATACGGGCGGCGGTATAAGAATCACCCCGATCATAAAATCTACATCGCTTTTAAAGACTTTGAAGAGTATCTTCATTGGCGCATCGAAAATGAGGGCACTCTTCAAAAAGATTTTGTCACCGATAATGCCGGTCAGCTAATTGTGGACTTTGTGGGTAAGTTTGAGCGGTTGAGTGAGGATTTTGCCAGTGTTTGCGATCACGTGGGCATAGACGCTACCCTGCCTCATTACAACCAAACCAAAAGCCGTAAGCGCTACATCGATTACTACACTGACGAAACGAGAGAACTGGTGCAAACGCACTTTAAAGACGACATCGAGTTTTTTGACTATAGCTTTGGTGCCTAACTTTGGTTCCTAGCTGGGTAACCAGCTGAGTCCTTAGCTTTGTTGCTCAGTGCCACTTTTTAATGCCTAACCCATCAATCCTATGCCGCTCGTTAGCCTGATTATCAACAACTACAACTACGAAGCCTTCGTGTCAGAGGCCATTGATAGCGCCCTCGCACAGACCTTTGATGAGATAGAGGTGATTGTCGTAGACGACGGTTCAACCGATGGCTCTTGGGCAGTCATTGAGGGCTATGGCGATAGGATTATTGCCATAGCACAGACAAACGGAAAACAGGGCAAAGCGTTTAACACTGGTTTTGCACGTAGTCAGGGTGAGATCATTATCTTTTTGGATGCTGATGATTACCTCTATCCCAACGCAGTTGAGAAAATTGTAGAGCAGTGGAACGATGATCTTTCTAAGGTTCACTACCGCTTAGAGGTCGTAGATAAAGAGGGGAAATCTAGCGGCTTTAGCTATCCCCAAGGGGGAAAAAAGCTGGCCGAGGGGCCAGTTTGGGAGCGTCTCTTGGATGTGGCGACCTATCCCGGTGTGCCCACCAGTGGCAATGCCTTAAGTCGTCGAACGCTAGAGGCGCTGACCCCTATTCCAGAAGATTTTAAGACGATGGCCGATGATTATTTATCGGTGTTAGTCCCGTTTTATGGTCCGGTCAAAGCGATTGAGCAGCCCTTAGCAGCCTATCGGGTCCATGGCAACAATCAGTGGGCCATATCCACCATGAACAGCGCTCGCCTGCATCGATTTATCGCCCACGACATGGCCCGCTGCGAGCTGCTTCGCCAAAGAGCCCCCGGATTTGGCCACGAGGTAGCGAAGAACTTAGAACTGCGTTTTTTTGGCCGGATGTGGTTCCGTTTAGCCTCGCTAAAACTCGATCCAGCTGCCCATCCAGTACCGTCAGATCGGTCGTTACCGCTGGCCTATCACGGTATTCGAGCGCTGTGGCACACCAGAGAGTTCAATTCAAAGCGTAAGCTCATACTCAGCGCTTGGTTTTGCTGGGTTGGAATATTTCCAAAACCCATTGCTAAGCCTGCGATAGTGTGGTTTCTAACGCCGGGCTCGCGGCCCAAAATTATCGGTCGAACGCTCAAGAAGATTCGCGCCGTCGTGGGTTAAAGCTGTTTGCTAACAAGAAATATGATAACAACGGTGAGTTGTCCTGATGGTTAAGATCGCTATTTTACGGCGAGAGCTTGGGGCCTCTTTTAGCATGGATGTGTGTGCTAATGGGCTGGCTGGTGGGCTTAAGGCTGTCCGCCCTGATTGGGAGGTTGTGGCGCTAGCGCCACCGGTGGGTGCCCTAACCTCGGCCAATCCCTGGATTAAAGGCCTCAACAAATACTATCGACGCTACTGGCAGTATCCCCGACAGGCTCGGCAGTGCGATGCGGATGTCTTTCATATCATCGATCACAGTGATGGTCATCTGGCTTATTGGCTGACGAAAACGAATCGGCCCGTGGTGGTGACCTGTCATGATCTGATTAACTTTTTTCAGCCCGATAATATTCGCGATCAGGCCCGGTTGGCAGCGGTGAGTACGGCCATTTGGAAATACGCCGTGCGAGGTATTACCAAGGCCGATCGCATCGTGACTGTTTCAGCGCATACTGCCCGTGATGTGGTGAAACTGCTGGCGGTCGATGCTCAGAAGATAACGCCGGTTGCCAATGGCGTTGACCCGGCGTTCGTATCCCTACCGGAGGAGATCGGTGTGATTCGAGCGCGGCAGCAGCTCCCCGCTGATAAATTTTGTCTCCTTCACGTGGGGTCTAACCATCCTCGTAAGAATGTGATAACGGTGCTCAAGGTATTGAAAACGCTCTTGGATCAGCGTCTGCCGGTTCACTTGATTAAGGCGGGGGCTGATTTTAGTGCGGCACAGACGGCGTTTATTGAGGAGAATGACCTATGGGGGGCGATCGCCCATTTCTCCAGACCGGGTAAATCAACCCTGGTTGACCTTTACAATGCGGCAGATATTTTGCTCTCACCCTCCTGCTATGAGGGCTTTGGTATCACGTTACTCGAGGCGATGGCCTGCGGCACCCCTGTGGTCACTTCTAACGTGACCTCCCTGCCTGAGGTGGTTGGAGAGGCCGGGATTATGGCCGATCCGCTAGATGTGGCCGAATTATCCCAAGTCGTGCGGCGTTTGTACGAGGATGTTGACCATCGCAATGACCTCATTCAACGCGGTTTAAAGCGAGTGCCACGCTTCACCTGGGCCCATTCAGCAGAACAGGTTGCCCAAGTTTATGAAAAGCTTCTGGATTTGTAGGGAAGATCACCGTAAAACTCCTTAGAGCCGGATTCAAGCAACTGGGCGGAGAAACCAAAAAATGCGCGTTTTAAGCGTTCACAATGGCTACAAAATTAGGGGCGGGGAAGACGAGTCCTGCGCGGCGGAAGAGGCCATGCTCCGAAAGTGGGGCCATCAGGTCGAGACGTACAAAGATCACAATGATCGCATCGGCGAGTTTAACCCCGCTCACCTGGCGCTTAAAACCGTGTGGTCCCAGGATACCTTTAAGGCGGTGCGCAGCCAGCTTCAGCAAGCGCCTTGCGATGTGGTTCACGTACAAAATTTCTTTCCGTTGATTTCGCCCTCTATTTACTTTGCGGCAGGGGCGGCAGGGGTGCCCGTGGTCCAAACGCTTCGGAACTACCGGCTGCTATGTCCCAATGCCCTGTTTTTCCGGGAGGGGCGCGTGTGTGAAGACTGTCTGGGTAAGTCAGTGCCCTATCCGGGGGTGATGCACGGCTGCTATCGCAACTCTGCGGCGGCAAGTGCTGGGGTAGCGGCGATGCTGACGGCTCACAACGCAATCAATACCTGGCAAGATCGGGTTGATTTGTACATTACGTTGACCGAATTTGCCCGCCAAAAGTTTATTGAGGCTGGATTCCCGGCCCACAAAATTGTGGTTAAGCCAAACTTTGTGGCACCTGATCCAGGCGTGGGTCAGGGGGAGGGTGATTTTGCCCTATACGTGGGTCGCCTGTCGGTTGAAAAAGGACTCGATACGCTGCTGAATGCCTGGCAAAAATTGAGTAAACCCATGCCCCTGAAAATTGTCGGTGATGGGCCGCTTTCCGACATGGTTGAAGAGACCATTGCGCGATCGCCTCACATTAGCTGGCTGGGTCGTCAGCCGATGCCAGAGGTGCACCAGCTGATGGGCGAGGCTCAGTTTTTGGTGTTTCCGTCAAAATGGTACGAAACCTTTGGGCGTGTAGCGGTGGAGGCCTATGCCAAAGGCACCCCGGTGGTGGCCTCTAATATTGGTGCGATCGCCGAAATCGTCGATTCAGGCCGGACAGGGCTTCATTTTCAGCCGGGGGATGCCGATGATCTGGCCTCTCAGGTGGAATGGTTTTTAGCGCACCCTGATGTGCTTGCTCAAATGCGGAAAACAGTGAGAGCCGAATATGAAGCAAAATACACGGCTGAAAAAAACTATCAGCAGCTGATTGATATTTACCAGCAAGCGCAGCGGCAACAACAACAAGCTGCTTGATATTGCAATTTGCTTAGACTGGTTGTCACATTTTCTGACGCTCGTGATCGACCAGAACTCGACCAGAACACTGGCACTGGGTGCTAATTTTGATGTTCCTAAAGCTCAATTGCCCGACGGTGTCCAAGCAGCCTGATTTTTGATTCCCCTTTTTCGATGCTTATTTTTCGACACTTATTATTCAACCCTTATCTACAGCATGCAAGCTATTAGTATTCCTCGCAAACAAAAGGGTTTTATCAGCAGCTCAACCCTTCTAATACTGGCATTCTCAACGGCATTCTTTCCACGACTGTTAGATTCGGCAGGGTTTCCATCGGCCATTAACTTTGTGCACTTTCTCTTTGTGCCCGTGGCCTCATGCTGGATTATCCTACAGGCCCCGAACAAAAGCCGCGCTCAGCTTGACACCCTAAAAACTATGCTAGGCGGCCTATTTTTCTTGTTTGCGGTAATGGTGGCCAGTGCGCTTTTTAACCAAGCCGGCATCATCAACTTGGTACTGTCTTTTTTGCTGTGGACAGAACCCTTCTTCTTTTTGCTGGCGTTTGTCTGGACGCCGATTACCGAGAAAAATCTTGCCCGGATGAAAAAATGGATTGTCCGATTTTCTCTGTTTAATATCGGATTAGCCCTGCTCCAAAAAGTATTTTTAGATGTAGGGATCTTAACAACGACTCGCGGTACTCGTTTAGGTCTTCCCCAAGACAATATTCAAGGGGTCTTTTACCTGTCGGGTGGTGGGCACGTCGTGAGTGCCTGTGTGTCTGCTTCATTTGGACTCTATTACTTAATCTATGCCAAAGCTGCGCCACTCTGGTTTCGCATTTCCGTTATGATTGCAGTTGTGATGCAGAACTTATTCGCTGAAACCAAGCAGGTCACGTTTGTGTGTTTGGTGGCGTTTATTCTGCTGGTGATCACCCGCGTTACAGATATCAGGAAGTTCCTGCAATATGCCATTATCGTTGCGCTGCTGACCTTCGCGCTGCTGTGGTGTGTGGCCAACGTACCTGCCTTTAGAGGCTATAACACCTGGGCTGATTGGGAGCTGTATGGCCCTAATGGCGAAGCCACCATCCTCAAGTTCTCTGGTATCGGGATTATTCTTGAGAACTATTGGTCACCCCTAAACTGGCTGATTGGCTTAGGCCCTGGGCACACCATTAGCCGTTTGGGTGGATGGATGCTAGAGCGATACTCTGACTTGCTCACACCATTAGGGGCTACCGTCTCACCTGTGGCTAGCAATGTGTGGGGTTTTGTTGCTAGTCACCGCCTAGGCCCTAAATCCAGTATGTTTTCACCCCTGTTTGGATGGGCCGGGCTGTGGGGCGACTTTGGATTTTTGGGTTTGGGCATTTATGTGTCTTTAGGCGTGGTGATTTGGCAGCGGTTTTGCCGGGATGATTTTTGCAAATTTCTTATGCTCAACTTGGTCTTGCACGGCTTTATTTTCACGCAATTAGAAGAGCCAGGCTACATGTTGTTCGTGGCTGTCCTGATGGGGCTAAGATGGCACGAAATTTGCTATGAACGGCTAAATCGTAGGCGTTTAGACATGGCAAGGCAGCTCTTTGCTGCTGCTGATACGGTTTAAGTACTAATCACAACGATGTCCAATCGTGTCTATTTGAAAGGGTATGACCAAAACAGTTAGAACAAATGCTTTTTTCCCAAAGCGCAAAGCCAGAATACATCACCCATTTGTTCGTAATCTGATTATCTACCTACTGACGTTTTGTCTTTCGGTCGCTTTTCTCAGGCAGGCTATTCCTAAGGTTTCTCAAACCACGCCCTATATTCCGCGCATCAGTGAGAAACTTGCTTATTTCGAGCAGCACAAAGATGAATTCGAGGCTGTTTTTATCGGTTCCAGCAGAATTTATCGGCAGGTGTCACCTGAAGTCTTTAGTCGCGAAGTCGAAACTCGTTTAGGCCAGGGCATAAAGTCATTCAATTTCGGTATACCCGCGATGAGAATGCCTGAGACTTATTTTTGGCTGGGAAAGATACTGTCAATGAAACCGAAAAATCTGAAATGGGTTTTCGTAGAGGCCAATCTAAGCAATGTAGATGCACCACTTGCCAATGCTCGAACGAACCGGGCGATTCACTGGCATACGCCTGCGAGTACTCTCATGACATTGAAGTACATCCTTTCTAGGCAGGAGCCACCATCTGAAAAGGCAAGTTCTGCCTACAGCCATCTCTTGCCACTGTTCTATAATCTCCTCAATCTTGGCGGCTTTTCCAACGAATTTGATGCGTTTACAAACCCTGCAAGGCTCCAGATTGACAGCGTCGAGAAACACGATTCCCTCGGTAATGCCGTAGATGGCTACAGACCTTTGGATGAGGTTTCGGCAGAGGGACCTGTTAATCGTAGAAAGGTGTATTTAGAACAGCTCGATCTCTATCGAGAAAGTGTAAGTAGCTTTGCAGCTGAGCCGGTAGAAACCTCTCCTGTGGCCACTGCTGGAGACAAAGCATTCATACTCAACTTCTCCGAATTAATTTCGCAAGCAAACGCTGCGCCTATTTTTGTGATACCGCCAAGGTTAGCACGCGAAGGTTCACTCACCAGCTTGTATGTAGAGGGTCAGATAGAAACCTTGCTTGCCTTCAATAATCCTAGTCAATACCCAACTCTATTTGAGCCAGAATATCGTTTCGACGAGAATCATTTGAATGCTCAAGGGTCAGAAATTTTTACAAGTCTGTTAGCCGACCATTTTGTGCAGTCTCTCAATCTCCTCAGAAGCATGCCGTAATTTTATTAGCAATTCCCTTTGATTCTATTTTTGGAGTCGTTACTTTTGTCTACGGGGGACTAAAGCATAAGCCGTAAGCGCCATCTTGTATTCGACTCGCAAGGTTTCCTGATTGGGCGTTCACTGTTGTTATGACAATATGTCAGAGGGCGTAGGAGCGGTAGGGTTGGCTTTAGAAGCCTCCACTGCATCGCTTTTCGCTCATTCAGTTAAGAACGCGCCGATTAGCTATTACCATTTACAGGCTGAGCACTTCTGGCAATAATTTTAGATTTTTTTAATATTAGGACTTACAATTTGATTGGTTTACCACCTGACAAAACACATCGATCAGACAGCCCTAGCTTGAAACCCTCCGGATCAATGGGGGTATGAGTCTGTACATTTAGAAGCGTAGGCTCATGGTGTGAGTTTATGACTTGAGCGCAGTACTCTCAATATCAAACGCCTTTCTTAACTATTTTTCGCTGTTTTCTTAAAGCGTTCCTGTTCAAGGCTAATCCGATGTGAAAAACTTCTTATGGAAAACTTGAGGTCTCCCCACTGTTTGATGGCCCGTCAGTTTGATAACCCGTCAGTTTAGTAGCCGTTACTCACTGCCATCATCATGATGGACTTCGTGAGTGCCTTTAAGGGGGTGGTTTTAGCGATTGGTTTAACGCTTCAGGACCTTCATGACTATCCCTTGTTTTTAATGTTTACTCTGTTTTTTTTCGTGTGCTTTTAAACGTGTACTTTTAAAGAAGAGGCCTTTCTTCGTATCCTTGCTCAATATATACGCGATTTTGGAAAAAATCAGTCCTTGTTAAATCTTACCCCTATCAACTAATTAATGAAACTAAGGCTGCCTAAGAGTGTTCGTCGGCTGGTGAAAGTCACCAGTTTTTGGAAAGAAAATCACTTCATACTGCGAGAGCTTAAACCGCTACGTTGGATTGTCGTTTTGGCGATTTCATTCTCCCTCTTGAGTGCGTTCTTTGAGGGCGTTACGGTCGGTTTTATTGCGTCCTTTTTGCAGGGCTTGACCAATCCTAACGAACCGGCCATCCAAACGGAAATTCAGTGGTTTGATAAGGTCTTTCTAGCTACACAGGCACCTGCGACACAACGAATTTATAGACTTTCTGGCCTTTTGTTAGTGGTTGTTTGGCTGCGGGCAAGTGCTGACTATTTAAGTAGTCTTTATGGCAAGAAGGTTTCTCTTAACCTGGTTGACCGCCTACGTCGTAAAGTCTTTGACCAGTTAGAAAATTTCAGGCTCAGTTTCTATTCTACGGTTAACCCTGGGGCACTGGTGAATACCGTTAGGGGTGAAGTCAATCAGGTTCAGCAAGCCTTTAATGTTATTTCATCATCGATTTCTCACGGTACTAAGCTGCTGGCCTATTTAGCCTCCATGTTGCTGCTGTCTTGGCAGTTGTTTCTCACGGCGGTGATGGTATTTACCCTGATTTCTGTCGGATTGACTGCACTAACCTCTCGGGTTCGGGAAGCAAGTTTTGAGGTTCCTAAGGCAAATAAGGTATTTACGATGCATGTCTTCTCATTTGTAAGCGGTATTCGTACAGTGCATGCCTCAGGCACTCAAGATTTTGAGCGTAAAAAGTATTATTCGGATGCGCGCACAATTTACAATGCTCACCTTGGTCTGATCCGACTCTCTGCCATTGTAAAACCGCTGATTGAAGGTCTTGGTGCTAGCTTGCTGGTGGGTATGGTCATTGTCTCCTATGGCTTATTAATCTCTAAAGGGCTTTTAACCGCTGCAGAACTCCTGACATTTTTATTTGTGCTAATTCGTACCACCCCCATGGTCTCAGCCCTTAATGGTTCGAGGGTTAAGTTTATTGCCGCTCAGGGGTCGATGGCTGAGGTTAATAAGTTGCTGAGACGGGAGGACAAGCCCTATTTTCGGGACGGGCATCACCACTTTGACAGGTTGCAGCGATCGATTGATTTTGAATCAGTTGACTTTAGCTATGTCGATGGTGAACCTGTACTGCACGATATTACCCTGTCGATTAAACAGGGAGAAACGACTGCACTTGTCGGTTCTTCCGGTGCCGGTAAAACGACGTTAGCTGATTTATTACCACGCTTTTATGATCCGAGCCAAGGGCGGATTTTAGTCGATGGTGTTGATCTCACTGAGCTGAAAATTAATTCCTTACGCCACCAGATGGCCATTGTTAGTCAAGATACATTTATTTTTGATGAAACGGCCCGCTTTAATATTGCCTATGGTGTGGAGGGTGCGACTGATGATGAGATCATCGAGGCTGCTCGCCAGGCCAATGCGCTGGAGTTTCTATTGGCACTTCCTGAAGGGTTTGATACACAGCTTGGTGAGCGCGGTGTGAGGCTGTCGGGCGGGCAACGGCAGCGAATTGCTATTGCTAGGGCGCTATTGCGCAACCCAGATATTTTAATTTTGGATGAGGCTACCAGTGCCTTGGATTCAGTGACAGAGGCGCTCATTCAAGAGTCTTTAGAGAAGTTGTCCAAGGGGCGGACGGTGCTTGCGATCGCCCACCGCCTATCAACCATTGCCAATGCCGACAAGGTGGTTGTTTTAGAAAAAGGACGCATTGTTGAGCAAGGCCCTTATCAAGCACTGATCAAGGAGCGGGGCAGTCTGTGGAAATATCACCAAATGCAGTTTGAGGCGGGTGCTCAGAGTTAGGCATCTGGCCAAAAGCAAGATGATTTTAAGGGTATGAAATTTTTTATTACCGGTGCAACGGGCTTTATCGGCACCCATTTAACACAGGCCTTAGTTAAGCAAGGGAAAGAGGTGACCGTACTCCGTAACCAATCGGCGGCTCTCGATGCTTTGGTTACGGAAAAGGAAAATCTTCGTTCGATTAAGGCAGACCTGCTCGATACCCGTGCAATGGCAGAGGCCTTGCGCGGACATGATGTGGTGGTGCACTTAGCCTATGCCAGTCGTGGCACGCCAGAAGAACAATATCGCATCACGGTTGAAGGCACTAAGTGCGTACTTCAGGCCGCTACTGAGGCTAACGTTCAGCGCTTTATCCATATGAGCACGGCCTCGACCTATGGAGAGCCGCCCAAAGATAAAACCTACACCGAAGAAGACCCTAGATATGCCTCCCTAGAGCTATATCCGAGCTTAAAGCAGGAAGCAGAAT
>JBCDAG010000136.1:0-16985 GCA_039186165.1 Cyanobacteria bacterium P01_F01_bin.53
AGATACGAGTGATAGAAGCGGCCGATTCTAGGCAGCGCAGTCACTTTATGATTCCTAGTCAGAGACTTTCGGTAGGGCATCCGCCTTTGAGGCGGTCACACTCATCAAGCCACCGGCTTTGCCGGAGGTGTCTGACTATCGCATCCTCAAAATCTGTTATTGCGCTTTGCAATGCAGCTCGAATAACGGCATCTGTAACGCTAGCAACCTGGATGCGCTGTAATAGTATTTTTAGTGATTCAAGGGCTATGGCACTGCTGACTTTTCGACGCAAAATATAGTAAATATTGGAGACAGAATGACCGGAAACATATCCCTGAATTTGTTCCTGCGAAACAGTATCTAATGATCGGGCAGAGGCTTTAAAGAATGGCTCTCGCTCCAGCAATACGTCGAGTAGTACGTCGCTATCGAATAGAATCTTTTTCAACTGTACTTTTTCTCCAAGTAGTCAATATAAGATTCAGAGGTAATACCGGACGAATCACTGGAGGCTATCCCAACGAGGCTTTGAGTCCATGGATCTAGAGTTTGAACGAAGGAGCTGTTTGAGTCTTGCTTAGATACGGGAAGATTTGTTTCCTGCTGAATAGAGGCGATGACTGATTGGACTATTTGTAAGCGCTCGCTCATAGGTAGCTGTAGGATTTGCTTTTGCAGTTCCTGTCTCGTCATGACCCTTGCTCTCAACGCGTTCTCATTACGCCTATTATACTGTGTGCTTTAAGGCTAGTTACACTTTAATCACTGGCTATCCTTTAGGATTTTCCTTATGCTCAGAGGTTGAAATACTGGCTAATGGGTTGCCAAACAAAATTTTGATTAAACAATTATGGAGAGTTCTGAGTCGTTCAGGATAGCCGTAAGACTATCCTGCTGGTTGCCTTAAATAAGCGTCAATGCGGACTCACTCAGAGGTGCTTGTGCCCGCTAGCATCATGACGATTAGGTGTTTCATTAATTCGTGCGATCAATGGGGAACTATGGTTTCTATTCGCGACATAATCAAGCGTGACGGCTGGAATACTAACGAATAAAATAACTAGAATTGCGTGTTTCATACTATTTGTTTGCACCTATCGTTTTGTGGATGATTGTGTGGGGACGACACTGTTTAGTACTTAGCTAGTTGAACTAAGTGATTGAACTGGCTAATTCAATCCTCAGCTAGCTGAGTTGACTAATAAAGTTATTGATCTCAACGCTAAGCCATGGGTCTTCTATTCCTCCTGAAACAACGTTTTCCATATCGGCAATAATTTCTTGAACATAGTCTTTAAAGTTTGAGGCTTCATGGGTTGTTGTTTCTCTAAACTCAATCCAGGCAATTTTGGCCATATTAATGTGCTGAACATAGTGGGCCTGATTGGCATTGATAAAATTCACGATCAGGTCAAATTTATTCCAAAGCACAACGGCGTTGGATTGTTCAGATAGGTCGCTTGCCTCTCTGTAAAAGTTCAGTGCTTGCCGCAAAATCCCTGGGTTTGGGTTCCGACGACACAGCTCATCAAAGGCGATCGCAAGCAAGTGATAAAGCTTTCCTTTGGCATAGTTATCTTTAATATAATTAAGCGCAAAATAAGTGAGCATTACCGAGTCTCTGTAGCATTCAACACAGTTGTAAATTTGAGCAATTTTTAGCAGGAGGCCTGGATATTCAACGGCATACTGTTTTACCAGGGTTGTGTACACATCCATGGCGCTGGCATAGTTGCCTTTTTCAAAGTAGGTATCACCAACCTCTTGAATTTCTTGAAAAGAGGTTCGTGAAATCATATTTCCTGAGTGCGAAAGCTGGTTTTCTAATACCTGTTGTTCAACGATCTGGTTCTCTACGATCTGAATGACTTCTGCCGCGCTAATGTACTCATTTTCCTGGGAGATAGCTAAAAATAAGTTCTCAGCGGTAGGCGATCGCACGAGCTTGTAGCCCGCCTCTTCTAACCATTCCGACACATTATGCCAACGGATTCTTTGGGTAAGGTGTCCGGTAAAATTTTTGACATACTGATAGATTGTTGTAGACAGTTCAGTTTTCACACTGCTGGTTTTCCAGTTCAATGCGATCGCAATATCATTAGGGTGGACTAAGCATAATAAGCCTCTCAGTAATGCTTTCTCTGTGGAATTCAAATTGGGGCGTTTTTCGCCCCCTTTTACTTTGCCTAACGCTCTGTATAAGTCATTGACTCTCCACTGCTCTTCCGCTTCAGGAAATAAGCTATCGACGCTATCCATGAGGGGAATAGCCTCCTGGGTTTTTCAACAGTTGTGCACGTTGCGCCTATCGTAGCCTCCGTTCCTTAAAGATGGCTGAATTCATGACCTTAGTCACCTATCAAGAAACAGGTATCGCGCTAATGGGTGCTGATTTCTCATGAGGGCATGACTATAGTCACGGTATCTTTTCATACCGATGGGACGGGTATTGGGGGGCGATATAAAAAAGCCCACGTCACGATAGACGTGGGCCACAATGTCATTCCCCTAGAAACTGACTTCCCCGTTTCATAAAGGAAAGACCTACTACTACTCCATTACCATTCGTTCTGATAACCGAACATCACATAGACATCTTGAGTTTGTGCCTCTGCACTGAGATCGCCCCAGTAGGTAAGATAGTCCACCTGGATATCAAGACCCGTTAAAGGCTCTACCAAAAGGCCAAGACCTGTGCGACCTAAAAACTGTTGGTTGGGTCTTTGGCGGTTTCCTTGCCCCCAGGCATAGCCCAGGTCTACAAAGGGGATGAGCGACACGATGGATGCATTTGAGGTGCGATCGCTTAGCACAATCATGCGATCTTCTAGGCGAAAGCGGATACCATTGTTTCCAGAGATTTCAGTGGGGCGCGCTTCTCTCTCGAAGCTATTAAAGCGCCGGTCTTTCATTTTGAACTGGTGCGGTGGGAGTAGGTTATTAGGAGAAAGTTGGGTGTCTAGCTGGAGGGTAAGTTGTTGATCATGACTAATTGCTTGAGTCCGTTCCAGTCGGCCTAGCCAGCTAAAAAACTGTGAGTCTGCACCCATTGGGGAAGGCGAATCAGTTAGCTCAGTCCCTAGGTTGAATTGCGATCGCGCTAACCACTGACCGCCCCTGTCGCGCTGTCGATAGTTTTGTGAGAATTGTACTTCGCCGGTGCGCATGGCAGTGTTGCTCGGCGCATTGGGAGGTTGTCCTAGTGGCTGCGCCGAATTTGAAGGCTCTGCAGTAGGTAAGCTGGTAGTCGGTGAGTTCGTAGTCGGTGAGTTAGGCGCAACCGCCAATGAGGTACGGGTGGGTGTACTCGCTGCGCGGACTAGTGACGGTGGCGCTGGGGGAGAATTCGGTGGACGATTCGTCGGGAGATTTTGTGGTAAGCGTTCTGATGGTGGTGGTGGCGCTACGCTAGGCGCGGCTCCTCCCGACGAGGTGATTATTTCAGTGGGTGCTAAGGCCGGGAGTGAGGGGCGAGGTGGAAGCGATTCATCATGATAGGCAAAGCCCCAGGACAAAGAGAATTCTGATTGGGGGGCTCTCATCACAGGGTGTCTTAATGCCAATGAAAAAGAGTCTTTTTCTGCGTCATTATCAAAAAGTTGAAGCGGTTGGAAAGCCTCGCTTTGCGCCCGTACCTCCAGCATGGAGCCGCTGGCGTCAATAGGTAGGCGATGGCTGATGCGAACTGATCCATCAGCATTGGTGCGGCTATTCCTTGGAGGATGGATGGCAGGCCGTTGGTTAGGCTGTAACGGTGGCTGAGGGAGGGGAGAGTTTTCTCTGCCGTTTAGTTCTCTGCTGTTTACTGATAGTTGTTGCGGTGTAGGGGCTGCGTGCGATGCACTTGGAGGGCGACGGGGTGGGCGGCGGCCTGAGTCGCTATGAGTACTGGCAGGGATTGCCGTGTATTGGATACGGGGATGGGTAAAAAGAGTAACAGAGGACTGCGTTAAAAAAAGACGACTCGCTAAACGCTCTGAGAGCGATCGCTCACTCAGCGGGGAGAGTTTAACGGCAGAGCCCTTAACGGCGGCAACTTTAACAGCGGTAAATTTAACGGCTTTTTGGTTCTCAGGGAAAGACTCTGCTAGGGAGGAGGGTGCCATGACAAGGCTGACCCCGAGCAAACCCAATGCTGGGAGTCCGGCGACTAACCGTGTGATCGCTAACAGTCTCGTCAATTTCATAAGTTCGATACGCAAAAAGAGTGAGAACCGTAACCTTGTCTGCCAATAGCATGGGCTTCTCGGTACCAAAATAAATTGTTTTGTATCACAACCACCGTGAGGCTGTGAGAAAAAGTATAAAAAAGGTGACTTATAGTTAAGGTGGGCAGAGGGTAACTCAATATACGGAAAAATTAGATTAATATCCTTTTTTCCCTAAAAGGATGCTTTTAGGGGCTGTCAGAGACCTTTTGTCATACGGGCATCAAGTTTCCTTACTTAAACTTGCCAACATCATAAATTCAGTGTTTTTACGGATTTGACAGGGCATCCCATTCATGGAAGCTTGAGCAGGGGAGTTTAATCAATTTTTTTTAATTAGAGATATAGAGGTGCTTGCTTTGCCCAAGGCCATGACCCAGGTAGCAACAATGGAATTTCCTTGTGGTGCATTGGCGCTCAAGTCTCCTCTATATATAGAAAGACCGCCGATAGAATCACTCTGTTATCAAAACCTAGAGGTGCCCGGCAGTTTGACGCGGATTAAAGGGCCTCGTCAGACGGGGAAAAGCTCCCTGCTTGTAAGGCTCTTGGCCAAGGCCCAAAGTTTGGGCTATCAAACGGCGGTGGTTGATTTTCAGGCAGCGGAAGAGGCTATTTACAGCGATTTATCTCGGTTTTTACGTTGGTTTTGTAAGGCCGTCGCTAGGCAGCTCAAACTCCCTCCTGAACTTGATGAGTATTGGGACGAGGATACTGGCGCTAAGCTCAGTGCCACGATTTATTTTGAGGATTATTTGCTAGAAGCAGGGGATGTGCCCATTGTGCTGGCGCTCAATGAGGTCAATCGAGTATTTCAGTATCCTGATATTGTTCGTGATTTTTTGCCGTTGTTGCGGTTTTGGTATGAGCAGGCACGCCAAGAAAGTCGGCAACACATTGATCCTCAATCGGATGAGCGGCAGGCCGTTGGGTTTCAGAAACTGAGAACGCTGGTGGTGCATTCAACCGAAGTGTATGTCCCCCTTAACATTCATCAGTCACCGTTTAATGTGGGTTTGCCCATCGTGTTGGAGCCGTTTGATGAGGCTCAGGTGCAAGAACTGGCTGGGCTGTATGGTGTGACGTTTGATCACCCTCAAGACTGTCAGCGGCTCAGGGCATTGGTGGGCGGGCATCCCTATTTACTCTCAGTGGCCTTTTACTACTTGGGCCAAGGCCAATTGCCCCTGGATCAGTTGTTGGCTGAAGCACCGACACCCGCCGGGATTTACCGTCACCACTTACAGGCTTGCTTGGATGCGTTAGAGGGGCAATCGGTGCTGCTGGATGTGCTGAGTCAGGTCGTTACCTCCCAGGTACCAGTGGAGGTGGAGGTGGCAATTGCCCACCAGCTATCGAGCTTGGGACTAGTGCGCTTGGAGGGGAATACCTGTCGCCCAGCCTGTGAGCTTTATCGGTTGTTTTTTGCCCAGCATGGGCTTAAAGCGCGTCTGCAAAGCAGGGATTTGCAACGGCTCACGGCTGAAAATGAAGAGCTGAAAACACTGGCTAACTTGGATGGGCTAACGCACATTGCCAATCGCCGTGTGTTTGATGATGAGATTAAGCGGGCTTGGCAAGCGGGTGTTAAGCAACAGTCTGTACTCTCTTTGATCATGCTAGATATCGACTTTTTTAAGCTCTATAACGATAGCTATGGTCACCTGTCAGGAGACTTTTGTTTGACTCAGGTTGCGGCGGTACTGCGTGATCGCATTCGTAAAAGCTCAGATACGGTTGCCCGGTACGGGGGTGAAGAGTTTGCCATTATTTTACCTGAGACGGATTTAAAAGAAGCCGCCCAAATTGCGATTCAGCTGCGTGACGGTGTTCGGGCGCTGAATATTGCCCATAGCGCATCGAAATTGGCATGCAAAATAGTGACCCTTAGTATCGGGGTGGCCAGTGTTGTGCCCCAGCAGAGCCAGTTTGCGGTGGAGCTGATTGCGGCTGCGGATGCGGCTTTGTACGTCTCTAAACAGCAGGGACGTGATCGGATCACGATTAGCAATTCGCTGGTTGACTGTCCGTTTTCTAATATGAACTAGCCCTATGCATTATCAGGTTGGCGGTAGCCTCACCACCCAGGCTCCTAGCTACATCGAACGTCAGGCGGATGATGATTTGATCGCAGCAATTGGTCGCGGTGAGTTTTGCTATGTGCTGAACTCTCGGCAGATGGGAAAGTCTTCTTTGATGGTGAGGGCATACCAAACCTTTAGCCAGGCAGACTACCGTTGCGCGGTGCTGGATATGACCAATATCGGTAGTGAAAACATCACGCCGTTGCAGTGGTACAAGGGCATCGTAAAAAACCTGTGGCGAGGCTTTAAGCTGAACCGTCAGTGCGATCTCAATTTCAAGGCTTGGTGGAAGGACGAGGAAGATATTTCTCTCTTGCAGCGTCTTAGTCAGTTTATAAAAGACGTGCTGCTTGCCCAGTTCCCCGATGATGAGCTGATTATCTTTGTCGATGAAATTGACAGCATTTTAAGTCTTCCTTTTTCTGTCGATGACTTTTTTGCGCTGGTGCGTTTTTGCTACAATCAGCGGGCGATTGATCCTGAGTGCAATCGCATTCATTTTGCCATTTTTGGGGTGGCAATTCCGGCAGATTTGATTCGCGATCGCAACCGCACCCCTTTTAATATCGGTACCCCTATCTACCTAGGCGGCTTTAGCCAACAGGAGGCTCAACCCTTAGCGCAAGGCTTGAGCGTTCAAGCAGGCGATGTCCAAGCGGTGCTAAAGGCTATTTTGAGCTGGACGGGCGGGCAACCCTTCCTGACTCAAAAGCTGTGTCAGTTAGCGGTTAGCTCCAGCCAAGGGGCGGCAACCCGACCACTCACCATTCCACCTGGAGGGGAAGCCTACTGGGTCGAAAATCTGGTCCAAACAAAAATCTTAGAGCGATGGGAATCGCAGGATGAACCTGAGCACCTGCGCACCATTCGCAATCGTATTTTGAGTAGTTCTGAGATTGCGGGAAGAGTGTTGTCTATTTATCAGCAAGTCCTTGAAGGTGACGTTGTTGCCGATGATAGTCGCGATCAGATCGAATTACTGCTTTCGGGATTGGTGACGAAGTCAACAGGGTTGCTCACGGTTAAAAACCGCATTTATTCAACGGTTTTTGATCTTGCCTGGGTGAAATCTCAGCTCGATCAACTCAGGCCCTATTCTCAACAGTTTGATGCTTGGATGACCTCAGCGCAAGTGGATGACTCTCGCCTTTTGCGGGGGCAGGCGCTGCAAGAGGCTCAAGTGTGGTCCCAGGGGAAGCGGTTGAGTGATGGGGACTATCGGTATTTGGCGGCTTCGGTGGAGAGCGATCGCCAAGCAGTTCGCCAAGCGATGGACGCCGAGCGTCAAGCGGCGGAAAATGAACGCGTTCAGCTTCAGTTAGAAAAAGAACGAGAAACCGGCAAGCTTCAGCGACGGTTTTTGGGTGCGGTGAGTGCTGCCTTTTTGGCAGCCGTTGGCTTTGGGGGCGTTATCTTTTGGCAATATCGGCAAAGTCAGCTGGGGGAGATTAAGGCGATCGCAACGGCTGCTGAGGGCAGGTTTGAATCACATCATCAGCTAGAGGCCTTTGAGCAAATTATTACCGCAGCCACTAAGTTGCAGCGCTTGTTTGATCCGCCGGAGGCGCTCTCTAAACAGGTAAAAATGGTACTGCAACGCACTTTGGATGGTGCTAACGCCATTAACCAGCTCAACTTTGATACGGAAATTTCTTCGCTGGAGATTCATCCTGATGGCGAGCTACTTGCTGTTGTTACGGCAGGTGGAGAACTCTCGTTTTGGCATCCAAGTGGGGAGCGTGCGGCAGGGGCCGTTGTGCAGGCCATCCAGACGAAAAACGAAGCAGGTCAGTTTTCAAAGGTGCTCTTTAGCCCTGATGGTAACCAGATAGCCGTTTCGCTTAACAACAACCTGATTCAGCTTTGGGATTTGGAGGGCACCTTGCTCAAAGCCAGTGAACAGCCAGATAGTTTCGAGCTGCGAGCCTTTAGTCGAGATAATCGGACGTTTTTGATTCGGTCACAAGACGCCCTCAAATTGTTGAATCTAGACTCGGGCGCGCTGACCCCGCTACCCTCAGAAGCGCGGATAGGGACCAGTGTGGTCAGTCCCGATGGGGAGATGATTGTCGCGAACTATCGGAGAACACCGCGTGGGGCACGTCCTGATGGTAGTGGTCCGGTGATGAGTCGCAACCTAAATACTGTTGTGCCTTTGCCAAAACGGCCCGGCGGCCCTCTTAGAAAAAAGGGTGGTCCGCGCGACGCTAACTTTTTTCAAAAGCCGACCATAGGCGTTTGGGATACGGCAGGCAACCTAACTTCTGCATTTGCCCCTACCGGTGGCCCCGTAGAGGCTATAGCCATCAGCCCAAATAGTGAATTGTTGGCGACGGCCCATGTCGATGGGGAAGTGTATTTGAGTCGCCCCAATGGTGAATTTGTGGAGATATTGTTTGGGCTACAGTCAAAAGTCCAAGCACTTGCGTTTAGTCCGGATGGGCAGTTGCTGGCGGCAGGTGATATTGACGGCAATATTGAGCTGTGGTCGGTCGGCGGTAGCCAATTGGGGCGGATTTTAGGGCATAAGGGTAAGATCACCGCGCTGAGGTTTAGCCCTGATGGAACTTGGTTAGCTTCTGCTTCACAGGATAGTACTGTGCGGCTTTGGCAGACGAGTCACCCAATGCAAACGGTGTTAGCAAACCATACCGATAATGTGACGGGATTATTCTATAGCCCCGATGGAAAGCAGCTGCGATCGCATTCTATCGATCAAAGTCTGAACATCTGGCAGCGAAACCCGCAGGGCGAATTTATGATCGCACCTGCCGAGACGCTGGCTGTGGCAGGAGGACCGAATAGCTTTTCTGTGAGTGCGGATCGTTTACTCATGGCCCGAATGCGGAAAACAGGCGGTCTGATTGTGACGGATGATGCCGCCGGAAAAAATCTTGTCCCGCTTCGGGGTGGCGTAAAGCAGGCCAGTGCTGTGAGCATTGCACCTTCTGGTGAGCGGATTGCGGTGGCAACCACCGCTCAACAAATTCAAATTTGGCATAAAACAACGGCTGGTGTGTTTCCAGCGCAGCCTCAAGTCACTTGGCCTGCGCCCAATGGTGTCATTGAGTCTTTGGCGTGGAGCCCAGACGAAGCGATGCTTGTTGCGGGGACAGGAGAGGGTACGGTCACACTCTGGGAAACGAAGGAAGACATCGGGAGCAAGATTGCTTCTGTAGAAGAGGCTCACGATGCGGATGTCAGCGCTGTGGCAGTCAGCCCGGATGGACGATGGATTGCCTCTGCCTCGAAGGATAAGACTGTTAAAATTTGGCGCATAGACGGTACGCTGATGCAAACGCTGGCAGGCCATGAGGCCGGTGTGGATGCGATTACCTTTAGCCCCGATAGCGCTAAGCTAGCGTCTGTTTCTGTTGATAGCAGTCTGAAACTGTGGGTAATTGGTGGGTTGTCGCCGGGGCAGGAACCACTACTACGTTCACTGACAGGGCATACGGGTAGGATTAACGCTGTGACGTTTAGCCCAGACGGTAAAGAGATTGCTACGTCAGGGAGCGATCGCAAGGTGATTGTGTGGAAGGTAGAAGAGATTTTGCAGCTAGATGAATTGGACTATGCCTGCAATCAGGTGCGAGACTATTTTCGATATAGTCTACGGGTGGACGATAAGGTGCGATCGCTGTGTAATGAGTGATTCGCGACTGGCTGTGTATGGGTCTGTTGAAATTTGGTGCTGAAATCTGGTGCTGAAATCTGGTGACGTTTACTCTGTCTCTAAGATAGGAAGCGTGATGATAAACTCGGTCCCTTTGCCTACTGTAGAGGCAACTTCTAATTTGCCGTCATGGGCTTCGGTGATAATTTTTCGTGCGATCGCCAATCCCAATCCGGTGCCCTTACCCACTTCCTTCGTCGTAAAGAGATGATCAAAGACTTTTGCCTTGACGGTTTCAGATATCCCTTTTCCATTATCTCGAATGCGCACCTCAACCCATGTTTCTTCTACAACCAGTGTGGTTAGAGTAATTGTTTGAGGTGTTTTTTCAAGTTCAGCATAGGAAAGTCCTTGGGCTGCTTCATCAAATACATCAATCGCATTGGCCAACAAATTCATAAAGACCTGGTTGAGCTGACCTGGGAAACAGGCCACAATTGGTAACGGGCCATAGTGTTTAACCACATCAATCGCGGGCCGATGTTCATTGGCCTTAAGGCGATATTTCAGAATCAGTAGCGTACTATCTAGGCCCTCGTGCAGGTCGGCACTGATTTTATGCTCAGTATCCGCACGCGAAAAGGTGCGCAGACTCGTGCTGATGGCTTTGATACGCTGGTTCGCCCTTTCCATCGACGCCAGCAATTTGGGCAAATCCTCACAGATAAAATCCAGGTCAATCTCTTCTGCATTTTCTTGAACGGCTTCAGCGGTTGGGGGATGGTGTTGATGAATTAATGCAAGATGCTCAATGAGATCTTTAACGTAGTCTTGGGCATTTCGAAGACTGCCATTTAGGAAACCGATGGGGTTGTTAATTTCGTGGGCAACCCCTGCGACTAGGTTGCCTAAAGACGCCATTTTTTCACTCTGAACCGTCTGTAGTTGGGCGTCTTCTAGTTGTTTTGCATAGCCCTGTGACTGTTGGTAGAGTCTGGCCTTTTCCAGGGAAATGGCGGCCTGGGTACACAAAAAATTAAGGATGTGAAGACGATCCTGGGTGAATACGCCACAGGTGGACTGGTTTTGTAAGTACAGCAAGCCCAGAAGGTTTCCTTGGTTGAGTAGTGGTAAACAAAGGCCGCTCTTAGGCTGTGTGCGGGTTAGATAGTCGTCAATAATCGGTAAGTCGGTTTTGAGTGTGTCAATGACGACGGTTTCTTGTGTGTGTTTTACATAGTTCAGTAGCTTGATTGGAAGATGGGGGTGCTCCGCCATAGGCTGTGAGAGCAGGTCTATTTTTCCAGCATTAGCGGTGGCCTTGAGCATGCAGCGCCCTTCGTGATCGCTCAGCACAAGCGCACAATAATCACCGCCGGATTGTTGAAGGATAATCTGGGTCAGCTGGCGTAGGAGATCATCTAGCTCAATGGTGCCTGATAGCGCTTGAGAGGCTTTTATAACAGCGGAAAAATCCAGGGCTGTATTCAGATGGGTGGTGGTCCCAGAGCTACCTGTGCTCCCCTGATGTTCTTTTGACTGGGGAGCAGACTGGGGAGCAGACTGGGGAGCAGACTGGGGAGCGTAAATCGTTGAAATCGTGTCTAACGCGCTAAAGACCTGGGTTTGTTCCTGCAAGATAGGCCCTAGTAGCTGAGAATATTGTTTTTCTAACTGGTGGGTTTTGGTGGTTGCCCCCCAACGCGCGTAGCAATAGTATGCTTCTTGCATATAGAGTGCTGAAACTTTAGACTTATCCCACTCTATATACAATTTTGCGACGAGTTCATTGCCAAGGGCTTCTTCTTGAATATAGTCACTGGCTTTCGCCTCTGCGATCGCCAGCTCATAGTACTCTAGTGCCTTATCATATTGCTTCAGAATCTGATATTTTTTGGCTTCAACCAAATGGTACTTGTGTAAATAATTATCAGGACAATGGTGGCCCCACAGCTTCATTTTTGCTTGATTGTCTTCAACCTGTTTTAGACTTAATGCGGATTCTGTGGCTGTTGAACCGTTCTCTAGCCGACAGTTCTCTAATCGATAGCTCTCTAACCAACAGTACTCTAGCCGAATGAGAGAATCATAGAAAAAGAAACTCGGCTGAACCACCATGGCGGTGACCGTATTTACCGTCTTTTGAGCGGCATTCGTGTATTGATAGGCCTCTGTGTATTGTGCAAACAAATACGCGAGTGCTGCTTTTTGGCTGTAAGCATGAAAGAGCCCCGCTAACGAGCTGGCTTTTTCTTGTTGTGGAATCCGCTCAACCTCATCGTAATAGTCACCCTTGAGCAACCAAGGCTGTTTGACTAAATGGGTCAGATTAAATACGGTTTGTTGGTAAATTTTAACCCAACACAGCGGCATGCCCTGATGGGTTTTGGCAGCCGCCTGACCATAGTTAGATAGATTTTCGGACAGTTGCTCTAAGCGCTCGCCGCAGAGAAAAGAGACTGCCGACAATGCGAAAATACCGTAGGCCGCAAATTCTAAGTCACCTGTTTCTAAGGCCTCTTGAGAAGACAAAAGAAGCGGGGATAAGAGACTGCGTAAGGGCTGTTTCCAATGACTAATGGTCAGGTAGGTAACGATTTTAGCCCTTGCCTGTACCCCTGATTGGGGAAAGCGCTCTGCGATCGCCAGAGCCAGCTGACCAAAGGCATAGCCTGTCTCGATATCATCCCAAATACCGCATAGCAAGAGGCCATAATCAGCGTAGCTATGGGCAGATTCCGCAGAATTTCCGTGCTGTATGGACAGGGCCGTGCGAATACAAATTCCAACGGGCGTCAGCTGGGGTGCCGCAAAAAAGATAGCTGAGTGAACATTGCCTAAAATTTTTATAATGGCTAGTTTTTCAGGATTTTTATTAAGTGGCAGATCCACTAATTGCTCAATTTTTTTGTTCTTTAATGCTTGCTTAGCGGAATTAATCGCTTGCATAACATCTGATTTGTCTGGATCGAGCGTGATTACAACGCCTAATTTATTCAGGAGACAGAGCGCTGTTTTAATCGCGGATAGGGGCTGCTTTTTCGCGATCTGCGACTGAATGTTAATCAGGCCTATGCCGACTTGATCTAAAACAGAGAGGGTGTTCTGTTCAACTTGTTGGATGTAACTTTCCGCAGTCTGAAAGTCACAGTACATATAGGCAGCTTCAGCCGCCTGCTCGAATAAGTGCAAAGAGAGTGCATATTGATACTGCCAATGATCCTTGGGTAAAAGTTTAATACTGCACTCAAAATGATAAATGGCCACTGAGTAGGCGGTTGTATTGAGCGCTCTCTGGCCTGCTTTGAGATTTATCTGAATCAGGGTATTTCTGGCATCGTCGGTTGCTGATACATCGGCACCCTGGTTTAACTGATTGGCGATCTCAAAAATTCGCTCATCGATCGATTCCTCTGGCGTCTGGGCCAAGAAGTGTTGGCCAATGGCCGTATGCACCACTTTTCTTAAAGACTCCGGAACGAGGGAGTAGGCGGCTTGTTGGATACGGTCATGGGCAAACTGATAAGCCTGCACCACGGTTTCTTCTGTCTGTCTTTGTGGCTGCTGTTTCAGTACATCTGGCACTGATGGATAGTGGGTTTGAAAGGAGATAATAAAGCCTTCCTGTAGCGCTACGGTTAAATTATCAGTCACCGTCTTTGGGCTTAGCTCATGCACCATGGCCAAGGTTGCTGTATCAAATTGGTTGCCGATACAGGCGGCCAGCTTTAGGGCTTCTTGGGTGGCTGTTGGGAGCTTGCCGAGACGGTTCACCATAAACTCAACCACATTATCTGTAATGGATAATGCCTGTATCTGAGACAAGTCACATTGCCAGTACCCTTTGTCAGCACTGAAGCTAATACAGTTGCCCTCGTAGATTTCTTGCAAAAATTGGGTTGTAAAAAATGGATTGCCCAGGGTCTTTTTATAAATCAGTTGGGCTGATGGTTGAGCCACTTCTACGGGGCACCTTAGTGTGTCAGCTACAAGGTGTGTAATATCGCCCTGTGTTAAGCGTAATAGGTGAAGGGTTGTGAGCGCTATTCCCTGTCTTTGGACGTCTTTTAGGGTGAGAGACAGGGGGTGTCCGGGAGAGACTTCCGTATCCCGATAGGCGCCAAGTATCAGTAAATATTCTGTAGTGGCGTCTGTTATCAAGATGTTCAGCAGATGTAAGGAGGCTGAATCGGCCCACTGCAAGTCATCGAGGAAAAGGATGAGGGGATGATCTTTCTGTGCGAACGTTCTGACGAATTGGCCAAACAGTAGATAAAAGCGGTTTTGTGCGGCATTGCCTGTGAGCTCATGCACAGCGGGCTGCTTACCAATAATAGTTTCTAGCTCAGGGATGACGTCAATAATGACCTGGCCTTTATCACCCAAGGCCGCTAAGATTTGTTCTTTCCACTGGGTAAGAACAATATCGGATTCACTTAACAGCTGGCCCATTAAGCCCCGAAAGGCTTGGACAAATCCTGAAAAGGGTATTTGGCGATTGAACGGGTCAAACTTACCTTTAATACAATAGCCATGCCTGTGGGCCATGGGTTTGTGGACTTCGTTCACGACAGCCGTTTTTCCTACGCCAGGGAGTCCTGCGATGAGCACGAGTTCAGAATGGCCTTGAGTTGCGCCCTCAAACGCTGCGAGTAGTTTTTTGATTTCTGTTTCACGGCCATAGAGTTTTTCAGGAATGAGAAAGCGATCGCTCACATCCCGTCGCCCTAATTCAAAGTCTGCAACCTCACCCGTTTCTTTAAGTGCGTACAAACACTGTTCTAAATCATGCTTGAGTCCTAACGCACTTTGATAACGATCTTCCGCATTTTTGGCCATCAACTTGAGGACAATCTGGGATAAAACCAGTGGAATCTCTGCTTTGTGCTGGGCCGGTGGTATAGGACATTTTGCAATGTGAGCATGCACCAATGCCAACGGGTCGGTTTCAAGAAAGGGCAATACCCCAGTCAGTAGCTCGTAGAGCGTAATACCCAGGCTATAAAAATCGGCACGATAATCAATGCCTCGGTTCATTCGTCCCGTTTGTTCTGGGGCTAAGTAGGCCAGTGAGCCTTGTAGGCCCTTCGGGTTCTCAATGGCCTGGGTTTTCTTGGGCAGCAATGACGCAATCGAAAAATCAATCAGCTGTATTCGTTTAGAGTTTGGCTGAATCAGAATATTGGCGGGTTTAATGTCTTTATGAATAACGTGGTGCAGGCCCAACTCGTGAAGGATATCAGCCATTTGTAGGGCGATACCCAAGGTCTCTATGACAGAGAGTGACTGTTCAGCCGCGTATTGCTGTAGGGAAATTCCCCCAAAGTCCTCCATGATCAGGGCATAGCTATTTTGCCAAGGTTCTAGACCGATAACCTTTACGATGCCGGGGATGGAGAGCGTCTTAGTGATGGCATATTGATTGCGAAAGTGGGTGAGCTCACTGACACTGGGATAGGCCTGTGAGAGTACCTTAATCACCACTGATTGTGATGTGTTTTGTCTGCTTGTGCCTTGGGCGCTTGCGTCTGCGTCTGCCTCTTCTGTGACCGCTCGATAAACGGCAGTTTTAGACCCGGTGTAGAGAGACTCCATAACGCTGTAGCCAGGGATGTGGGGTAGTGAGGGCTCAGCACTTGCAGGCATTGTCATGGAGTGGGCACCCGTGGGATGAGGGAAACTAACTCTAGATTTCCCGAAGGTGGAGTGATCGCACAAGCTGAAACCTACGTGGTTAGCGGCATAAAAGGGAAAGGGGACTTGGCCCAGCCACCTCAAATAAAAGTATAAAAACACACGTCGGTTCGTTGGCAGTTACCTAGACAAGTGCCTTGGGGAAAGCCCCCCAGAAAAGTCACTTAGAAAAGTCACCCAGGAAAGTCACTTAGAAGAGTCACTTAGAAGAGTCACTTAGAAGAGTCATTTGAAAAGTTACATTGTTTGATCTTTTTGGGTCTTCCGGTATGTTCCTTTTGGGTGTGGCCTGAGGACTGGGTAACCTTCAATATAGCCAATATAGCTTCGCTAATTTGCAATGATTTCATTTGCCATGATACGGCGATTCAAGTAAGGAACAGATATGCCTTCTCTGATTGTGGATAAATCTCCAACCTACCGATGCCTAGGTGATTTTTCGCACCTGGGAACTCTGTTGTTCTGTTCAGTTGTGTTGGGTGCTAATGCGGATCCAGCCACAGCTCAGGCGATTACGCCAAGCCTGGATGGAACAGGCACCACGGTCACGCAAACAGGCACACAATTTGATATCGAAGGCGGTAGCCTATCGGCCAATGGCGATAATCTTTTTCATAGCTTTCAAGATTTTCAGTTAGGGAGCGGTGAGCGCGCGACTTTTTTAACGACGCCCTTTACTCAGTCCGTCTTTGCCCGTGTTAGGGGTGGCTCTCCCTCCCTGCTGGACGGTGAGCTTCAACTGTTGGGGTCCGATGCCAATCTCTTTTTTATGAATCCGGCGGGTATTGTGTTTGGGCCAAATGCAACCCTGAATCTACCGGCAAATTTTAGTGCCACGACTGCTGATGCCTTAGGTCTGGGAAATCACTGGTTTAATGCCACGGGTGCTAATGACTATGCTGCTTTAAATGATTCGGTGAGTGCCTTTGCCTTTACCCAATCCCTGCCTGGCTCAATCGTAAATGGTGGAAAGTTGGCATTAGGTGAGCATCATCAGCTCGCGTTAGTGGGTGGCCGCGTGATTAATACCGGCACGCTCTCCACGCCCGGTGGCACCGTGACCATTGCCGCAATACCGGGTGAAAATATTGCCCGTATCAGTACTGAGGGACAGCTGCTCACCCTAGATATTGTTGAGGAGAATGCTAAAACAACATTTCAAGATTTTAGCGCATTAGCTGTGAACTCACCTCGGGTTCGTCCGCTGACGATCCCTGAGCTGTTGACCTTCTCTGGTGGACCTGAGGTGATGCAACTGATAGAAAATCCCGATGGAACAATTCGCTTAAGCGATTCGGACATTGGCATTCCCGTGCAATCTGGTACCGCGATTGTGTCCGGATTGGTGGATGTTTCTCAACCAACTGCTCCCGGCGAGGTGGCGGTAGATTCTGGCTCTGA
>JBCDAG010000137.1:0-16896 GCA_039186165.1 Cyanobacteria bacterium P01_F01_bin.53
ACGACTTTGTCAATGCGTAACTTCTAAAACACTTCGTCTAATCCATCCAGCAACAGCACCACCCGGCTGGGTTGCTCCAATAGATGTTTCAAAGTTTGCTGGTTGAGCCGATGCCAGTTTGAAGCTTCGTGCAGATATTTCAAAAAGCCTTTGTGGCTGGGACATTGCCAGCGGTGGTATTCCCGCAGCTCAATCAGCAGCGGCAGCGGCTGGGTATAGCGTTTATTAGCATCATTAATCCGCGCCCACTGTAGTGCCAGATACCGCAACAGCGACGACTTACCCGACCCCGGATCCCCCAATATCACCTGCCGTGCAATGCCCCCATCATCGGTGACTTCCTGTACGGGCTTGGTCGGTTGGTTGATGTAGGACTGTCTCCGCTCATCATGTAGCTTTTCCGACTCGGCCAGTTGGGCCGCATCCAACTCCCCCGCTTCCACTAGCCGCCGCAACTGATCCTTCGGTATCTCCAGCAGTTGCGGATCATATTCATGGCACTCCCGCACCGACTGCGCCACAAACACACTCCACAACCGCACCTCGTAATAAGCCCCCGTCGTATCGAGGCTGGCCAGATCCACCGTGCCATACCGCTCCACCAGCGCCTCACGATAGGTTTCTAGATTAAATTCTGGAGGAAGCCCCGCCAGTTCTTGCAGGGCTTGAGAATTCTGGGCTTGAGCTAGAGAGGCAAACGTATCCTGGAGTTCTGTTGAAGATTCACGAATTGCCACGACCTTGGCCGCAAAGCGCTTCGCCACATAGGGCCAAGAAAATCCCTCTGGAATGGGAAGGGGATAATCAAGCTGCTGCCAGGCAGCCATGAAAATTTTGGGGTCGAGATAATAGTCAGACTGCAAAAATAGGGCGGCGATCGAATCACGCACCGACGCCTGATGCACAAACTGCTTCACATCAGGGACCCAACCCTTTAACCGTTCTTCCTCAATGTCGGCCCGAATCAGCTCGTCTTCAATGAGTTGCAGTAGCTCTTTCAGCGCTTGCCCAGTAGCCTTAGTGAGCGGTTCCTTGTAGATAACTGAAAAGACATTCTTAAAACATTTGCCGACATAACTTTTGGCCGCATCCTTGGTAACGTCCTTGGCAATGTCTTCGAGAATCGGACGAAAGACCGACACTGCTGAAATGCCCCAGATAGCTAGCCATTCAACCATTATTCATCCACAAGAAATTCCCCTCGATTATAGCCAGACTCGCTCAACCCACAAGCAACTTTCCGCATATCTTCAGATGTACCACTGCTTGAGTGCAACTTGATGAGCGATATCCAATGCCACTGCTTGAGCTTACGCTTAAAGTAATCGATCCTCGCCTAACAAAACCCGTGCACACCGACCGCCGAAAGTAGCTCGGTAAATGCAGAAGTTCTCTGTAGCGGATGATAGGCAACGTTAAGGCTAAAGTGCCAACTCTAAAGTTCTCGCGCTAAAGCGCTCCGTAGGCAGAAACACTTTTAATCACCTGTTGCGTAGTGGCCGTCCATCCCACAATGCCGCCTTGAGCACGAACCATCTCTAAAGTAGCCTGTTTAAATTCTGGAAAGTAGCTAGCAGTTGCATCTTCTACTAAGAGACATTCATAGCCACGATCATTTGCTTCTCTCATGGTGGATTGCACACACACTTCAGTGGTGACGCCGGTGAAAACAAGATGGGTGATCTGTCGCTCTTGTAAAACAGTTTCTAATGCTGTTTGATAAAAGGCGCCTTTCCCCGGCTTATTAATGACAACCTCTCCTGGTTCAGGCTTTAGGTCATCAATAATGTCATTCCCTGGCTCTCCGAGTATCAAAATTCTCCCCATAGGCCCTTCATCACCAATGGTAAGCGCCCCTTTGCCCCGCGCGCGCTTACTCGGCAGACAATCCGAAAGATCGGGCCGATGGCCTTCCTTGGTTTGAATAATGGTCAGGCCCTTTTCCCTAAATGCGCTTTGGAGCTGTTGTACCGCAGGCACAATGGACTGAAGCTTAGAAACATCATTGCCTAAAATTTCACCGAAGCCACCCGGCTCTAAAAAGTCTCGTTGCATGTCGATAATGACCAGGGCAAGATGTTTTTTTTCGGGTAGCAGGTACTCATAGGGCTGAGCCTGTATGCTAAGCAGCTTCAACGAATCAGGCATTCGCGTTATCCTCTTGGATGACTACAGGCTTTTCCCAAATAATCAACACAATGCAGCCCGCGTCACTCACGATATTGTGTTGGCTGCCGGGAGGATTGATCACCAGCGTACCGGCTGGGTAGGTGCCCTGAGCATCACTTTGAGCGCCGGATAAAACGATAATGTGTTCGTAGCCGGTGTGGCTATGTTGTGGAACGGTGGCACCGGGTTCGTATTTGAGCAGAGCGGCAGATGGCCCCCGCTTGCTGTCACCATATAGACGATGTATTTCTACGCCAGGGCGAAACGGCTTCCAGGCAAGGGAGTCTGGTTGGCTCGCTAATGCAAATAGATTAGGTAGCATCATGGTAATTACTCAGGCTCGATCGTTGCTGAAGACTCGTTGCTGAAAACAATGAAGCTTATGATTCAGTTGGGGCTATTATTTGAGCATATGCAGTGCCATAACAAGTTAGCCCCACCTACATTTGTGATAAGAGCTTGTCATATTCTGCATGGGAGCCTATCCAAAACCAAATCATAGTATCACCATCTCTTTGCCCAACTGCTCTATAACTCTTGCTAACGCGAGCTGAGTAAATTGGCAAAGTAGAATGGACCTGTTTGAATCGCAGACTGGGATGGGCAGGATCTTGCTGAAATTGGCGATATGCCTGACGTGCTTGCTTTTGAACAGAGGCAGGTAAATTTGCAAATGCCTTGCGAAATTTAGCCGTCGTTCTAGATTTCACAGTGTTTCAGGGTTAAGTGCCTGAGTTTGGCCAGCATCATATTCAGCCATGGCCTCAGTCGCTAAATTCGCTAGTAGATTCTGGGAACTGGCAAATGCAGTATCCCATTTTGCTTCGTCCTCAAGTTCTTCCATGATTAAAGATGCGATCGCATCTTGCTTTTCAGCATCCAAACTTCTGAGATGCTCGATAGCCTGTTCTAAAAGTTCAGTCATAAAATAACCGTTACGCTAACGTAGCCTGTCCAATTATAGCGAAGCTAATTGGTCGTCGGGAAAGCACTGAGCAATTCGTATTCATCGCGTTTTCCATCGCTATTCACTATTGGTACGTAGTAATCAAATATTTGACTTACACAGCTGACTTATACAGCCTGCATACTTAATCCGTAACTCAGTGGCCAGCCATGCGTTGACCAATTAGGCCCAAATCGGCTTGGGCAATGTCACTGTCGTAAACGAGTTTGCCATCACTGATAACGTGAATGCGATCGCACAACCCCAACAACTCATCTAAGTCCTCACTCACCAACAGCACAGCCACGCCGCGATTACGCGCGGCCACAATCGCATTGTGAATAAACTCCACCGCTGAAAAATCCAAGCCAAAGCAGGGATTGGCTGCAATCAACAATCGAACAGACTCAGAAGAGAGTTCACGGGCGAGTACCGTTCTCTGAACATTTCCACCGGACAGGTGTGAAATCGGCGTTTCAACAGAAGGCGTTTTCACTGAAAACGTTTGCACCAAGCTCTGGGCTGATTGGCGAATCGCTTTGAGCAACAGTAGCCAGTTCCATCGGGCCTGAGGCGGACGATCAAAGGTGCGCAGCGCCATATTTTCAGCCACGCTCATCGTGGGCACGCAGGCATTGCGCAAGGGTTCTTCCGGCAGTGCATACACCTGATGAGCAAACATTTCTGCGCGGGTCGCGCCATAGGGCACACCGTTTACCTGCAAAGCGCCAGCGGTCGGCACCCGTTGACCTGATAGCACCTCAACCATCTCCTTTTGCCCATTCCCAGAGACCCCGGCAATCCCCACAATTTCCCCTGCGTGCACCGTGAGGCTAACGCCATTCACGGCGGGCAGTCCATTCTCTCCTTTTGCGTGGATATTTTTAATGGCAAGGACCGCTCTTTTCTCTTCAGTGGGCGTTTTTGTAACGGAGGTTGTTTCTTTTGCTTCGCCCAGCATCATCTGAGCCATCTCTTCTACCGATAGCCGCGCGACTTGGCCCTGGCCTGCTAACTTGCCTTTTCTTAAAATTGTCACTTCATCAGCAAAGGCCTGAACCTCTCTGAACTTGTGAGTGATCAACAGAATGCTCAAATTCTGTTTAATCACTTCTTCCCGCAGCAGGCCCAACACCTCATCGGCCTCAGCCGGGGTCAGTACAGAAGTCGGCTCATCTAAAATCAGAATTTTACTTTTTAGATAAAGCTGCTTAAGAATCTCTAGCTTTTGCTTTTGACCCGCTGCCAGCTCGGCGACAGGGCTATCAAGATCAATCTGAAAAGGAGATTGATCAACAAATGCGCGTAACAGCTCGTTCTCTTTTTTCCAATTGATCAGCTGCTGCGTATCGTAGCGGGAGAGCACCAGATTTTCGGCAACAGTCATGGCAGGCACGGACGTAAAATGCTGATACACCATGCCAATGCCATAGCCGTGGGCATCTTTGGGACTATGAATGGTGCCCAGGGCTTGGTCGATTCGGACTTCGCCTGAGGTGGGTAAATAAAAGCCCATGACGCATTTAACCAGGGTGCTTTTGCCTGCACCATTTTCACCGAGGAGGGCGTGAACGGTGCCCGGCTTGAGGGTCATTGAGACCTGCTCGAGGGCGGTGAGCGTGCCGAAGCGCTTGGTCATATTGACCACATCGAGCTGGGGCGGAGCCTGTGAAGTCGTTTGACCTGGGCTGAGTGACGTTGCTGTTTTCATGGAGTGGTGATTTTCAGATTAACGCTTGATCTAACTTTCTAGGGTCTCTAGCTTTCTAGGGTCTCTATCAGATCTGTTGAGGTGGCGATCGCACCAAATACACCACCTTGCATGGTGATCATTTTGAGGGCGGCCTGATAGTTTCCATAATCAGTGGCCCCCGTGCAGTCTGAGAGAACTAAGCACTCATAGCCGCGATCGTTGGCTTCGCGCATGGTGGTGTGTACGCACACATCCGTGGTGATGCCGGTGAGGATAATGTTTTGAATGCCTTTGCGGCGCAGGAGCAAGTCCAAGTCGGTGGCGAAGAAGGCTCCTTTGCCAGGTTTGTCGATGATGGTTTCACCGGGTAGAGGGGCGAGTTCGGGAATGATGTCCCAGCCTGCTTCCCCCCGCACAAGGATGCGGCCACAGGGGCCAGGGTCACCAATCCCGGCTCCAATTTGGCGCGATCGCCATTGTTTATTTTCAGGCAAATCAGACAAATCAGGCCGATGCCCTTCACGAGTATGCATGATATGAAACCCCTGCTCTCTCATCACTTTCAGAAGTGTTTGCAGTGGCTCAATCGGTGCACGCGTCAGCGTCAGGTCGTAGCCCATCTTGTCCACATAGCCACCCTTCCCACAGAAGTCAGTCTGCATATCGATGATTAGCAGCACTGTGTTTTCAGGACGCAAGTCGCCGTTGTAGGGATAGGGGTAGGGGTCTGCTTTGACGGTCCGTCCCATAAAAGAAATGTCCCAAAAGAAATATTAAAAGAAATATTAAAAGAAATATCCCAAGAGAAATGTTAAAAGAAATGTCCTATTTACTTCGTGATATTCGCAACGGAAGGGAGTTCTTCTCCTTGGTATTCACGCTCGGGCTTATCAAAGCCGCAAGCGGTGCCGTCGGTATGAATCACCTCATCTTCCCACGGCAGGCGATAGTTTCCGGCGACCATGTCTTTCATGTAGGTGTAGGGGCAGTCTTGCGCACCTCCTTTTACAGCGGTATATCCCCGATGACCAAACTGATAGATGTTGTTCTCTACGCCCCAGTGTTTGCGGGCTTCGCGGACCAAGTCTGGACGGACTTCAGCGGTGATAATCTCGTTGGGGCGGTGGCTACCCATCACCAAGGGCTGTCCATCAAAGTTAACAATCATGCCTTCGCCCATCGAATCAAAGGTGCCATCAGTGCCGCACATACACACTGACGCGGTGACCATCAGGTTACAAAAGGCATTGGCTTGATTGGTGATTTGCCAGCTGTGACGGATGGGCGCAGTGTAGCCAGCCGTGCGGATCATGATGTCTGCCCCTTTGTAGGCGCATTCTCTGGCCATTTCGGGGAACATGCCATCATGACAGATGATTAGCGCGATTTTGCTGCCGTTGGGACCTTCGCAAACGGGCATGCCGATATTGCCGGGTTCCCAAGGTTCCACAGGCACCCAGGGGTGCAGCTTGCGATAGTAGAGTTTGAGTTCGCCCTGGTCATCAATAATGATCCCGCTGTTGTAGGGATTGCCGTTGGGGTTGTATTCCATAATGGAAAAACAGCCCCAGATCTCGTTTTGGATGCAGGCTTGGCGAAAGGCTTCTACCTCTGGGCCATCAAGCCTGCACATGATATCTGGATTGGTATCCATCGAGAGGCCATGGAGAGAATATTCTGGGAATACAACCAGATCCATGCTAGACATGTTTCGTTTTGCTTTCGCGACTAAGTCACAAATGGTTTGGGTTTGCGCGGCCAAATCCTCGGGGGTAACGACCGTAGGTAGCTGCGCCTGTACCATGCCAAGTACCACGCCATTGGGTGCTTTGTTTAGTCCGCCAAGTCCACTCATGCTCCAGCCTCACGATGAATTTTAAGGATAGTGATGGGTCAATCCCAACCAATAAATTAAGGGAAAGCTAGGGGCCTTTTTGTGACGATTGTTGCAAAATGAACATCTGCGCCTGCGTAATTAATCTTCAATGAGCATTCACTTTAGACGAACAATCCAGAGAATATGATGACTGCGATTATTGTGTATGGCAGTTTGCTCAACCCAGAACAGCTTCATCAGAAACCACACCTGTTTGCCAGGGCGTATCCGGTATTCGTTAAAGGGTACAGGCGAGTTTTTAATCAGGAGCCCTCTTGGCGCAAGGGCGATGACAAGCACCGAGCCGTACTCAATATCATGGAGTCTGACCAGGATGGCTTCAATGGCCTACTGGTGAAGCTGCAAGATGGCAGCGATTTGCATCAATTGGACGAACGGGAAAGGGGCTATAACCGCATGTTGATTTCTCAATCACAACTGGCTTCTTTTCCGCCTATTTCTTCCATGAGTAAGTCTGAGCCTATCTTCATTTATGTGGGTAAACCTGAGAAACAAAATGACGACATTCTTCCTAACAAAAGCTATTTAGAACTATGCCTTCGTGGCGCAAAGCACTGGGGGAAAGCGTTCAAAGAACAGTTCTTACAAACAACGTATGTTGGAGATCTTACTTTAAAGGCATTTCTGCAAAAGGCTGAGGCCACTGGAAATTGATGTTTAAGATTTCTGACACCTTACTGCGGGTGTTCTTCCTTCGCACTCAATTGAACTGGAACAGTAATTACGAACTCAGTGCCAACACCTTCTTCAGAGAAGCATTCAATCTGACCAAGATGCTTTTCCACAACAATCTGATAGCTGATTGCCATACCCATTCCCGTACCTTTTCCTACTCCTTTGGTCGTAAAGAAAGGATCAAACATTTGGTCTCGAACGGCAGCTGGCATCCCCGTGCCGTTATCTGCAAGACTCACGAGGATGCTATCGCCACGGGCTTCGGTGCGCAGTGTAATTTGTGGTCGTTTTTCCGTGGTTGGATTGTCTATCAATTCGCTCTCCAGTGCGTCGATGGCATTTGCCAAAATGTTCATAAATACTTGATTGAGCTGACTAGCGTAACACTCTACAAGAGGCAGCTCACCATAGTCTCGGACTATGGTGATTTCAGGTCTCTCCGGCTGAGCCTTCAGCCGATGTTGCAAAATGAGCAGTGTAGAGTCTATGCCCTCATGGATGTCAACGGCTTTGCAGCCAGCCTCATCCAGTCGCGAAAAGTTACGTAGCGAGAGAACAATTTCTCTGATTCGCGTTGTTCCCGTATGCATAGACGACAGTACTTTCTCAAGGTCGGCTTGTACATACTCAATGTTCATGTCTTCGGCAGCTTCTTGAATGGCCTCATCAGGGTTGGGATAGTGCGTTTCATAAAGCTGCAATAACTCAAGCAAGTCTTGGATATAGCCCCTTAAGGGGCTTAGATTGCCGTGAATAAAGTTAACCGGATTGTTGATTTCGTGGGCAATGCCCGCCACCATCTGCCCTAAGCTCGACATTTTCTCAGTCTGAATCAATTGAGCTTGAGCCTTTTTAAGGGTTTGAACCGTTGACTCTAGCTGCTGCGCTTTCTCCTTGGCGAGCTTAGCATTGTCCTTCGCTTTCGCCAACAAATTTGCCTGATGAATGGCCACACCCACCTGTCCGGCCAGCGTTCTCAACAGTTCAATTTCATCTGTTTCCCAGTCTCTTGTCCCTGAGCATTGGTGAGCAATCAGTAAGCCCCAAAGACTGTCCTGTACCAAAATAGGCATGACTAAGTTCGCTTTAACACCCAGGCTTTGTAGGTAGTCCTTATGTTGGGTGTCGAGGTCTGCGGCTGTAACATCAGTGATCGCATGAAAGCATCCCTGCTGGTATTTTTCCGCATGCTGCCGGTGGAATTGACTATTTGTGCCCATATCACTGAGCATTGAGGCATAGCCTTCAGCCACCGACTCCACCGCAACTTGTCCATTCCAGTCCGGGGTGAAACGGTAAATGAGTGCCCGAGCTACGGTAAATAGCTGACGAACTTCATTCACCGTCGTTTGTTGAATAGATTCTAATTTGAGGGATTGCCTGATCTGGGCGGACAGCTGGTTAAGTAATTCACCTTGCTTTGCTAGCTTACGGAAGGTCGCTTCAGACTGCTTGAGCAAATCTTCAGCCACTTTTCGTTCAGTGATATCTTCAATGGTGCCGAGCAGGCCGACTACATTTCCGGCGGCATCGTGTAACGGAAATTTACTGGTTTCTCGCCAGCTCATTTGTCCATTAGCCTGACGCTGAGACTGCTTAATTCTTAGCATGGGCGTATCCGTTTCCATCACCTGAAGATCGCACTTCTGGTACCAGTCCTTTTGTTCTTGAGTCCAGGGCAGGTCATCATCAGTAATGCCAGCGACCTGGCTAGAATTACCCAATCCGGCCATCTCTGCCCAGCGTTGATTACTCCCCAAATACACGCACTCTCGATTTTTCCAAAAAATATACTGGGGAATACTATCGAGCACAATTTGTAAAAACTCGGTCATTTGATGTGCTGAAGCGATCGTCTTTGGAGTAAAGCTATCGGATTCAGTGTCTATCGCTTGATCGCGAGGTGCACTCTCTGAGATCTCGGTAGCTGCTTTCGATTGAGCCGTTGGCACGTTGACTAAGGACGCGGTCTCTAGACCAGGCATTTCAACGCCCACGAGCGGAGTATTACTGATGATGCGAGCGATTGTCTCTATGGCAGCCCGTGAGCGAGAGTCGGAAATCGGCGACTGTTCGACCTCTAAAGGCTGGGGGGTGAGCGCTCGACTAATGCTTAGAATTTGCCGCAGCTGCCCCTGTTCATCTATTAGGGGCGTGTAGGTCGTTTCGTAACGCTGAAGCCCTTCTGGGGTTGGCACGCTGTGACTTTGCCGTTCGGCCTGACCTGTTTGAGAAACTTTGGTCACCGCATCTGCAACCTGCTTCCAATACATTTGTCTTGCCAACGGTTGTGATGGCTGTGCGGTTATCTCCAAATCTGTTCGACCAATTAAGGTTTCGGCGGAACAGCGCAGCAATTCACTCAAGGCTGGGCTAACAGCGCAGTACTGGCATTTGTGATCATAGCAAGCCATGATCTCTGGGGTTTGGGCCACTAGCTCAGAGAGATCGCACGTTAAGTTCGTCGTCACAGCGGTGGTTGGAGCTTTCATGGTCTTCTTTGAGAATGCAAAGTTTATCAGCTGCTATAAATAGGCGTTAATAAACTATGAATAGGTCTTAATAAAAAAGGCGTTATTACCCTAATGATTCCCGATATAAAACGTGAACCCGCCTAGCTTCTTGAGAGGAAATTACTGACTTTGTAACATGGGAAACGATTCGTTCATCCTCCAGAGAAATATGCTGGGAAATTAAGGTGTTTTTGCCAAAGGCATTTCTCAGGCCCAGACATTTCTCAGGCCCAGACATTTCTTAGAAGGTAGCCACTCGCATTGTCAGGATGTAGAGTATCCTGTCTGGAACAGTACTTTTTGTTTTGACGTTTTGCAGCAATAGGATGCTTTCCCTATGGTTTTTGAACACGGTCAGCCCAGGATTTTTCATCGTCGGACACTGTTGAAAGGGATGGCCGGGTTTGGGTCAGCCTTGGCGATTTCTAAACTCTCTGGCTGCGCTCCTTCGAACACGGGTGATGCTGGTGCTGAACCCGTCAAACTGGGACTCGTGGCGGCGATTACTGGCGCTTCTGCGCTGTCGGGCGAGTCGATTAAGCGCGGGCTAGAAGTTGCCATTGAAGAAATTAATGCTAACGGTGGCATCATGGGTGGTCGCCCCCTTGAGCTGGTGATTAGGGACGATGAATCGACGCCTGCAAAAGGGGTGGCTGCGGCTCGTGAGTTAATTGAACGGGAGCAGGTCGCGGCAATTTTTGGCGGGTTAGACTCGCCCGTGTCGCTGGCGATGCTGCCAGTGTTTCATGAGTTAGAGACGCCCTATATGGGTGTGTGGGCGGCGGCGACAGGCATTACCCGCAATGACTTTAATCCTAACTATGCGTTCCGCGTCTCTGCGAACGACAACATTGTTGATAGTTTTTTAACCCGCTATGCCCAGCAGGAAAAAGGGGCCTCTAAAGTTGGATTGGTGCTGATCAACAATCCCTGGGGCGAGTCGAATCAGGTTGGCTTTGAAGAATGGGCACCCAAATACGATTTGGAGATTGTGGGGATTGAAAAGTTTAACGATGGCGATACCGATATTTCGGCGCAGTTAGGACGCCTCAAAGATAGCGGGGCCGAGACGCTGCTGTTGGTCGCCAACGCTGCACCTGGTGCGCAAATGATGAAGTCTTTGGAGCGGCTGAATTGGGATGTGCCTGTGGTCTCTCACTGGGGCATTTCGGGCGGGCGGTTCCCAGAATTAGCAGGGAAAGAGACTGCGAAGAAGGTCACTTTTGTACAAACCTATAGCTTCTTTGGCGAGCAAAGTCCGGTGGGTGAAAAAGTCTTAGCGGCGCTTCAAGAGAAATATGATTTGGCAGGTCCAGAAGACATTCTTGCACCGGTGGGCACGGCCAATGCCTACGATGCGATGAACCTGATGGCGCTAGCACTAGACACCGCCGAATCGCTAGACGGCCCGACCTTACGCGAAGCGTTTTACAATCTTCCCACCTACGAGGGCTTAATTAAAACCTATGATCAACCCTTCACGCCTGAAAATCACGATGCGCTAGATGAAGATGACTATATTTTGGTGCAGTGGGACGGCGAGAAAATTGTGCCGATAGCGTCTTAGGCTATTTCTCTTTGCAAGCTGCTCTCTTATCAACAAAGTTCTATTCAACAAAGTTCTATGTGGCCACAGCTGATTCTGTCTGGCATGGCAATTGGGAGTATGTATGGCCTGGTTGCCCTGGGCTTTCAAATGACCTTTGCCGTTTCTAAGACGATGAACTTCTCCCAGGGGGCGTTTGTCATGGTGGGGGCAGTCATTTGCTATTGCTTAAATATTACCTGGGGCATCAGCGCGATCGCCGCTGTCCCAATCACGCTTTTGGTCTGCGTCTTACTCGGTCTCCTGATCGAACGTTGGATCGTTCGTCCCTTTGCCCGTAACGGCTCCCATGCTTGGCTGCTGAGCACAATCGCGCTGGGCATCATCACTGAAAACCTGGCCATGCTCACCTTTGGTAAGGAGGTGAGAGGCTATCCGTCACCCCTGGCTGAAACGCCGGTTTCTGTGTTGAACTTTGGTGTGTATCCGTTAGAGTTTGTGATTCCGCTGGTGGGGCTGGCCGCGGCGATTGGGCTGCGGGTGCTATTTACCCGCACGCTGTGGGGTAAGGCCTTTCAGGCGGCCAGTGAAAATCCAGAGACGGCTCGGTTGCTGGGAGTGCCGGTGACCTGGCTGATTGCGCTGTCGTTTGGGCTATCGACGGCACTGGCAGGACTTGCTGGGATGCTGATTGCACCGATTGCCAATGTCTCGGCCACGATGGGGACGCTGCTGGGGGTGAAGGCCTTTGCCACTGCAATGATTGGGGGATTGAGCAATCCATGGGGGGTGATGATAGCCGGGGTGCTGTATGGCGTGGTGGAGTCGGTGGCGGCTGGTACCCTGGGCGGCAGCTATCGAGAAATCGTGGGATTTTTGGTGGTGATTGTGGTCTTGACGATTAGGCCCAATGGGCTGTTTGGGCGCGGGCTCGTTAAGAAGGTGTAAGCGGATGAAAGGGCGACGGGACTGGCGACTGGGCTGGCAATTGAACTGGCGGCTATGCTTTGGTGTAGCAATATTGGCGCTGGCGATCGCCGCAGCGCTAGGTGCACCCAATACTTACTATTTGTTTGTGTTGGGTATGGTTGCAGTGACGACGATGGTGTCGGTGGGCCTAAATATTTTGGCGGGTCTGTCGGGACAAATTTCCATTGGCCATGCGGGCTTTTTTGCGATTGGGGCCTATGCGGGCAGTTTGTTGTTGTTAAAGGCCCAGTGGCACTTTGGGTTGGCCTTACTAATGGCCGCGATCACTGCGGCAGGCACTGGCGTCGCCCTCGCAGGCCCAGCTCTACAGGTGAGCGGGCCGTACCTGGCCATGGTGACGATTGCTTTCGGCATTATTGTTGAGCGCGTTCTGATTGAGTGGGTGAGTTTAACGGGTGGCTTCGGCGGGCTCTCAGGAATCCCTAAGCCAGCTTTTTTGGCCACTTTTTTGGGATTGCAGCCAGCGCTGCGTGAGAGTGTTTTATTGGTGATTGTGCTGGCGTTTTTATCGGTGGTGTCTTTTGCGCTGCTTAAGCGTCACCCTTGGGGCAAGGCTTTTCAGGCGGTGCGGGATGATGCGATCGCAGCAGCGGCAGTTGGCCTAAATCCACTGTATGTGAAGGTGATGGCCTTTGCAGTGTCGGCTGCACTCACGGGCTTGGCAGGAGTCTTTTTTGCAGTCATTGTTGGTTTTGTGAGCCCCGATAGCTTTACGTTTCACCGGTCTATTCTGTTCTTGTTGGCGGTGATTTTAGGGGGTATAGGTACTGCTGAAGGAGCCTTTATTGGGGCTTTGATTTTGGTGATTTTGCCAGAATTTCTGCATGATTTTGCCGACTATCAATTGTTGGTTTTTGGGTCGTTGTTGCTGCTGACCCTGCGACTAGCCCCTGACGGCATCATGAGTGTGTTCCATCGTTTGGCCAAGCCGATTGAGCCCGTTCATCCGCTGGCAAGTCCTCCTGACCTACCCAGTTTTGTTGCCCAAAACAAACAACAAACGCCTTTGGCTATCAATAATGTCAGCATTCAGTTTGGGGGCATTAAGGCGGTAGATAGCGTGAGCTTTACGGCTCAGCCTGGCACAATCACCGCGGTCATTGGCCCTAACGGTGCGGGTAAGACCACGCTGTTGAATTTAATCAGCGGCTTCTATCGGCCACAGTCGGGGACGATTCAGCTCGATGGAGCCCAGCTCAATCGTATGGGCAGCCGTCAAATTTCTGCCTTGGGTGTGAGCCGCACCTTTCAAGCGACTCGGCTATTCAATACGCTGTCGGTATTGGACAATCTGCGGGTGGCTTCCGTAGGCGAGCGGCTAGGATTCATTTTGCGAGGATTATTGGGATTAGGCATGCCTCGCCAGCCTGAGCCTCAGCTGTTAGAAGTGCTCTCATTTGTGGGCTATCAAGGGAATGTGCATACCCCAGCGGCGGCGTTGCCTTTTGTCGATCGGCGGCTGGTGGAAATTGCGCGGGCTTTGGTCACTCGCCCGCAGGTGCTGTTATTAGATGAGCCTGCTGCCGGGTTGAGTAAGAACGATAAAAAGACCCTGGCACAGCTTATCCGTCGGATTGCTAGCAGTGGGCTCAAGGTGATTTTGATTGAGCACGATATGGAACTGGTGATGGACATTTCTGATCAGGTGCTGGTGATGGATAGCGGTGCGGCGATCGCTCTCGATTCGCCTGCACAGGTGAAGCAAGACCCTCAGGTACTGGCCGCTTATTTGGGCGTAGGCTCAGAGGAATCGACCCTCAGTCGAGAGCCAATCAGGGCTGATGAGCCCGTGCTGGCGGTTAAAAAATTGGTCACCGGCTACGATGCGTTGCAGGTTTTATCGGGGCTCTCTTTAGAGGTGAATAAGGGAGAGCTAGTGACTGTGATTGGTGCCAACGGCGCGGGCAAAAGCACCCTGCTCAAAAGTCTGATGAATGTGTTGCCCGTCTGGGAGGGCGAGGTTCATTTTTTGGGGCAGTCGCTAGCAGCCGAGCCCGCGCATAAAATGGCGGCGAAGGGGCTGGTGTTGGTGCCGGAGGGGCGTCAGGTCATGAAGGAATTGGACGTGGTGGATAACCTGCGATTGGGTGGGTTTCACCGCCGCGATGGAGAAATAGAAAAAGATATAGAACATATGCTCGATCGGTTTCCTCGGCTGCGAGAGCGGAGGCAGCAAAAGGCGGGACTGCTCTCCGGTGGTGAACAACAAATGCTGGCGATCGCCCGTGGCCTGATGGCCCGACCAAAACTGCTGCTACTCGATGAACCCTCTTTGGGACTTGCGCCGCAGTTAGTGGCTAGTCTCTTTAGGACATTAGCCAGCCTGCGCGATGAGGGGATGACCATTTTACTGGTTGATCAAATGGCAACGCTGGCGTTGGAAATGGCTGACCGGGCTTACCTGTTGGAAACAGGACACATTGTGCGTACGGGGAATGCCCAAGACTGGCGGGACGATCCGGAAATCTCTCAGGTGTATTTGGGAGGGTCTGTTTCTGAATAAAGCTCCGAGTAAAGCCTCATCATAAAGCCCCAGAATAAAGCCCCTATTTTTAAAGTAGACACAATGGCAACAGAGTCTCCGGCGATTGACCTAAAAATTGAGAATGCAGCGTTGGTTGACTATTCAGTGCAACAGACCATCGCAATTGAAAATGGCCGGATTACAGCGATCGCGCCCGTGATTTCGCAGCCCGCTAAGCAGACCCTTGATGCGGCGGGTGAGCTGGTCATTCCCAGTTTGGTTGATCCGCATCTGCATTTGGATAAGGCTTTTTTGCTGGAGCAGCATCCGGCGCAAAAAGGAACGTTTGAAGAAGCGTTGGCAGAAACCCTGCGCCTAAAACAAGACTTTACCATTGAGGATATTCAGGCGCGATCGCGTCGGGTCATAAATAATGCGATCGCTTTTGGCGTGACAGCCATCCGCAGCCATGTAGAGGTAGATCCCATCCTTCAGATCACCTCTATTCAGGCGCTGCTCCCCATCCAGCAGGAATACGCTGGGCGGCTCACGCTACAGCTCGCTATCTTTGCCCAGGAAGGCATTACCAACCAGCCAGGTACAGAACAGCTCTTGCATCAGGCCCTGACGCTGGGCGGTGATGTAATTGGCTCTGCGCCCTACACCGACCCAGACCCGGAGCGCAATATCAACATTGTGTTTGATCTGGCCCAATCCTTTGACTGTGATGTCGATTTTCATCTCGACTTTTTAGATAATGATGCGCCGCTGCTGTTTCCGATAGTGGCCCGCGAAACGATTAAACGCGGCTGGCAAAATCGGGTGTGTTTGGGCCATATGACTCGCCTGGCGGGGCTCCCTCCCACAGAGCTTACAGCGGCTGCGGCCCTGCTTAAAGAAGCAGGCATTTCTGTTTTGGCCCTGCCCGCATCTGACCTTTATATGATGGCGCGGCAGGATACGCACAATGTGCGGCGGGGGGTTGCGCCTGTGCAGACGTTGTTTGATGAGGGGGTAAATACGGCGATCGCAACGAACAATATTCAGAATCTCTTTACGCCTTTTGGCGATGGTGACCCATTAAAAATTTGTACGCTTTTGGCGCAAACGCTTCAGTTGGGGACGCGCGATCACCATGCGCTGTGCTTAAGCATGGCAACCACCCAAGCCGCTAAGGCTATCGGCATTGACAATCACCGCGTTGCCCCTGGCTGTGTGGCTGATTTGGTGATTCTTAATGGAGAGTCTGTGTCGCAGGTAATTGGGGCGGCTCCGGCTAATCGAACAACGATTAAGGCCGGGAAGATTATTTCTCGAACGCGCAGAGAAACTTATGAACAGGCGCTATTCTGACGAAACTTCTTATAATTTGGTTGCCCAGACATGGAAGATATATTGAAAGTTCCAATATATTCACCCAACATGAGCGTACTATACTGCAAGCTGGCAATCTATCTAGCCGATTTGGGCATATAGATTGCGAACTCACAATATATTCAGCCAAATCTGGGTGGATAGACTGCAAGAGTATATCTAAGAAGTAGTTATGCACTCAGGCAAAAGACTATGAACGTCGCTACGACACGCTTGGGAATATTTGAACTCATTGGTTACCTCTTCTCAGGGATTTACGTGGTTACGGCCGTTATAGCAGTTCCACTACAAGCTACCGGATTTCTTGCGTGGATCATCCCGTCACTTTTGACGGAGACTGCCACTGCGGCAGTTACACTTCTTGTCTTTACCTACGCAGTGGGAATATTTACGTCCCGTTTTTCGATTGTCTATTACGGTGGGATTACCCGCTCTAGCAGTCTCTGCCAAAAACTAATCCCAAAGCACTTTCATAAATGGCTTCCGGAACCAGAAACCAACCCCTTTAGATTTTCCCAGTCCGATGCAGGTTGGACGCAGTCGAATGTCGATCAAATATGGAGATGGGTCAACAAGAAATTATATGAAATCGTACAAGAAGAAGCCCTCAAAGAAACAATGGATAAGGC
>JBCDAG010000138.1:0-16858 GCA_039186165.1 Cyanobacteria bacterium P01_F01_bin.53
GATTGTACAGGAAGCAAGAAAGAAAAACAGGCCACACTCAGACTGCGCACCCACTATTTTTGAATTGAAACTATCCCATTAGCACCGTTCCTGAAGAACGCAGACTTCGGCCTTTTTCCAAACCTGAACCTAACGACCATAAATCGTATTGATGACCATTCGATCGATGACCGGCAGATGGAGCTTCAGCAGATGAAGTTTCAGCGGATGGCGTGTTTGTGGATTGCCCCGTCAAAATATTTTGCGCCGCCAACAGTCCTGTGAGGGTCGAAAAATCGTGTTTCAGATCACGATGTAGTCCCGTACAGCCCACCGTTTGCAAATTCTCAAAGCCTTCGAGATAGTCTTGCACCATCGCCAATGGCTTGTAATACTCATCGTCATACAGTGGATAGGCCTTTGGCACTCGCAGCACCTTCCCCCACTGTATCGATGAGCGATCCGGGACAAGGCCCAGCTCAACCAGCTCCTCACTCGCCAAGTGAATGAGTTCGGCATTCGAGCGAGCCCACAGGTCATCTCCCTCGGAGCAAAAGTACTCCATCCCCAAACAGGTTTTGGAAGCATCTGGCACCATCGCAGCACTCCAGTTCTTAAAGTTTTGAATGCGCGCGACTTTATACTCAGGGCTGTGAATATACAAACAGCGACTCGGAAAAAGAGAAGCGTTATCTAACAGAATGGGCACTGAGATAAGGGCGCGATACTTCAAACGTTCAGCCGCCCTACGAATAGCCGGGGGTGCAGGGGGATCGAGCTGCAGAATCAAATCTACTAGCGGCAGACTAGAAATAAACTGATCGCCCGATAGGGAAGATAGGCTGACTTGTTGTTGTTCTGCCATCCCTTGTTCTGCCATCCCTTGTCCAGCAATCTGTTGTCCAGCAATCTGTTGACCAGAGTCTGGAGCCACCGGCGCTCGCCCAGTTGTTTTTTCGACAATCACGCGGTCTATTCGCTGGCCCGTTCGCTCAATTTGCACCACGCGCGATCGCACACGCACATTTCCACCTGCCAACTCAATCCGTGTGCGGCAGCGTTCCCACAGCATGCCAGGCCCCAGCACAGGATAGTCAAAAGCCGTTTTAGAAGAGCTACCTGAGGAAGCGTGGCCAGAAGAAGCACTACTTTGACAAGTTAATGCCCGTCCCATCGTTCGAGGCAATGACTCACCAGGCAACCGCGTCGCGACCCAATCGCTGTGGACTTGGGATCCCAAGAGCCCTAAAACTTTCTGGAGATAGGGCCCAAAGAAAAGGCTATATAAATGAGAACCAAATCGTTTTTGCAGCCAGCCTTCAGCAGTCTCCACAGACTCTGTTGGATTGAGTACAGACTGCACCTGCGCTGCAAGGTAGCTCAGCGTGCTCTGGGTGCCATCGAATGGACCTATGTGCTTGAGAGCATTCGTGAGCGATAGCGGGTAGTCAAAAAAACGATGACGATAAACGATACGGGCAGGGGCCGAAACGCGCACCCTATCATCAGGGATCAAATCGTTCCACAGCAACCGCACAGCCTCTATGGACGTGGTAAACGGGTGTCCCCCTAAATCAAAGGTGTAGCCTTGGTCGGATTCATAGCGCGATCGCCCGCCAACTTTATCGGATTGCTCTAGTAACGTGACCGCCTGATTCTGCTTAGTCAGTTCGTAGGCCGCCGCCAATCCAGCAGGTCCTGCACCGATCACCACCGTAGAAGAAGTCACCGTAGAAAAAGCCATAAAATCGGCAAGGGCAGCTCAGTAAAATTACCACCTTTAGCGTATCAAATACGTCTAAAAAAACTTTGAATTCATACGTAATTTTACGAGGTCCGCACAATTACGGTGCTCTTTGGCAAGCTGACATCAAGGAACCATTTTTCTTAATCTATAGCCCAGACAAAGCAGCCCGTAAAAAGCCTAGAACTCGAACAAACTTATTAAAAAAAGGCCCATTACTGGCTCGATGTTTTACTGGCTCGATATTTTATAGAGGTAGAATGCCTCATCTTCAACAATACTGGGTCCAACATGGGCAATTTTATCAATCGCCCAACGACCGTCTACATCTCCTTTTAGGTCTTCAAGGGCTAGGTCTTCAAAGGCTACCGATTCACTCAGTACGGCAACAAAAGCAGGATGGCGCTCACTAAACTCGTCGAGGGCCGCTAGCACAGAGGTCACTTCCGTTATATTGCAGTAAGAAATATCCCAAAAGCTTCCGGATTGCCCAGATTCAGGGTAATAAATCGGTTCGTCGAGATAGCCAGAGATAGGAGAAACAGGGCGCTGATTAATCCCTAAGATCGGGAGCGCAGTAAGCTGCTGTTCACGAAGTACCTGGGCCGCTTGAGCACCGGAAGAAAAGGGATAAACAACATCTGAACAATAGGCGTACCCACCCGCAAACACTTGCAAACAAAGCATCCCCGTAAACAGACGGTTAGCTAAGGTCCAAGCACCATTTTGCCTATGGGGGAGATAACGCCTCGTCCATCGTAATAGCCAAAGGCAGGCCAACAGCAAGATGAACAAGTGACCATAGTGTCGGGTAGATCCCAAATACACAAAGACAAACAACGCCATCATACTCACACTGCCGAAAACATAAACACTCAAAAATAAAGTGTTTTTTTTCAACAGTTGCAGTACTATCCACACAGCCAAGCCAACGAGCAAAGCTGAAATCACCAACATACCGATCAATCCAGCTATGCCCACACTACCGGGGCTTTCAACAGCCACTTCAAAGGGGCGTCCTAACAAATGCCCGTTCCAAAAGTGAAAGTGAAAAGCAGGCAAGGGCCAGTAGCTTTTGAGGAAAATTTGCAAGAGTTTGCTAATATCGTGCAGCTGGTTAACCAACTGACTTGTCATCAGGCCAACTTCACCACTACTCGCACAATCTGCTACATAGTGAGATAAGTTTACATGGGACGAAAAGGGCCTAATCATTTGCACGATGCAAAGGCACCAGGAAAGTACAAGGGTCAACATATGCCGAACCCAGGAAACTCCCGGAGAAAGCACAAGTCGATGGTAGAGCGCGATCGCAAATGCCACACTTAAGATCAGGCCGAACATGCTGGTGTTGGCCAATAGCGCGAGGACCAACGTCAGCGCCCAAAAGATAGGTCGCTTCTGACAGTACAAAGCGCAAAATAGAAAGACAAGGAAGACGCCTAAACCATAACTACGAGAGAGCAGCGTGTACTCGTAAACACTGAAGTAACTGAAGGCAATAAACCCTTTTTGCAGCAACGAAAAAGGAGATTTTTTCACAATCAGCACCGCCGAACCGAAACCAAGCAGCAGACTAAATCCCTGCATTGCTCGCAGGCTATGGGTAAATCGAGTAATCACATACAGGCAGTAGTGCCAAAGCAACGGATGCCCTTCGTACAGGGTATGACGATAGAGTTCTAACGGTGTAGTACTATCTCGGGCAAGCAGCCAAGCTTGGGTTTCATCACGCCATAACTCATGATGCCAGAGACCAACAAGCCCCAACACCCAAAAGAGCAACAACAACACATTCTCGATCGTGCGTTTCGTCATGGGGCTATCGTAAGGCCTTCGCCCAAGGTTGCTGCCCTACCCAAGCCATCATGAACCGACGCTCATGTTTGTCGAGTTCACCCAGGCAAAGGAGCAGCACGGGCACAACCAGTGACAGTGCCACTAGCCTGAACGGTAGAGAAACATCCGGGGTTAGCCAATGCAAGCCCAAGGCATACATCACACCGCTAGCGATCGCACTGCGAAGCAACGTCATCACTGGCGGCGCAATGTGCCAAATTTTGTACAACGCACCCAGTGCAGCTAACGCACCCAGCAGCGCCGCCAACAAATTCACCCAGCAGGCCCCCATCTCAGCAAAGCGAGGGACAAACACGCCATAGCCCACAGCCGATATCGGCAGCATAGGCGTCACCAACATCGCCGTCAGGCTCGGTCGCCCCGCCGCCGTCAAAATCGCGGTCACCACCGAAATCATCAGCAACGCCATCGCCGCAAAAATCAGCACGGCCAACACTGGTCCCGCCGCCACAAATTCCTTACCGTACACCACACTCACAATCGGCACCGCCGCTGACGCCGCCAGCGCTATAAACGGAATCAGCGCCACGACACCTCGCAACGCATTGCGCGCAATCTGTTTGGCTTGCTCAGGATGGCCTGCTCGAATCGTTCGGTTCAGTGTAGAGAGCAACAACGGCGAAAAAGAGAGCGCCACAATGCCCGGAATAAAGGCTAGGTTTTGCGCCGCACCATACACCCCTGCTTGTTCAACCGTACCACCCAAAATTTTCAACATGAACAGATCAAGCTTGTCGAACAGGCGCAAGCTCGTCGCAAACAAAAACAACGGCAGCGCGTAGCCAAACAGCCGCTGCGGTGGGAAAGAAGATTTGCTCAATAGCGGCGGCTGAATAAACCAACGGCCAATGGCCAAATCCACAACCGAAGCGCCCAAACTGCCTAAAATGGCCCCGTTAATAGACCAGTTAGCATATTCCACCAGCACGGCGATAATCGCCAAACGAGACACCCAGCGTCCGGCACTCGCCACGGCTCGCGCCGGAAACTGCCCGCGCCCTACCAGCAGTTGCCGGTGGGCATAGGCCAGGCAAAACAAAGGAATATCCAGGGCAAATAACCGTAAATAGGGCACAAACGTTGGAATATCCAACAGCGCCGCAATAGGCGTTGCAAAGAGCCAAAGGACCACTGTAGCGAGTGTCCCAAAGGCCACATGGAGCTGAACGATGACCGTGCCGACAGGCCGCCAATCTTCAGCATCACTGACAAACTTAATAGAGGTCCGGGCAAAAATAGACGTAATCGTCCACTCAACCCAGCTCACCAATACGGCCACCAGTGTCAGTACACCATACCCATCGGTGCCGAGTCGCCGGGTCAAAATCCCCGCCGTAACCAAGCCTGTCGGAAAGATCAGCCCTTCCGCCAAAAACACCCAAAAGGTGCCGCTCATAAAGTTTTTGCCCGACTCGCTAGGCGAAGAGGCGTCAGAATCAGGCTGGGTCATGAATGCTCTAGCAGTGCTTCGAGGGTATCGCGGTTATCGAGCCAGTAGCGGGGCCGCACATAAGAGAGTCCAAGGCCAACGGTATAAAGCGTTAAAGCAGCCAGAGCAATGGGCAAAGCGACTGGAAGATAAAGGACATAGCGAATATCTTCAAGCAACACCGAGCCAATCCGCTTAATAAAGGTTTTGATCTGGTAGCTCATGAGTCCGGCGACTTTTCTCAAATCGCTTAACGGACTGACCGGGGCCGGGTGATCGCTCACCAACGGCATGGATGGATTGGCCACGCAGCGAGAAATGCTCAACGCATCGTACCCGAGCATAAAAAAGCGGGAAACAAAGTGTCGAAGTCCATTCGGTGGCGCATGGGTGGCCTGGGCCTTGGGCTGCTGCCAAATCACGTTACGGCTGGCGGTGAGGCGATGGGCATGAATCACGCAGTTACCGCGATACATCGGCAGCTCGCCGGGAATGGGAAATTGGGCAATCAAGTCACGCTTAAAGGCCACATTATTACAAAAGTAATGACCGACTGACTGGAGTTCATCGCGCCGGGAAAAGCGCGGGAAAATATAGGCGATCGCCATCGCCAAGCTATAGGGTCCGGTAATTTTGAGCGACGTTTCACCGGCCAGCATTTTCACCCCAGGCTTTGCAAAAGGCAGTAACACTGCTTCTAGCCACTCACCGTTGTACACACAGTCAGAGTCACAGAGCACAACCACCTCGCCAGTGGTCAACCCAATCCCCCGCATTTTGGCCTGATAGTACTCCAAGCCTGCCTCAATCCGACGAATATTCACCCAGGAATAGCGTTCCCGAATCGCCGAGAGTATGTCCTCAGGCACATCGCCGGTTTCCACCATCAGCACCTCATTGGCCTGGCGGGGCGAAAGGGTTTGCTTCTCCAGAGCATCTAAAGAGTGAAACAATCCGTCCAAATCAGCACTGGCCAGGTTTTCTGTTTCAATAATGATTGAGAAACTAATCGGGCTACTCACTGAACTCAAGGGAGAGCGCGGAGCCGCAGCGGTTTGAGCCATAGTGTGTACTCTCTTAGAAAGGTGTGCGCTTTAGAAAAAAGATATCGCTAACAACAAATTAACCAGCCATTACGATCCCACAGCAGACATCGCTCGTTGTTGTTCTTTGAGCTGAGTCCACTGCTCCTTGGTGAAGTCTTCGTGGTAAGAGCGCTCGGTATTCACATCCCACAGGTCATGGCGCTCACCCAAAATGTTTTTGGCCGCGAGCAAGCCAGTGAGCATGGAGTGATCTTGATTGTTATATCGGTGCATGCCGTTACGGCCAACGGTTTGCAGATTTTCAAACCCTTCCAAATAGTCCTGTAGAACAGAGAGATGCTTACGGTACTCACCATCGTACACAGGGTATGCCTTCTTTTGTCGAATCACAGTGCCATCTTCAACCAGTGCAACATCTGGCACAAGTCCCAAGCCCACAATTTCTCGACTGGCCAATTGGATCAAATCAGCGTCATCCATTTCCCAAATGCGATCGCCTTCCGAGCAAAAGTACTCCATACCCAAACAGGTTTTGGAAGGATCGGGCACCATTGCCGCACTCCAGTTTTTAAAGTTCTGAATGCGACCCACCGTAAAGTCAGGGCTGTGGATATAGATCCAGTTGTCCGGAAATAGGGAGCTAAGGTTGACAATAATCGGCACGATCAAAAAGTCTCGGTATTTCAGGCCGTTAGCAGCCGCTAACACCTTAGGGGAGGCAGGCGGATCCAGCCGCTTTACCAACGCTGATATCGGCATGCTAGATACATAGTTTTCACCGGTCAGCTCAATCGTTTCGTAATCAGTGGGAGTGCCCTTTTGAGCAATAATGCGATCGACTCGCTTACCCGTACGCTCAATGCGCACTGCCCGCGTCCCCATTGAAACCGTCGAGCCCTTCTCTTCGATCAAAGACTGGCATTTCTCCCACATCATGCCAGGACCCAGAATCGGATAGTCAAATTCCTTAATCAGCGTTTTGGTATCGTTACTGCCAAAGAGCGCATTGATCACCGCCTTAGAGAGCGAGAGCCCCTTAATACGTTGCGCCGCCCATTCTGCCTGAATTTTGCTACACGGAATGCCCCAAACCTTTTCGGTGTAGGACTTAAAGAAGGTGCGATACAGCCGCCCCCCAAACCGCTCGGTCACCCAATCCTCAAAATTATCGGCTTCCACATCGGGATTGAGTTTGGCATTGGCCCTGGCCTTTAAGTAACTCAGCACAATCAGCGCACTATCGACCACGCCCAGGTTTTGAAGGGTATTAGAAATCGAAAGCGGATAGTCAAAAAAGCGATTGCGGTAATAAATCCTCGACAGGCGCGGCACCTGAATAAATTCATCACCCAAAATTTCCTGCCACAGGGCGTTCACCTCTCCCACCTTAGTGAAAAAGCGGTGACCACCAATGTCAAAGCGGTAGCCTTTGTAGGTTTCAGTGCGGGAAATACCACCCACTTTATCGGACTGCTCTAGGACCACCGTCTGGTGGCCATTCTTGGCCAATTCATAGGCTGAAATTAAGCCCGCTGGACCTGCGCCGATAACAATAGTGCGAGAAACCATAAATTGAGAGACCCCTGAATTTCTTCGGGAATGACGGTATGAACAAACGATTAGAAGCGCATAGACACTTAACTAAGCGAACCGGTGACGACACTGACCAATCGCATAGGCCAGCCCGCTATATAGGAAATAAAGCCAGTGCCAAGGCACCGTTTTCAGGGCAAATAACAAACCATGTTTTTGACGGAAAAAGTCATAGACAGAAAAATTGAGCACCGTAAGGGCTAGCCCTAACAGGGCTGCAACGCCCCAGCTAGCCGCAAACCAAGGTGCGATCACCACAGCCGCAAGCAAGCCGTACACCAACATCACACTAAACCGACTGCGCAAAGTGAGATTCAGATCACTCATCACCCGACGATACTGAACCGGATGGCTCTGTTGTAGCTTAAGTAACAATGCGGTCCAAGGTAGGGCCCGATAAAAGAAATCGGCCCGCAGCAGTGAATAGGGTGTCCATCGCTTAAGGTGTTTGACCTGAATATCCTTTCGCAAGTGGATTTTATACCCAGCTTGCTTCAGCCGATACCCCAGCTCAATATCCTCAATACAAGGCCTACGATACGTTTTATCGAAACCATCTACTGCCTTAAACACATGACGACGAATAGCGCCACAAGCTCCCCAAAACGTAGAGGCTTCTAGCTGAGCCACTTGATGGGTGTAGTGGTGCAGCAGATTTCGGTACTGGGATAAAAAGTTCGGATCGCCAGGGGCATCATCGTAGGAGCCAATCAGGGCAGCCAGTTCAGGATCTTGAGCAAAGCTTGCCATTACTTGCAGAAGCGTCTCAAGGTGCACTTCGACATCAGCATCCACAAAAAATAAAAGATCGCCAGTCGCCATCTCAGCACCTGCATTTCTCGCAGCAGCGGGTCCTTTTGACTTGGGCAAACGAATCAGACGCGTCCCAAATTCCTCAGCGAGCTGCCAGCTCCCATCGGAGTCTCCGTCAGCGACCACAATAATCTCAATCTCAGCGGTCGCCGCACAGCAATGGGTCACCAAAACACTCTCAGAGAGCGCCCTCATACAACGCTGAAAACTCTCGCCACCGTTGTGCACAGGCACAATCACAGAGAGTGAGGGCAACGATGCGTTAGCGCTCGATGCGCCAGTGACCGCTGTATCAAAAGCCCTGTTGCCCACGGCCCGCTTACCCATGGCCCTGTTGCCTACAGTCATTTTGCCCACAGTCATTTTGCCCTCAGTGATTTCACTCAGTCCATTGTGGAGCCCGCTTCGCATTCCTCCTGTTCCAAAAGCACTGCAAGGCTTACTAAGACTAGGTCAAACAACGCTTTATATATCTTAATAGGTATATTTTCTAGCCTAAAGCATAGCAAAGCAAAGATGCGAGCCCTGCATAATCATCTGCGCTTCACTGATGACTTATGAGTACGGTAAAGTTCACAAATTTTGTGTAAAGTCGGGCACAGCCCACACCGTATATACCACAGGCAAGATAAAGGAAATGTCCGAACACAGAATGAATAGGCACACTCTCCTAAGTCAGATGAGTGACCCTGTTGCAGGCAAAGCTGCAAATCCTATGGAGCAACATCTCAAAGCTGTGACATGGCTACTGCACGGACTCGCCCATTTATCTGAGCTTCATATTTTTGGGCTTAACTGCGGTCCGGCTCAACTGCGTTCCGGCTCATGACCCAGCCTTAGTCGCACCTTTTCAAGGGCGCTATGGTAGCGCACCCAACACAGCACCAGCACAACCGTCAGCTTTTCTCGCCAACCGTGGAGACGATCATCTTTTAGAGAACTTAGGGCAAAGTTCACTGGTGGAAGCAGATCGCCCACCAGGAGCCTTGCAAAAGCCGAATGACGGACAAAGGCATTGTTTGGCCGGGCCTCTTCCATGGCCCGGCCAAACGCACCACCGGCCAAACGCAATGTCCGCGTGCGTAGCTGGTCAAAGGTATATCGAGCAGGGTGGGCTACACAGGTATCGTCAGCCAAAAATTGGGCATAGCCCGCAAGGTATACCCGATGCCCCCATTCCAAATCTCCGTGGGAGCGGAGCGCTGTGTTAAAAGGCCCAACGGCATCCATCACCGCTTTAAAAGTAAAGACGTTCGCCGTGGCGGCCCCTTGGTATTGTGCGAGTAACTGCCGCTGGGGAAAGGCCGTGACGCTTTCATAAAGCTCCACAGCATTGCCTTTTTGGCCTCGAAAGAAGATCTTGACCTTACCGGCCACTAGGCCACAGTGTTCAATCTGCGCGAGATGACCGACGCCTTTTTCTAACCAGTCTGCGGCGGGAATGCAGTCGGCGTCGGTAAAGGCAAGCACATCGCCTTTGGCCACGGTAAGCCCGCGATTTCGGGCGGTATAGGCACCGGGAGCCGGCTCAAACACATACACTGCAAAAGGGTACTCACCCACAAGGGCGGGAATACCTTGATCAGGATCAGAGGCATTGTCTACCACAATGACCTCATAGGCATCGCGTTCTGCATCATCAGCACCATAGGTCTGATGGGCAATCGCATCTAGGCAGAGCCTGAGCCGAGGCGCATCGTTATACACCGGGATAATCACCGAGACAAAGTGCGTCAAATGCATATTGTCAGAGGCATCGTGTGTCAGGGGCATCGCCGGGCTTAAATCGTCCCCTCAAGGGCGGATACACAGCGCTCGCAGATCGTTGGATCCTCAGCCGAGTCCCCCACATGGGTGGAATAATTCCAGCAGCGATCGCACTTTTCGCCATCGGCATCGACAACCGCAATCGCCATCCCTTCCACGCCGCCGCTATATTTCGCCCCTTCAAGGGCCGCAGCGTTATCGGCAAGTACCACTTGCGATACCAGGAATAAATAGCGCAGTTCATCCACCTGGTTAGAGCCCTCGGCCATACTGTCAGCTGGATTCATCGCCGCCAGCTTGGCACGCAGCTCAGCATCTGCCACGTGTAGCTTCAACTTCGCCTGCAAAGACGAGCCAATGGCCTTATCCGAACGGGCTTGCTCCAGCACCGTGTTCGCTTCATCCCGCAAGGTTCGTAGTTGATCCCAAGTGGCGGTCAGTTCAGGATGCTGCCACGCTTCATCCAGCGTCACCCAACCAGACTCAAACACAGACTCAGCCGAGGTGGCGTAGGGTAGTGACTGCCAAATGTCTTCGGCCATGTGGACAAGGACGGGGGCGATCGCTTTGGCCAGATTTTCAATTGCGATCGCCAACACCGTCTGGCAGCTCCGACGACGGGCTGAATCGGCTGCACTGATGTACAACCGATCCTTCGCAATATCGAGATAAAAGTTCGATAGATCCACCACACAGAAATTCTGCACCGTCTGGAAAAACTGGAAGAACTGATAGGACTCAAAGGCTCCTTTAACATCGGCAAACACCTCCGTCATGCGGTGCAGCATGTACCGATCTAATTCAGGCAGTTGGTCATAGGGCACCGCGTCAGTAGCCGGATCAAAGTCATGCAAGTTGCCCAGCAAAAAGCGTGCCGTGTTGCGAATCTTACGATACACATCCGACATCTGCTTTACATTTCGCATGCCCAAGCGCATATCGCCCGAGTAATCGACTGACGACACCCACAGACGCAGCACATCCGCGCCGTAGGGCGGCTCCTGCTTTTTGTTATTACCGCCTTCGATAATGACCTTCGGATCCACCCCATTCCCTAACGACTTACTCATCTTGCGCCCGTTTTCATCAAGCACATAGCCGTGGGTAAGCACCTGTCGGTAGGGGGCATGGCCATTGGTCGCCACACTGGTGAGCAAGCTCGACTGGAACCAACCACGATGCTGGTCCGAGCCTTCTAAATAGATCTCAGCCGGATACTCTAGGCCTTCGCGCTGCTGCACGACAGAGGCCCAAGAGGAACCTGAATCAAACCACACGTCCATGGTGTCCGTGCCTTTGACATAGGTTTTGCCATCACTGGAATAGGGCTCGGGCAAGAGTTCTGACACGCTGAGTTCCCACCAAGCATCGGCCCCTTTCTCAGCCACAATCGCCTGAACATGGGCGATTGTCTCCTGGGTCATCAGTGGCTCACCCGTCTCTTCCTCATAAAAGACCGGAATTGGCACCCCCCAGCTCCGCTGCCTGGAAATGCACCAGTCAGAACGCTCAGACACCATAGAGGTAATCCGATTCTTGCCCTGAGCCGGGATCCACGTCACCTCATCAACCGCCTTCAGCGCATCTCCCACAAAGCCCTTCACCGAGGCAAACCACTGCTCCGTCGCGCGATAAATCACCGGCTTCTTCGTGCGCCAGTCATAGGGGTATTTGTGGGAATAGGGCTCATGCTTTAGCAAAACCTTTTCTTCACTCAGCGCTTCGATGATGGCCTCATTGGCCGTCTTCAGTACGTTTAAGCCTTCAAAGGAACCGGCCTCAGCGGTAAAGTATCCCCGGGCATCCACCGGACACAAAATCGGCAAATTCTCGCGCTGCCCCACCAAAAAGTCTTCCTGACCGTGGCCAGGCGCTGTGTGCACCAGCCCCGTACCCGATTCAGTCGTGACATAATCGCCCCCAACCACAATCGGACTCACACGATCAAAGGTGTTATCTTTTTTCGCGAGCGGATGGCGATAGTTAGAGCCCACTAAGGCCTCACCTTTCAGCTCAGCCACCACCGTCAGTCCAGTACCAAACGTATCCGATAGTTTTTCGGCCAGCTCCTTCGCCACAATCAGGTACTTAAACGGCTCGCCTGACTTGCTCTCCACCACGGCATAATCCAGCTCAGGATTCACCGATACCGCCACGTTTGCGGGGATAGTCCAAGGCGTCGTAGTCCAAATCGCCACACCTAGACTGTTTCCGGGGCTATCTAAATAGGGGGCCAGCGTCGCCTTCGCGGACTCAGACACACTTTCCATCGGAAACGCAATGTAGATGCTGGGCGAAATATGCTCTTCGGGATACTCCAGCTCCGCCTCAGCCAGCGCCGTTTGCGACGATGGGCTCCAGTGCACCGAACGCAGACCCCGGTAGATGTGGCCGTTTTCCACCATTTTGCCAAACACGCCCAGCTGCGCCGCCTCATACTCTGGCTGAAGCGTCATGTAAGGGTGATCCCAATCTCCCCATACGCCATAGCGCTTAAAGCCTTCACGCTGCTTATCGACCGTATCTAGCGCAAAGACCTTGGCCTTTTTCCGCAGGGAAATGGGCGTCAGCTCGCGGCGCACCGAAGACTTCAGCTTTTGCAACACCTTCAGCTCAATCGGCAAACCATGACAATCCCAACCCGGCACATAGCGGACCTTACGGCCCTGAAGGGTCTGGTACTTGTTGACAATGTCTTTGAGGATTTTATTGAGCGCATGCCCCATATGCAGATCGCCGTTCGCATAGGGGGGACCGTCATGCAGGATAAAGGGCTCGCCAGGGTTCTCCTGAGACAGCTTTTCGTAGAGCTGCTTCTCTTGCCAATACGCCTGCAACTCAGGTTCACGCTTCACCGCATTGGCCCGCATACTGAACTCAGTTTTGGGCAATAAAACGGTCTCTTTATAGCTTTTGGATTCACTCACGGTTGTCATGTGCCTAAATTCAGGCGGCTGTAGGTTATATATCGGTCGAGCCATAGGCCATTCTGCCTTGAAGCTCGGCAGGCTTCAAGTCAATCGTCCCAATTACTCTCTTCCCAATCGCTGTCATCGTTGTCATCGGTGGAAAAATCGGCCACGGGTTCGACCATATCGTTCTGGTAGATATCCCTGTCGGCAGTCCTTTCCGCAGCCTTTTCAGCGGTTCTTTCTGATGGCTGTGCAGTCGTATAAGCTCTGGGCGAAGAGGCGGCGTCAGGTGATGGAGACGCTGGCTGCGATCGCATTGCTTCTCGCATTGCTTCTCGCCCTGGCTCCCGCCGAGGAATCTCAATCACCGGTTTCGATGGCTTAGGTTGTGTCATTGAAACCACCACATCTTTAACCCAACCAGCCAAAATAACGGGTGTTGCCAACAGGCTCGGCTTTTCTCGCGTTTTGTTTACCGCTCTTTCTGTCTTATTTTCGACCTTCCTTTCAGTATCACTCTCCGGCACGCTGTCAGGCGACCTTTCTGTTTCCCTTCTTGATGACGGCTCTGGCGACTGACTTGGCGATTGACCTGACGATATTTTGGGCTCACCAGAAGCGCGGGTATCTTTAACCGAAACAGGCAGAACCGAAGCAACCGGAACCGAAGCAGCCTCTACCTCGGCCCAATTATTATCTTCGTCATCTTCGAAAAAGTCATCATCCCAGTCATCAGCATCTTGCTCAACAGACGACGTGGCAGTAGCGGCTTCGGGCTGCACATCATCCATAACCAAGGGCACGGGCTCTGGAGCAGGTTCTGCAAGGGACGCTGGTGTGGGAGCCGCAACAGGTTCTTCAGTCGCGGGTTCTGGAGTAGGGTCTGGCGCGATCTCTGAAGTAGTAGGGACTTCTGGAGTAGAGACTTCTGAAGTAGGGTCTTCTGAAGTGGTCTCTAAAATAGTCGCTTCTGGAGCAGACTCTGAAGTAGGGTCTGACGGGACAGAACCCACTTTATCCGCACCATCTACGACGTCAGCTTCATCTTTAGTCTTAGCCTCTTTAGTGTCAGCCTCAACCACTACAGCTTCAGGAATTTCGTCCGTCTTAGGGCCTTCGACCGAAATAATTTCAGCGGCCACAGAAGGTGGAACAGAAGGGGTCTCCTCTGTGGAAGGTGCATTGGGAGAAGGTCGATTGAGCAAGTCCGCGAACGAGTCCGCTGGCACCTCTTCAAGAACATCTACAAGGCCATCTTCTACAAACTCGTACTCATAGGCAGGGCGACGGCGTGGATCTTGGCGTGGCCCTCCGGAAGGACGTTTTTCTAAGCGAACAGGAACAGCATCAACCGGCGCAATGCGCAGTTGATTGAGCTGATTTTTAGCCCAATCACCTACGACTTCCGGCGTTAGGGTAATGGGGGTTTGCTGATACACAGGCGTTTTTTCGCGACGTACCGTCAGCGTTTGCCAGCCCAGCCCGAGCAGTAGCACCACAGCCACGAGCTGACCGAGCAAAACGACCCAGGTCATTTGCCCTGCGCCCACCCACAAAACCAGCGCGTAGGTCAAACCAAGCCCACCCCAGACAAAATCGGAGCGGCGATGTACCTCTGGATAAAAGAAGGCGGCTATATAAAAAGTCAGGCTGCCTAAAGCGAGCAGCACAGCCAACGTATCGGCCAGTAAAGTCGTCACCAGCATTCGGCAATCATTCGCGCCCTTCTCAGCGCAGCGCCCTAAAGGTTTGCCTACCTATTGTGGAGGATAAACGCCTGATTGTGACAACGGAATTGTGGCAATGGAATTATGACAACGGAATCGCGATAGTCGCGATCGCAAATCGCGCTTACATTGCGCCTGAGTCTTTGCTAAAGAGCACCAACACCGTTTTTAGGATGAGCTGAATGTCGTACAGGAGGCTCCATTTTTCCTGATACTGCAAATCCAGCTGAATGACCTGCTCAAAAGTGGTCACCGTAGAACGGCCATTGACCTGCCATTCACCTGTCATACCGGGCTTGACGTTCAAACGTTGCCACTGGTCTACTTCGTACTGCTCAATTTCATCCGGGGTAGGTGGCCGCGTACCCACGAGGCTCATGTCCCCTTTGAGTACATTCCAAAACTGGGGAAATTCATCTAAGCTGGTGCGTCGTAAAAAGCTGCCGATGCGAGTGATGCGAGGGTCGTTATCGTTTTTGAATAGGGGACCTTCGACCTTATTAGCCACGTCTTTCTTGCGGGCTTCAGCATCCACCACCATGGAGCGAAACTTCCAAATTTTGAAGCGTTTGCCCATCCAAGAGCAGCGGGTCTGGGCAAAGAGAATCGGCCCGCCATCGTCGAGCTTGATAATAATGCCAACAATCACAAATAAAACTGCCGTTATCGCCAGGCCGACTAGCGCACCTAATATATCGATTGCCCGCTTGGCCTTAGACCTAACCGAGGGATGAGTTTCAGGTAAATTCTCTAAGCTCGCCTGTAAGTTACCGACGGGGCGAGCTGACGCTGGCGCCGCAGCTTTCCCAGCCTGACTAGGCTCAGCCGCGGGCTTTTCTTCGATGTGAAAAATTTTATCTAGCTCAGTAAGCGAAAGGGCCATCATCACCTGAGAAGGCACATTGATAAGCCGCAACTTCGCACGATTGGACTCACAGAGCTTATGGCTAATCACGAGCGCACCGATACCGCTGCTATCGATGAATGTCGTCTTAGCAAAATCTAGAACAATTTCTTTGAGATCAGGATGTTGTGTAAAGGCATCCTGACAGCTTTGCTTAAAAGAGACGGCCTCTACCACAGTGAATGATTTGTTTAGCTGGATCGTACCCATGGACTCTAAGACTGCGGTTTCAAAGCTTGTATGGCTCGGGGAGATCGTCGTGAAACTATCGCGGCAGCTAGTCATGGCATAAAAATCGCTAAAACATCACGGTAGCCCAGCCTCACTGAAGGGTTTCCCCAACTAAGGTTGCCCAAAGTACTCATCCCCTCACAAAACCTGACAAGTTAAACAGGCATGGGGCGATTGCACTGAGGAAACACCTAGAAAGGGAATGACCTAATCAAGGCCGATCGGGCTCGTCTTTAAGTAAAAAGGGAAAGCAACTTACGTGGAAGCACCCACAATAATCCCTTGGTTTTTACCTGGCTAACTTTAGCGTGGAAGGCTCTACCAAAGATGATTACATCCCCCTACTTTTCAAGAACCTCACACCAACTACATATGACGATGCATTTTCGATGTGAAGTCTTAATAAAAACGCTGGAACCATAAAGTAGTGCTGTGTATTCCAAAATACAAGTATGTATCCCGATATACCGTTGAGCGGCGCTGAGCGACCCAAATCGTGGACATAGCATCCCGGATTGACGGCGATTTAGGCTGGCGTAGCCTATTCGATGTAACGACTTATACAGCGCAAAATTTGGAGCATTGTCCAATTTCTGCCGATTTTCCCAGCAGGGTTGTTGAATAAAAGGCCGCTTGGACAACCCTGCTCATTTAATTAAAGCCTCTCAGGTAGTGGGTTTAGCAATGAGGCAACCAGAAATAAAAGAGAAATCAACAATCAGATAGGCTCAGATTTTTTGCCTTTTTTGAACTTTCTGGCTAGATTGTCGTCCTGTCAAATAGCATATACCACGTAGCAAGTGCACCACTACAAAACCTTGCAACAATACCCCTACTATCAGGACTTGTTACA
>JBCDAG010000139.1:0-16824 GCA_039186165.1 Cyanobacteria bacterium P01_F01_bin.53
AATAGGTTCACTCAAATTTTCAACAACGGCTTTGCCAAAACATCAAGTCCATTGGCGAGATGAGAAATATTGCGAGATGAAAAATAAATTTAAACATTAATTAATGGTTGATATACGATAGACATAATTATTCAAAAAGCCTTTTGTAGCACTCCCACTCATTTAAGAAAAAATAAGAAGAAAATGAAGTTTTCTACTCAGCAGCTACCGTCTGGAAAATGGGGCATCTACAGCGGTGAGTGTTTACTGGCTACCGTAGATTGCCAGAGCACCTGCGAAACGATTCTGGCTAATTTTGTCAGTGGTCGTCGGGATGCGCCAGATAATGATGTCAATGAGCTTTATCAGGCACATCAGCTCCGTCATGAAAAAGCGGCTGCCGAAAAAGTAGCCTTGGAAGAAAAGGCCGTATCATCTACCTCTGAGTCAGCACGTGCCGGTGCTCAGACTACGACTAGTGGTCAAAGTAATGAGTCGGCGGATAAGGTTACTCAATCTACTGGCGTAAAAGCTTCGGCGACGAAGACGCCGAGTCCCAAATCCAAGACCAAATCCAAGACCAAGCGAAAGCCAACGTCAGCTAAGCGTGCGCGGAAGCCGGACAAACGCTCCCAGGCGACTCCAGCTTCTGCTTAGGGCTGCACCAAACGCTCAAGATTATGCAGAAATATTATGCAGACATCAGGTAGGCCCTCTCTTAGAGCTAATCGGCTTTGACGAGTCTCTATGCGCTCAGCAAACGCTTAAATATCAGCAAGCGCTTAAAACTGTTGTTCCTGTTACCTTGAGCTGGACAATCAGCAGAGATAATGGGCGCTTAGTCTTGGCCTCTGTACGGTCGTTATTAATTTTTAGGAAGAGTGCTGTGTTGATCCGTTATGCCTGTTCAGTTCGCCAGTTTTGCTTTCAGGCATTTTTCAAGACATTTCGACAACCACTTCCTGCGATATTGCTTTTGACATTACTAGGCCCGTTAGGCTCTCTGAGTGGCTGTACGGTCAGTGCCCAGTCCGGAGGTTCCCAAGCTGAGATTTCTTCTGCTGAGCCAGCCAATTCGTCAGCGGTGACGCCCGCTAACGCTCTTGCTTCCAGCGATGCTGATGAAGGCAATGCTGCGATTGTGCAGTCTATCGCCTCTGCGCAGGTCGTTTACTTGGCCGAAAAGCATACCAGTGTCGCCGCCCATGCCGCCCAGTTAGAGATTTTGCAGGCATTAGCTGAAAAGGGCGATGTTGTGGTCGCACTGGAAATGTTCCAGCGTCCATTTCAGGCTCCGCTAGTGGCTTATATAGCGGGGACGATCACTGAAGCGGAATTGGTTGCCCAAACTGAATATGAAACTCGCTGGGGGTTTGATTGGGAGTTGTATGCACCGATTATTCGCTATGCGAAAGAGAACAAGATTCCTTTGGTTGCACTGAATACGCCCGCAGAAGTGACGCGCAAAGTGGCCCGAGAAGGCCTAGACAGCCTGGCCGGTGAGGACCTCACCTATATTCCACCTATCGCTGAGATCGATACCTCGAATGAGGCTCACCGCGATTGGATCTCAGAGTTTTTTGAGGCCCATGGTGGAGCGGGACATAGTCTGAATTTTGAGAACTTTTACGCGGCCCAGGTGCTGTGGGATGAAACCATGGCTGAACAGGTGGTCGCGCAGCTTGAGGCAGACCCTGAACGTCAAGTGGTTGTGCTGGCCGGGGAAGGACACGTTGCCTACGGCTACGGCATTCCGAGTCGGGTGGTGCGACGGCAACCCGAAGTAAAACAAGCGAGTGTGAGGTTTTTGCCTGCGGGGGAAACGGCTGAAGAAGAGGTGACCGATTTTGTCTGGCTGACAGAGGCCGTGACGATCGAGGAATAAACGATTCCCTCGGTTTCGATATTTGCGGTTTGGATATTTGCCAGATTTCTATAGGTCAGATTTTTATTTGCCAGGTTTAACGATCGCCCCGGCAGCCTTTGAGGCCCTGAGCTGACCGCAAGCGGCATTTTTTTCGAGTCCCCGTGAGTAGCGTACGCTGACGGCAATCCCCTTATCTTTTAGCTGACGGGTGAAGTCTTCAACGCGCTGACGGCTGGGGCGTTTGTAGTCAACTTCGATGATGGGATTGTAGGGGATGAGGTTGACGTGGCTTTGGAAACCCCTAAGTTCGCTGGCGAGCTCTAGGGCATGCTCGTGTTGGTCGTTGAGTTCGGCGAGAACAATGTACTCAAAGGTGACGCGGCGGCCCGTGGCTTTTACATAGTCGCGGCATTCGCCGAGCAATTCGGAGAGGGGGTATTTTTCTGCGCTGGGAATTAGCTGGGTTCTGAGGGCTTGGTTACTGGCGTGCAGACTCACGGCCAGGGTGATTTGCATGTTTTCTTCAGCGAGGCGGCGGATGTGGCCGGGAATGCCAACCGTGGAGACGGTGATCATGCGTTGGCCAATGCCAATGTCTTTGTTGAGCGATCGCACTGCCGCCACAACATTACGAGTATTCAGCAACGGCTCACCCATCCCCATGAACACAATATTGCTCACACGTCGCTGAAAGTCTTCTTGGACGGTGAGTACCTGATCGACAATTTCGTAGGTCTCTAAGTTGCGGGTGAAGCCACCTTTGCCCGTGGCGCAAAAGTCGCAGCCCATGGGACAGCCAATCTGTGAGGAAACGCAGACCGTGAGGCGCTTTTCGGAAGGAATGCCGACGGCCTCAATAATGTTGCCGTCAGTGAGCCTAAGGAGATATTTGATGGTACCGTCGGGCGATTCGGAGCGGTGATGGATTTGTGATCGCCCCACGGGGAAGTCTTTGACCTCAGCCCGCCATTTCTTGGAGAACACCGTGATTTCGTCAAGTGAGCGAATGCCCTTTTGATAAATCCACTGGTGCAGCTGCTTGCCTCGATAGGCTGGCTGGCCCTGCTGGGTGACCCATTCGGTGAGCGCCTCGATGGAGCGACCAAGCAACGGTAATTGGGATTGCCTAGTACTCGCCTTACCAGCCACGTCATCTGTAGCGGCTGGATCTGTCGCTGTGCCGTCTGTGTCTGTAGCTTCTGTGAATAGCTGTGTGGTCAAGACCATCGGCGGTGAACCCGAATCTAAATGGAGCATAAAAAGACCGATGTCGCTCTGCCTTTTTTCCCTTTCTAGGGCGGTGGCTGACATCGGTCTCTATTCTAAGGGGCAAGCGCCTGATTTCCAGTAACTGACTATTACGGATTCGAGGCATCTCCTTCATTAATCAGATCGACCAAGCCTTCGGTAAGGGCTTTGGGATCCATGAACAGCACCTTGGAGTTGGAACTTTCACCAATTTTGAGGTTGGCTTCAACATAGCGCTGGGCCAGCATGTAATTGAGCACTTCTCTTTGGTTGTCCGTAGTTTCCAAGGCCTGAGAGAGCAGCCGCATCGACTCTACCGTGGCTTCTGCTTCTAAAATCGTGGCGCGCTTATTAAAGTCAGCGGCCCGCTCTTTTTGCATCGCGGTGATCACATTTGGCGGTGGCTCAAGCTTTTGAATTTCGACCCGGTTTACCTTGAGCCCCCAAGGTGCGGTGGCTTCATCCAACACATCCAGCAGCGAGCTGTTAATGGTTTCCCGAGAAGAGAAGAGACTCTGAAAATCCGTTTTACCCACTTCAGAACGCAGCGTGGTGATCACCAGCTCCTGCATGGCTGTTTCCACTTCTTCCACGGCGTAGTATGTGCGCTCCAAGTTGTAGATGCGCCAGTAAATAATCGCATCTACGTCCAGGTTTACGTTGTCCTTTGTAATCGCCTTTTGGGGTGGGATATCTAAAATTTGCTCGCGCAAAGAATCCTCTAGCACCACTGAATCTAGCAGTGGCACGATGAAATTGAGTCCTGGATCCAATGTGCCTCGGTAGCGACCTAGCCGTTCTACCAAAGCGGCATTTCCTTCTTTGATAATGCGCACTGAGCCGACAGTGTAGCCAACGATCAGAAACGAGAGTATGGCTAGAATTGAGGAAACCATGGACGGTAACTCTTAAAGTGTGGTCTCTATAGCTTTGGCTGCATAGCCTACAGCATAAGCAACTGCTGCGACCGTTTATTTGACTACCTTTAGCGGCCCAATATAACAGGCCCAATGCAATAGCCAGTGGAACGACAACAAGTAGGCCGAATGCATCCAGCCTACTTGCTATATCACATTTATCAGGAAAAGTATAGGCTAAACATCGCTTAAGCGGCGCTGTAAACGCTATGGGTTGGCGGGTGATGTGGGCCTGTTTGGCAGTGAATTTTGGTGATGGTAACTATTCTCCCGTGTGTTTCGGTAGAAATGTGCAAATGTATGGCGGGAAAGCTAAGCCCACGAACCTTGCAGACCAAATTCTGTAGACCAAATTTTGCAGAGCCGCCCCTGTATCAGGCCCCCTGTATCAGGCCCCCTGTATCAGGTTTATTCGATGTTACCCATTTTATTTGATATAGATCTATGGCGATACGAAATGTTTCTCTAAAAATCTTGGCCTGGGGCGTATTGGGTGTGTTGGGGGCTACCGCCGGTAGCGCGCCAGCGATCGCAGCAACCCCCGGACCGTTTACGCCTCACGGCATGAATCCCCTGGGCATGGAGCCTCTGATTGATTACCTTGCCCAGGTCCCCAATGCTGATTTGGCCTGTTATCTCCATAGCCAAGATGGTCAGCAGTACGACTTGAGCGCCCTGTGTGGTGGTTTTGAAGCTGCGGCTTCTGAGGTCATTTTGCAGACCGGTGACGTGCAGGTCACGCTCCGATGGGATACGGCGGACGACCTCGACCTGTTTGTTCGCGATCCCTTTAATGAGGAAGTGTCCTACTTTAATCCTGAGGTTCCTTCGGGCGGACAGTTAGACGTGGATGCTAATGCAGGTTGTGCTGAGAGAATGGGCTCTCCGGTAGAAAATATCTTTTGGCCGACCGGGGGCGGTGCACCGGGTGACTACGTGGTGACCGTCGATCTCTTTAGCTACTGCGGGGCTGAAGTTCCGATTAACTTTACCCTGACGACCCTCATCCAAGACCAAACCCAAACCCAAACGGGTACCGTCTCTTCGAGTCAAACGTCTGTGAGTTTCCCCTTTACGTTTCCCAGTGGGGAGACTGCCGCAGGCGAGGCCGAAGCTCTGACAGGCGAGACGTTACCTGCGCCTAATGCCTGGTGATTCTTTCAAAGATTAAAACCTTTCAAAGATACAAATGAAGAGTCATTTGCTCTCAGCCGCCTGATGATCACAAAGGTTGCTGAGAGTTTTTATATTCTTAGGCTACGAGTTCGTTGGTTCTAAGGGGATCTCTACAACAAACGCGGTTTCTTTCTTTTCGCTATCTGTTTCATCTCGGCTACTATCTACAGTAATGCTGCCTTCTAAGTGGGTGATGAGCTTTTGGGCAAGCGCGAGGCCAAGGCCTGTTCCCCCCTGTTTCCAAGGGTCAGCACTGGGAACGCGATAAAACTTATCGAAAATTCGCTGGCGCTCGTCTTCGGCAATTTCAACCCCTGTATTGACGACACTAAATCGCATGATGTCTTGGCCTTCGATCAGGCTGTTGTTTTGATGCTGCTCGGATGCCTGGTAAACACTGCTTTCGACTGAAATGTTAATGCTGTGCTGGGGAGGGGTATATTTGCAGGCGTTGTTAATCAGTTCGGCAAGAATGCGTTCAATGCTGGCCAGATCAGAAACCAGCTCGGGGAGGTGGTCGGGAATAGAGAGTGTGAGAGTCTGTTCGCGGGTTTTGGCCCTGGGCTTAAAGCCATTGACCAGTTTCGGTAGCCAGTTGGGTAGGTCAATGGGCTGATTGAGCATGGGATGGTTGCCCACATCTAACCGTTGGAGATCGAGTAGGTCGTTAATGAGGCTAATTTCGCGTTCGCACTCTTCTTTTAGGATGCGGTAGTAGCGAGCAATGCGGCCCTGTTCGAGCTGGGGTTTGGCGAGTTCTTGGTCTAGGTCGTGCTCTTGGTTAAGGGTGACCCCTAATAGCTGTAGGGCAACGCGCATACTGGTGACGGGGGTGCGCAGCTCATGGGAGACCGTGCTTAAGAAATCGTCTTTGAGGGTATTTACCCGTTCTAGTTCGCGGACCTGGGATTGGGATTCTTGGTAAAGCCGGGCCTGGCGAATGGCGATCGCACATTGATTTGTTACCTGCTGCACCAAGCGAATATCTAGCTCAGTGAGGCTATCGCCCACGTCATTAATCAACCACAGATCGCCGAGCACATCGCGATCATCGAGAATGGGCGCAGCGAACATGGATACCCTGCCCCGCTCTGGGTTAGGGAAAATAGAGCAAAACTGTAAATACTGCCCGGCGAGTAGCTGGTGATAGACTTCAGAATAGGCCTCCATTTGTGACACCCGGCCGCGCATGGGCGCTAAGCCCGCTGAGCACTCGTAATAGACGGTGGACGTTCCCTGCTCTAAGTCATAGAGCGCCGTGTTGGCCGCTTTGACATTGAGGACATCCACCAGCTCTTCTACAGCCGTTTGTAGAATTTGCTGCTCATCAAGGCTGTCGCGTACGCGGTCAGTAATGCGCTTGAGCGTGGATTCTAGAATGAGCGCGGTTTTGAGCTCAGCGCGATTGGTTTGAAGCTTTTGACTAAGGGTTTCGTTTCGTTGACGGGTTCGCGTTAGCTCGGTGACATCTTGCAGGGTATTGACGAGGACGGTTTGGCCCTCTAGCTCCATAAGTTTGCGATTCCCAAGTACCTGACAGTTGCCAATGTAGGCTTCTTCAAAGGTGAGGGGCATCGTATTGTTTTGCTGGCTGGCAAAAAAGGTGTCGTCCTGCTGCCGGAGCTGCTGGGCGAGCTGCTGCGGTAAGAAATCTGCTTCGCTACGGCCCACGATGGCCTCTGCGCTCAGTCCAATTAGGGTCTCGCAGGCTTCATTAACGTAAATCCACTGGTGCTCTGCGTCTTTGATGTAGACCGGCTGTGCGATTGCACTGAGCAAATTGGACAAGGCCATTAACGCGGACGGACTGATTGATAGACTCATTACGCAATTTAACGGATATCAGTTACAGCTAAGGTGCCCCATCGAGTCCTAAAAATATACGCCATTGTTGATGAATACAACGTGATGCACGGTCAATTGCTCAAAAAAGGGCCGATGGGTTCTGAAAAAACGGGAAAAGATCCGTGAATCTACCGGGATGTGAGATTTTTTAGATACGTTTGTTGGAGACGTTTTTGCGCGCTTGCGTTGATATCGCTTTCACCTTTTTGTTTTCACTTTTTTTGTGCTTCACCTATGGCTTTCGATGCTTCACTGGTTTCACCCGACCTTCTGCTTGACGACGTATTAATAGAAGACTCTGCGGTGGCGTCTTCTGTGCCGCAGGGACCTCCCACGACCTTAGGCGTGATGGCCTCAGGCAGTGGGAGTAATTTTGAGGCGATCGCACAGGCCATTGCAGACGGACGGCTCAACGCCAATATTGCCGTGGTGATTTATAACAATCCCGATGCGAAGGTGGCCCAACGGGCGGCGCGACTGGGCATTCCGGCTCAGCTGCTAGACCATCGCACCTTTGAAAGTCGGGAGGCCCTAGACAGTGCGATTGCCCAAACGCTCAATGCCCATAACGTGGAGTGGGTGATTATGGCGGGCTGGATGCGTCGGGTGACCCAGCAGCTGCTGACGGTCTTTCCGCAACGCATCTTAAATATCCACCCGAGTTTGCTCCCGAGTTTCCCAGGAATTCGTTCGGTGGAGCAGGCCCTGAAGGCGCAGGTGAAAATTACTGGCTGTAGCGTTCACTATGTGGAATTGGTGGTCGATAGTGGCCCGATTATTATGCAAGCTGCGGTGCCCGTGCTGGCTGACGACACGGTAGAGACGCTTCAGGCGCGCATTCAGGTTCAGGAGCACCGCATTTTTCCGCAGGCGATCGCCCTGGCTATTGCAGTAACCAAAAACTAATGAAAACTAATTAAAGCTAATTAAATTGATAGCTTCCTTGGGATTTCATTAATGATGCCTAAAACGTAAAGATCAGGGTAAATAACTACGTATTGGTGAATTCACTTAAGTGTTTTTGGTAAGGTTGAATCTCTCAATAAAATCCCTCTTTAAAAACGTCGTTAATAACATGTAAGTAAGTTGTTTTTAACTCATTTTTTTGATGGATAAATGATGTTTTTATTGTTGATTTTACCGAGAGGAAATGACTTATTTGTTTGCCTTGGCTGCTGCATTTAGTGTCTATTACCTGGTTAGCTAATGCTTCTGTAGACCCTCAATTCCTTTGATTTAAGAGGCTTTACGGATAGGGCTCTGTGCCTTTAATTCGGAAATATTAAAAAAAATAGTTCTTTTGACGGAATGAGCTATCAAAGTAAATTGCTATGTTTCAAATATCAGGTGTGAGTGTCAATGTCCTAATGGATTGACTGCATTTTATTTTGAGCGTTCTCCGTTTTTGTCCGGAGCATTGTTGCGATTCAAAGAAGACAGGAATGTGAGTCATTAGGGCCTAATTAAAATGTTTGGAATGTCTAACTTGAAAACGTCTACTTCTCAGTCAAGATTCAATAGCCTAGAGTCATTGGTTCGTGCCGCTATGGTCAATGGTGAATTGGCCCCTGGCGTTGCGATGCAGGTGAACCGCTACCGAACTGGCAAGCTGACCTGCGAAGAGCGCAGATTGTTGTCTATTTTGGATGATGCGATCGCTGATGGCTGCGTAGTTTGTGTAGAGCTACCTACCGTGCGGGCACGTCGTCAGGTGGCTTACAGCCTGGGCTAAGGTTTGAGGCTGAATTTGTTAACAACCGAACTTTGACAGCTGAACTGTGATATCTGAAATGTGACAGCTGAACCTTTTAAAAATGGTGTGTCTATGACTCACCGTAATTTGAATATCGACTGCTTTGATGCCGTTGTTTCAAATTGCGGATGGTGCATGCTCTAGCGCTGTGAATGCTCTAGAGGCATGGGACGACGTAGATATATATGATGTTGGACTATGGTGTTGGCGACTTTTTCCCGGTAGTTTTCGGCTTTTTGTGGAAGTGTTTTTTCCTGGCGGCTCGATCTACTGAAGTCTCTAGCTAGGCTTTGTCTCCACAGCTCCCTTCAATGGAGAATGGTCGCTAAAACGTCTTTCCAGATATTGACAACGTTTTTGGCGGTGGCCTGTAGCAGTTGTCTTATGGCGGTTATGGGTTGTTCATTAGTGATGGCTTATAGTTGCCGTGATGGATTGGACATCTTGTCACGTCGTTTTAGGTTTGATTTGAAGTATGCATCCGATTTTGATAGGGCAGGTACCGGCACAGAAGCCAGGCCTGTCCTATTTTTTTATCCCTTGAGCGAAGCGGATGAGTTTACAGTGCGAAAGCGGGTGAGTTTACAGCGCGAAAGCGGGTGAGTTTACAGCGCGAAAGCGGATGAGTTTACATTGCTTATCATTAGGCTTTAGTCTTAGGGCTTATGGGCGAACGGTTCTTTAAAAACGATGGTTCCATTGTGGTCACCGGGTGACTGCCGCCATCGCTGCTTGGAGGCGATCGTTGTTCTTCTTTTTGTGATGAGCTTTATCCCTTGAATTTTCTTCTTCCTGGCCAATCATCCGATGGACCGTTTGGTGCATCGTGGGATGGCTCGCTATCGTCATTGTTGGGCAATCCTTTCGTGAATGCTTGGGCCAATCCCCTTGAGGTCTCTCGTTGGATGCTCTTTTCCATGGGTATTGATATTCGGTGGCACCCTAGCGATCGCGCCCGGCTGCCGCGATCGCCCTTTTTGATGATTTCCAATCACCGCAGCTTCCTCGATGCACCCGTGTTAATGGCCGCCGCCGCTAGACCAGTGCATTTTGCTTGTCATCACTACATGGCCCAAGTGCCGATTATGCGAAATATAGTGGATGCGTTGGGCTGTTTCCCACTCGATGCGCCCAGTCAGCGAGGGCGGACGTTCTTTAAGCAGGCCACGAGCTTTTTGAAATCCCAGGCATCTATCGGCATTTTCCCAGAAGGCACGGGGCCGATGGTGGCGATGACCCAGGCTGATGAGGTGGGTCCCTTTCATCGTGGCTTTGCCCATTTGGCTCTACGGGCTTCACTGTCGTCTAGTTCTTCGACGGCAAACTCGATGGAAAACTTGATGGAGCAGTCGGAGAATCACCTGGCCGGTAACGCCATTGCTCAACCTGCTGTGCAACCTGACTTGAAAATTGTGCCTGCGGCGATCATTTCCCTGGAAGAAAGCCGACAGGACATGGTGCCTTTTAAGGTGTTTAGTTGGTTTGACCCCACCGAGCCTTTGTTTCAGCAGGCGGGGCGACATCCGGCTGTGATTTACCGGCGGGTGGCGGTGGTGATTGGCGAGCCCATTGATGTAAGTGATTTTCAAGGGCAGGGCTACCATGGTAAGCGGGCTGGTCAGGTCGCTAATGAGCTTTCTGACCTCTGCCATGACAAGATTCAAACCCTGCTGAAGGAAGGGTGTTACTAGCTGTGGCCACCGATTCGTCCCAGTCGTTTTCGTCTTCTCTAGGTGCTGGCCTGGGTGCTGGCCTGGGTGCTGGTGGTGCCGATGAGCCCCCTCAGCTTGCTTCAGAAGATCTCTTGAGACAGGCTTTTGAGGGTGATGCGCCTGTTTATAAGCCCACTGTTCATTCCGTGCGGTTTTTAACCCCCAGGCCAGCTGCACCGCAAAAGCCTTTGTTTGTCTTTTTGCCGGGGATGGATGGGGCCGGAACACTGCTGCGTCCACAGATTGATCGCCTGGTGCCTTGGTTTGATATTCGCTGTGTGGCGATCGCGTCTGACGATAGGGCTGAGTGGGAGTCCTTGGCGCGTCAGGTGGTGCAGCTGATTAGTGACGAGGTTGGCGAGCCTGATGCCATGAGCGGTCGGCGGCGTCCGGTGTATTTGTGTGGCGAATCTTTTGGGGGTTGCCTGGCGATGCAGGTCCTGAGTTTGTTGCCCGATTTGTTTGAACGTCTGATTTTAATTAATCCCGCTTCGTCCTTTCGGCGGTTGCCTTGGATGCAGTTGGGACCGCTCATTACCAGGCAGCTGCCCAATCTGGTCTACCGGGTCGGAGCCAAAGGCCTAGTGCCATTTTTAGTGGAATCCCACCGGGTGCCGCCGCGCGATCGCCTGGCTTTAGAAAATGCCATGGGGGATGTGCCTGCGCAAACGGCGGCTTGGCGGATGTCTTTACTCAGTCAATTTCAGGTGGAGCGTTTGCCCCTAGAGCGCGTGACCCATCCAGTGCTATTGATTGCTGGAGAGTGCGATCGCCTGCTGCCTTCAAAACGCGAAACCCAAAGCCTGTTGGTTCGTTTCCCCAATGCCCAGCTTGCGGTCTTGCCGGAAAGTGGCCACGCTTGCCTGCTAGAGACGGCTGTCAACTTCCAGCAGATCCTGCGTCGGCAGAAATTTTTACCCTCCTAATCACTTATTATTGGAGACAATACCCATTATCCCTATATTTCCATGTCAAAGTCTTTGTCAAAGTCTTTCGGCTGGTTGAGTCAGTTACTTTGTGTGGTTGTAATCGCTTTGTTTGCGACTCAGCTTTTGACCGCACCCGCGTTGGCCACCGGCATCTATAGTATGCCGCAAGCGCCCAGTAGTGACACTTGGCTACTGGATGAAGCGGACCAAGTTTCTCGTTTGAATGAGGGCAAAGTCGAAGGTGCCCTGAAGCAGCTCGCAAAATCAACCGGGGACGAAGTCCGATTTGTGACGATTCATCGATTAGATTACGGTGAAACGGCCCAATCCTTTGCCGATCAGCTGATGGAACGCTGGTTCCCAACGCCTGAAGCTAGTGCAAACCAAACCATTATCGTGCTAGATGATGTGACCAACAATATTGGCATCAGCGTGGGCAGTAGCACTGCTGAATTACTCACCGATGACATCGCCCAAAGTGTGATTGGCGAAACGATGAAGGTGCCTTTGTTGAAAGGAAACCTATATAATCAGGCGTTCCTCGATGCGACCGAGCGCATTGCTGCCGTGGTTGCCGGTAACCCTGATCCAGGCCCACCTGAATATGAAAATGCGGTGGACACCGATAGAAACTTCGCCACAGCTGAAGAGACCGAGGCCAGCCGAGGCTCCTCGACAACGTTGGTGATTGTGTTGTTGATTGCAGCGACGGTGATTCCGATGGCGACTTACTACTGGTATGTTTCAGCCGGTGGCTAGGTCAGATAGAGATTAAACATTAGCGAGAATTAAAAAAGTGCCGTCCTGAGTTTATTTAGGACGGCACTTTTTTGCTTTGGGCAAATCGGGCATAGGCAGTTCGAGTATTCGGCAGTCGCTCAGTGGATTGCACTCAATGGATCGCGCTGCAAGAGAGCACGCTTAGAGGAAAAGAATGCCAAAAATAACTGCACATGCCGCAAAAACAAGGGGTTGAAGTCTGTCGGATTCGCCGATGTCTTCTCCGGTAATGCTGTGCAACCTGCTGTCACGCATCTGGTTGGGGTCCGATGACAGCAGGAGATTGTTTTGCATCATGCGCTGAGCGCGGGCATGACTCCCGAGTGAGGTGCTGAGGTTTGCCGTAAGAGAGCTTGGTGACACCGGCGGGAGTTCTTTTTGAAAATTGCAGTTAAGGCAGTGGAAGAGATTGGGCGATCGCCTAACGATAGAGCGTCTTTTGCATTTGGGGCATTCCACAGCTTCTGTGCTGGCTCGGGGAGAGAATGGCTGATGCCGATCGGAAGAACCATTGCTAAAACTATTCGCCATCATCGCAGAACGTGACGTTTTCATGGGAGATACACCTGATTGAGAGAAACGTGACAGCATGCCAGGAACTCAGTGCTGGCTATACATGAACTTTATATTCCGTGCTATCACCAACACAGTCATCTCACAATAATTGGCCGGTTTCGTCCGAGTAACTACGGAACCGCCTGTATCTGGGTAAAGGATGTTATGAGAAAACCGTGGTTTTACCCAGGGGGATTTTCGGGGAATGGGGGAATGTCACCGACCTTTTTGTGGATTATTCGCGCGAGCTTTCACGCAATTTTCTCTGACCGTGTGGGTGCTGTGCGTGTTATCTCAGGTTCGATAATGTATCAAAATTATTTGATACATTTCGACAGATACTTTTCTCAGTAGGGTGCTCTGAAATCCCCTGTTTGGGATGTTTTGAGAGGGATGCATAAAGGACCTGCATTCATGGGAAGCCTGCTTGATGTAGGCGAGTTTTTGCCCAGCAGGATATTATTAGGCTATGCAAGTGCAAATAAAGAATGCTGCGCGTATGGATTGGTTACATCGACTGCCTCGCTGGATGGTGTGGGGATTAGCTTTGCCGCTATTGGCCTTGAATGGTTGGGTGGCACTGCAAATTTTTGCCTATTTCCGCTCGCAGCTGACCGTGTTTATGACGGCAACACTGCTGTCTTTTGTCCTTAACTATCCAGTGCAGCTGCTCTCGCGGTTTCGATTAAGGCGATCACTGGCCATTTTGCTGGTACTCCTGGGGTCCGTTTCAGTGCTGGGTGTGCTGGGCATATTGCTCGTGCCGCCCCTGGTTGAGCAAATTAACGACCTCTCCGGCCGCCTGCCTTCCTGGCTCGATTCGGGGTTATCGCAAATGACCGCGCTGCAAACCTGGGCACAGAGTTTGAACTTGCCGATTGATTTGACGCGGCTATCAGTGCAGCTCCAAGCTCGTTTGACCACCCAAATTCAGAGCTTGAGTGCGGGCGTTTTGTCTTTGCTACCCGATGCAATTGGTGGCGTGGTGGACCTGGGCCTGACGGTGGTGTTGACCTTTTATTTGCTGCTCCACGGCGACCGGCTGTGGAACGGGTTATTTGAGTGGTTGCCTGAATCTTGGAATGAGCATGCCCGACCACTGATTAAGCAGAACTTTCAAAATTACTTTTTGGGCCAGGCGACGGTGGCCCTGCTGATGGGCACGGCGATGACGATTGCCTTTGTGCTGATTCAGGTGCCGTTTGGCCTACTGTTTGGTATTGCGGTGGGTGTGATGGCCCTGTTTCCCTTTGGTCCCTCTTTGAGTATTGCGATTATTAGCTTCCTGACGGCGCTAAAGAGTATCTGGCTTGGGGTACGGGTCGTCACGGTGGCCGCCATTATTGATCAGGTGGTGGAAAATGTGGTTGCACCCCAGCTCATTGGTGGGTTTGTGGGCCTAAATCCAGTGTGGATTTTGGTCTCACTATTATTAGGGACTAAAATTGCAGGCTTTTTGGGGCTGGTGGTGGCAGTGCCAGTGGCAAGTTCTATTAAGGGCCTGTTTGAAGCCTCTAAAATGCCGCCCATGCCGCCGGTGCCTGAGACAGCTGTCGATGAAATCGAGCCCAGTGTTCCGCCAGAGAGTACGACCCTGGCGTCTGCGTAGTGGCTACTAATATCTGCAAAACGGCGTTATCTGCATCGCGGCGTACTAAAAAGTGGCGTACTAATAAAGTGGCGTTTGCAGAGTTGTTCTGTCAGGGCAGCGTTTCTGTGTCGTGACTACTGCGGGGGCATGTCTACTATGGGATTGGTGCTACTGCGGGGAACGTTATCGTAAATTCTGTTCCTTTGTTGACTTGAGAGCAAAAGGTGAGCAGACCTTGGTGATCTTTGTTGATAATGGTGTTTGAGATGGTGAGGCCTAAGCCGGTCCCTTTGCCAACAGGCTTAGTGGTAAAAAACTGATCGAAGATCCGCCTTTGAATACTAGGGGGAACGCCTGCGCCGTTATCTGTAATGCGGATGATGGTTTGTTTGTCGTTGTTGGCGGTGGAGATGGTGATGGTGGGTTCTTCCAGAGGTTTCTCTTCAGGGCTTTTCTCTTCAAGGCTTTTCTCTTGGGCGGATAGGGGGATGAATTTTTCATCGAGTGCATCTATCGAATTGGTGAGGAGGTTCATGAAAACCTGGTTGAGTTTGCCTGGATAGCAGTTTATGGGCGGTAACGTACCGTAGTTTTTTACGATTTTGATGGCCGGGCGATCCTCTTTGTTGTTCTCTTTGGGTTCTAAGCGGCTTTGTAAAAGCAGGAGCGTACTCTCAAGACCCTCGTTCAAGTCGGCGCTTTTTTGTTCTGATTCATCTAACCGAGAAAAAGTTCTTAAGGATTGAACAATCTTGTGGATGCGCTGGGTGCCCATATGCATGGAGCTGAGCATGGGTAAAAAGTCTTCTTTGATAAAGGGAAGATCGATTTGTTTGGCAAAATCTTGTACTTCTGGCGGGGCTGTGGTGTGGGTTTCGTAGAGTTTTATCAGTGATAATAAAGCGTCGGCATACTCTGTGGCGGGGGTTAAATTGCCATGGATGAAGTTGACGGGATTATTGATCTCATGGGCAATACCTGCCACCATCTGCCCGAGGGCGGCCATTTTCTCCTTTTGAATCAGCTCGACTTGGGCGTTACGGAGGGCTAAATGGACCTTGAGACGAGCTAGGGCTTCTTCGTGCTTTACGGGTTTGGTAATGTAATCTACCGCGCCGATGGTCAGGCCTTTTACCTGGCTGACGGTGTCGGAGAGTGCCGTCATGAACAAAACGGGAATATCTCGCGTTTCAGGATTTGCCTTGAGTCTCTGGCAGGTTTCGAATCCATCAATGCCGGGCATCATGACGTCTAGCAAGATGACATCAGGTCTGGAAAGGTTGGCGGTTTCTAGGGTTTGTTCGCCGTTTTGCGCGATCGCAATCTGGTAGCCATGCTCACCCAAAAAGTCGCACATGACTTGGAGATTATTCAAGTTGTCATCGACAACGAGAATAGTTCCTTTTTCAGAGAGGGCACCCCAGTGATTGGGCGGACTCGCTGGCATGGTCGCTGTTGCTTGGTTAGACATGGTTTCGTTATGTAGAGTGAGGCTGCACGATAATGGTCTGTACGGACTATCAGTGCTTCTAGGTTGCCCACTTCCTTAACATCAGGCCAATGACTGGCGGTGAAATCTCGTTTTGTCGTTTTTGATACCGTTTTTTGTCGTTATTCCTACTGTCTTGGTATGATCTTCTAAATAGCTATCTTGGTGATTATGCCCTAGTGCCGATCTGCGCCGCAGGGGCTTAACGGCCGTGTGTCACCTAGCTAATAATCGCAACGGGTCCAGCCGTTCCTGACGCTATCAGCTAAATGACACACGCGATAGTTCACCCTAACGCTGACAACCTACATCTCAACAAAGTTAGCTGCACTCAAGCTGGTGGTGTCAAAGCCTGAGAGCCTCGCGATGACTTCATTGGTGCCGCCGTGGAGGATGTTATTCCCCTCAAAGCTGAGGTCGCTGTAGCTCAGCCCTTCAGAGATGCCTAGAACGTCGTAGCCTGCTTTGAAGTCAGTGATGATATCCGTGCCAGTGTTTGCGCTCAGGACAAAAGTATCTTCGCCGTTGCCGCCCGTTAGGATGTCATCTCCCAAGCCGCCTATCAGCAGGTCGCGACCTCTGAAGCCTTCTAGTAGGTCATCGCCCACACCACCGGTTAACGTTTGGCTGCCAGTTCCCCCTTGAAGAATCTGATCGAAAGATTTTTCTGCGTAGTTGAGGATATCGTCACCCATGGAGAGCTTGCGCCAATCCCGGTCAGAACGAATTTCGCCATCGGCTGAATCAATAATACTCACGGCCCCTTTGATGCTGAAGACAATGTCGTTGAAGTCCTGGTCAGAGGCCCCCTGAGTCACTCGAATATCTTCCATCCCGTAGACCCCTCTGCCTTCATCGCCAAGACCGATGGGTGGCAAGTTAGCAAGATGAGCGTTCAGTCAAGGTGAGGCTGAAAGTGTTGTGAAATAGGGCGTAAAGTCGAGTGTCTTGGGTGGTTTACGGATGGTTTTGACGACGCTGAG
>JBCDAG010000140.1:0-16821 GCA_039186165.1 Cyanobacteria bacterium P01_F01_bin.53
GCAGAAATAATGTGTAGAGCGTGCTGTTGCACTGGGCTGTAGAGGGTTTTGATATCTCGCGCATGGTCTCGCGATCACTCAGAAAGAAGGGGCTCTTATCAGCATACAGGCTTGCTATTTTGTCAATGCGTAAGTCCTAGAAACTATCATTCATTTAAATTAGCGAATACACGGTATCCATGCAAGTGTATGCGGAATAGCTATATTGATATCCGGTATCTTAATCTTTATTTTTGTGTGGCAAGGGTTTGCCTTGCCCAAGCCGTCCTTATCACCTAATCCCATGAACAACTCTAACAACGAGACCCCAGCATTAATTGCGGCATTGGCCATTACCGTCGCGCTAGTGGGGGGTGCGATTTGGTGGGTGAAAGATAGCGGTTTGCTAGGGGGAGGTGCAGATTCCGTGATTATTAATCCGGATGATGGCACCGTGACCCCTGCTAATGGTAGTTGGGATAGTCGTAATGGCAGCAGTTTTGCTGTTGTAGCGAACGTACCTCAAGGTCAGTTTGCCTATGGGGGCAGTACTACGTGGGCTCCTTTGCGGGGCGGTGTAGACCCCATGATCCAGAATGCGGTGCCTGGGTTTAGCCTGGTGTTTAAGAATGCTTCTAGTTCTAGCGATGGCATTCAAAAGTTGATGGACGGAGAATTAGACTTTGCCCAATCGTCCCGGCCTTTGACCTCAGCAGAACGGCGGCGATCGCAGCAAAAGGGCATTATCTTAGAAGAAATTCCGGTGATGCTAGAAGGGGTGGCCGTCGCGACCCATCCCTCCCTAGATATTCCTGGCGTTACGTTGGACCAACTCAAAGGCATTTACACTGGGCAAGTGACGAACTGGAATCAAGTCGGTGGTCCCAGTTTGCCAATTGTGCTTGCTTCACGCGGTAAAGATGGCGGTACCGTACAGTTCTTTCAAGAAGATGTTTTAGCCGATGAACCCTTCGTGTCCAGTACCCAAATACTGGGCAGTACGACCGAAGCCATCCGGTTTGTGAGCACGACTCCAGGGGCTATTTATTTCGCGTCTGCGCCTGAAATTGTTGGCCAATGCACCGTGGCGCCTCTCCCTGTTGGTAGCTCTGCTCGTCAGCTTGTAGCTCCTTATCAGCAACCCTACGTTCCACCCGCTAACTGTCCGGCCCAACGCAACCAGCTCAATCTAGAAGCCTTTCAGTCGCAGACCTATCCGCTGATTCGCCCGCTGTACGTGATGGTACGTAAAGACGGTCAGCCCGGTGAACAGGCTGGGCGCGCCTATGCTGAGCTGTTGCAAACGGCAGAAGGTCAGGCATTGATTGGTCAATACGGATTTGTTCCTTTGCCTTAAAGATTCTCTTTGACCCTACAAGATTCTCTCTCTTAAATCATCGCTTTAGAGAGAGGCGGACTAGCAACAACAGACTGATAAAAGCAGGCTGTAACAATGAACAGAAGTTTGCTACTATTCCTTGGCTTGACCTAGAGATACTGGGTGCCGATACCGCACATCTTCTGGTTTGTATGTGTTGTGATGTTTATATTGGCAGTGCAGCTCTAACCCAATGATGGTTGCAATAGAGACCCCAATCGTGACAGACGGGAATAGGTGTGTTTTGGTCAAAATTACATAAAGGCTGCCGCCAAGAAGAGAGTTGAATGCCTGGCAAGGATCTTTGATGAAATGGGGCGATCGCGAGCCGAGTAAGTCACGAATAATTCCCCCGCCAGTGCCTGTGAGAAGTCCCATGAGGGGTGGTGTGGCCCAATGCATGGGGGATGTAATCGATAAATGAGAAGCGCCGCTAAGGGTGACTTGCGTACCCACAATGGTGAAAATCGCCAAGCTAATAATATCGGCCGGCCAACAATGTTGTTTCCTTAATTGAACAATCTTGCTGGTGTAAAAAGTGGCAACGCCGACGGTAATCGCTAACACTAAATAAAGTGGCGATCGCATCCAAAAGACAGGTTGTTGTCCCAGTAAGATATCTCGCATGGTTCCCCCGCCGAGCGCTGTTAAAACTGCGTATACGATTGCGACGAACCAGTTATCCCGTCCTTTGCTAGCGACTAAGGCTCCACTCATGGCAAAGACAACTGTGCCAAATAAATCGAATCCGTACAGCAGATAAACTGATAAATCTGTCATGGCTTTAAACCGCAGGGCCGTAGTACTAAAGGTTTTTTCACTAAGCGTTTTTTCACCATCAACAGCCAAATCTCAAAGCTTAAGCTGTTGATGTAGCGAAGTGAAGTCGCTTCCTTGATTGCCTGAGCGTTTTTTAAGCGTGTTCACCCGCCATATATTGTTGTGTTCTTTCTCGGACAATAGCTATGCCCCGCGAGGGTACCTTTGGGCCTAAAGTCTAAGTGCACAGAGGCTTTGGTCGGTATTAAATATCACTTGTATGGACGGATTTGAAAAGCAGGCGGAGTATTCCATGCTTAAATTTTGAAAAAGTTACTCGTGTGGGTACTGCGATTGTTCTTCAACTTTTTATTAGAACTGAAGAGTCAAATCACAGTAAACAATTCACAGGGTGACTCCTATGCAAACAACTATCGTTTATCCAACACTTCAAATCGGCAGCCGTGGTCCTGCCGTGATCGATCTTCAAAGACTTCTTAACGACCGATTTGCCCCTAATCCCGTCGGTGGTGTGATTAACCGCTTAGATGAGGATGGCTTCTATGGACCCAAGACTGAAGATGCTGTGCGCATCGCCCAGTTTCGTTATCTTTTGCCCCAGGATGGCATCGCTGGTCCGTTAACTTGGGCTTCCTTGCAAGCGCATGCCGCACAAATCGATGAGTTGCCACTGCTTCGTCGTGGCTCTCGCGGTGCTTATGTCGTGGTGATCCAAAACACTCTCGATCCTGCGCAAGTAGGTCCTGCTGATGGCGATTTTGGTCTCCGTACAGAGGCTGCTGTCAAGGCCTTCCAAGCTGCTAGCAAAATTGTCTCTGATGGCGTTGTTGGAGCCGACACTTGGACGGTGCTAGAAGGTCGTGCCAGTGCTCAGCTCGTGTAACTAGCTCGTTAATGCTAGCTCGTTAATGTATGTGCTAGCTGATGAGATGCCAGCTAATGAAATGCCAGTTAATGAGCTAAGAAAAAGCCCAGTGATTCCGAACTGTCGTTATGACAAACAAGAAATCCACTGGGCTTTGAGCTGTGTGTGTAAGGAAAGGAGAGAGTTTTAGTTTTCGATGTCAATGTTGAGAATGCGCCTCCGCACTATCGCAGTGTGCTCTTATTGCGCACATCTAGGCCAGCTATCCGAGCAGCTTGAACATTTTGAACGGCTTTGGACTGGTTGTTGAGGTGCTCTAGACGAGTCGCTTGAATGTCCTCAACTGCTTTGCTCTGATTGTTGAGGAATTCTAAGCGAGTCTTTTGGATATCTGCGACTGCTTTGCTCTGATTGTTGAGGAATTCTAAGCGAGTCTTTTGGATATCTGCGACTGCTTTGCTTTGGTTGTTGAGGTGCTCTAGGCGAGTCGCTTGAATGTTCTCAACAGCCTTGCTCTGATTGCTGAGGAATTCTAAGCGAGTCTTCTGGATATCTGCGACTGCTTTGCTTTGGTTGTTGAGCTGTTCTAGTCGAGTCGCTTGAATGTTTTCGACTGCTTTTGTTTCAGCGGCGTTAGCAATGGGAGCGAGGCTGAGTGTAGCAGTAGTGAGCGCGATTGCAGAGAAGAAAAAGTTTTTCATGGTGGGTCTCCTTAAGTCGCCTTCGTGAGAAGGTCAATGTGTTTGCTTCATTGACCTAACAATGCCAGTTGGCAGCGACCGCGATCTGAGCACACATTAAGGGCTATCTGAGAATCGATGAACAGCTTCAGTTGATACGTCCCAGCTAGTTTTCAGCGCGTTCTCAGGAAGTGATGAGACGCCTAAAGGAAGAGGCCGCTATACATCGGCCCCTCTGATTTCCTCGGTTTTATAGATAGCGCTTATCCGTTCAGCAATGCCTCTATAAATTCATAGCTGGAGAAGGGACGCAAATCTTCAATGCCTTCGCCCGCGCCGATAAAGCGAATAGGTAATCCAAGTTGCTGCACGACGGCTAGGGCAACGCCACCACGCGCAGTGCCGTCTAACTTAGTTAGGACAACGCCGCTGAGTTGGGCTGCTTCGGCAAAGACCTGTGCTTGGCGAAGGCCATTTTGGCCCAGGGTTGCATCGAGTACGAGCAAGGATTCGACATTGGCATCAGGTGCTTTTTTGTCGATGATTTTGCGAACCTTGGAGAGCTCGTCCATCAGGTTCTTTTTATTTTGCAGGCGACCAGCGGTATCAATCAGTAGCAGCTCTGTACCGCGAGAGTTTGCGGCGCTAATCGCGTCGTATACAACGGCTGCCGGGTCTGTGTTTTTGCCTGGGTTGGCAATCACCTCTACGCCACTGCGTGCACCCCATACTTTTACTTGTTCTACTGCGGCCGCACGGAAGGTGTCAGCCGCACCAATCAGGCATTCAAAGCCAGATTTTTTGGCAATGTGGGTGAGTTTGCCAATGGTGGTTGTTTTACCCGCGCCGTTAACGCCGGTCATCAGCCAAATACTGAGTTTGCCTTTTTCGGGGGTGAAGGTAAGGTTGTGCGCACCTTGCAAGGGCTCTTCTAGCATGTCGCGGAGCAGCGATTTGAGATAGGCGATCGCCTGCTCTGGCGGTAAGGTATCTTCCTTGAGCTTCTGTTGCAGCGAGCCAATAATCCTATCGGTGGCTGCGACACCGACATCGGCCTGTAGCAGTAACGATTCAATCTCATCAACGGCCTCATCATTCAATGGGCCTTGGCCGACGATGGACTTGAGCTGATTGACCAATCCCCGCCGGGTTTTATCTAATCCTTGGCGAAGTTTGTTGAGCCATGTGATTTCTTCAATCGAAATTTGATCAGGGCGGCGACCTTGAGAGGCCAAGACCTCTGCTGACCACAGGAAGGCTTCATCGAGATCAATATCGACGGGTACAAAGGTCTGTTCTGCGCTGCTAGTGCCACTGGGCTCAGGCTCAGGTTCTAGAATTGCTTCCTCTTCTAGGCGCTGTAGACGTTCTTCCCGTTCAGCTTGAGCCTGTTCAGCTTTTGCCCAAAAGGCTTGCACAGGCGCAGTCTGCTCTGTTGTCTCGGTCTCGGTTTTACTGGTTTCAGCATCCGTGGTTTCGTCGTCACTGGTTGATGCTGCTACCCTCTCACTCTCTTCCTCTTCATCGCCTAATTCTGTTTCCTCTGTAGAGGGCTCAGAAGCCTCTTCAGTAGGGGTTTCTGCTGTCTGTTCTGTCGTATCTGAGTCAGTCGCCTCGGAGCTAGTCGTGTCTGAGTCAGAGGATGTTTCTTCCGCTGGAGTCTCTGCTTCTGCTGACTCTGCTGTGTCTTCTTCAGCAGCATCCGCCTGCCGAGCTTGAATATTTTGATAGGCAGCTTTTGCCCAATTCAAGTAATCTTCGGAGCTAGCCGGTGTCTCTTCTTTAGCTGTGTCCTCAGCAGATTGTTCAACAGCTTCTTCTTTTTTAGACTCTTCAGGTTCCTCATAGCTACGTTGGAACCAATTGAAAGATGACATGAACCTAAACTCTCTACTTGTTACTTAAAAGGCTTTTGGGATCAAATTCGGATAAGGTTTTTGCTTATAGCCACGGCTGGAATCAGGCATGAAAGGGTGCACATCCAATGAAAGTGGCCGAGAGCTAAACGGAAACCAGCTAAATTCCAGGGCCAGCCGTTTCTGAAGTTGGTGCTGAACGCTCCTCCGCGTGGCCCTCTGCTGAGTCTTCTTCCGGGGCTTTGGGCGGGCTTTCCGCTGGGCCTTTTTCTAGCTTATCAGTCGTACGCCTTAGCACTCCGTTTATAAAGCGATAGCTGTCTTCATCGCTGTACCGCTTAGCCATTTCAATGGCTTCATCGATGGCCACGCTTTTGGGGACGCTCATGTACACAATTTCCATCATGGCCAGTCGCAAAATATCGCGGTCTACCCTGGCTAGGCGGCGGATATTCCATTTTTCCATGGCGTCGTCTAGCTGACCATCGATGGTTTTCCAATGGTTAATCCAATGATCTATGAGGTTGCAGGCATAGCCGCGAATGTCGCCCCGTTCGATGAGGTTTTTTAGACTGGTGGGCTCCAGGGCTTTTCTCAGATCGCCAATGGCCGTTTTCAGGCTGGCGATCGCAGCCTGAATATTTTGACGAACCTCGCTAACATCCACAATGCGATTTTCAGCATCTTCTAACAGCGCATCGGCCTGCTTGAGCTGGCTCGCTGCGGTTTCTAGCGTAGATTGGGCCGTGGTGATATTTTTCTTTTCACCTTGCTGAGCGAAGACCAAAAATTCTAAGGTGCTGCCCACTCGGTTAATGGCCGTTTCCACCAGGGGAATAGAGGGCTCAATGCGAGATCGCACCTTATCGGCCTCAATGGTGCGGGTTTCACTTTCTAATATGAGGCGTTCGGCCCGTTGCAATTCACCTTCAGCCGCTTCAATGGCTTCGGTGACATCCGCACTCAGCGCAGTCAAGGCTTTGATCAGCAGGGCATCGAGTTGGTTTGCCGATAGCTGGTCTGCCTCCCCCTTTGGCATTCCCTTGGGGGGAGTTCGTTGAACTTTATTGGGGTTGTCAGGGAGCTGGCTGATGCCCAAAAGAGCCAATTCACGGGCAATAGAACGCGCCTTCATGCAATACCATCAGCGGAGAGTTTAGCCATTTTATCAGTCTGACTGGTTTGCAGAATGCACGGAAAACCGCCCAAATCCTGATCCTTTGATAGAGATGGCTAAAGAGATGGCTGGCTGACCGTAGCTTCTGAGGGAAGCTCTGATGGGGCCTCTTCCATGAATGCGGGAGATTCCTGTTTTTCGTTTCCAGAACTGGCCCCAGAATTGGCCCCAGAGCTAGCTAAGTGTGCAGGAATTTGAGCGGCTAAATCTGGACCGACAATCCCACCAGAGAGTAAGACTTTGAAGGCATCTTCAATGGAAATGTTGAGGTTGACGATTTCATCTTCTGACACGATGGAGTACCAGCCACTAGTGGGGTTAGGCGTGGTTGGGATAAAGACGCTGATCATATTGTGCTGAGCGTCAGCTAATACGGTGCCGGTGACAAATGCGATCGCCCACAGTCCTGGACGCGGATACTCAATTAAGACCACCCGGCGAAAGCGACTTTTAGAATCTTGAAAAACCGTTTGCAGTAGCTGCTGAAGTGTTTTGTATACCGAGCCTGCTAGGGGAATGGACTGTACAATGCGCTCGCCAAAATCCAGCAGCCAACGTCCCGCAAAATTACGGGCCATCAGGCCAATGAGCAAAATAGCGAGCAACGGTACGGCAAAACCGATACCCAAATTAATCAGCGCCACCAAAAACGGATTCAACCCCGTAAACGGATTGAGCTGTTTGGGAAACTGTGTGAGAAATCGGATCACCCAGCTCGCTACGTTTAGTGTGAGCCAAATCGTTGTCGCTAGTGGAATAATCACCACTAGCCCCGCAATGAGGTCGTTCTTAAGATCTTGCTTGAAATTTTGAAGCACAGGTCACCCATTTGCCAACATAGGCTGGCTAAGATTCAATTCTGATTTCAGTCGGTTTTTACCAGAGCAATTGGCTAGTTAGTTTATTTCTGGAATTAGCTTGCTCTCAAAGTGTTAGGCGTTGGGTTAGTGGGTTGGGTAGATGAACTTTTATAAGCCTCTAGGTCAGTGCCAGGCAGGTGCTGAGTGCAAGGGGCATTACTTCTCAGGGCATTGCATGCTCAAGAAGCTATGTATTTTGTATTCCCTGTTTTGATGGATCTGATGATTTTTAATCTAATTATTTTTGGTCTGGCTTTTGTTAGATAGTACGACTCCTGCGCTTTGCTCAAACTTTGCGTTTTAATAAACTCTGCGTTTTTCTGAACGAAGTTTTGCTCAACGAAAAGTGCTTATCTTCAGACTCTTTTTGATTATATCAAGTTTCACAAACCTAATGTTCCAGGCTGCTGTCGCCTAGCCTACAAAGCGTGACCTAGATCCCCAGCACGTAGCGGGCCAGGTTTAGATAAATCAAAACGCCCAGGACATCGACAATCGTGGTGATAAAAGGTGCCGACATGAGGGCCGGATCTAGCCCGAAGGACTGGAATAAAAAGGGCAGTCCAGCACCTGCGCTAGAGGCTAGAACAGAAATGCCAACTAACGCTGTGCCGACGGTAATCGCCACGGGTAGGGCGCTAGGGTCGCCGCCCTGGAGAAAGTAGGCCCAGACGGTAACTACGATGCCTAGCATCATGCCGAGAAAAGCCCCTGCGATCGCCTCTCTGCGAATCACTTCAGCCGCATTTTTAATTTGCAGCTCATCAGTATTGAGTCCGCGAATGACCACCGTGGAAGATTGCGCCCCCACATTACCGCCCGTGCCAATGAGTAAAGGAATAAATGCGGTGAGAGCCACGACTTTTTCCAGCACATCTTCCTGGCTCGTAATCACGGCTGCGGTCACCGTGTTGGTAATCAGTAGTACCGAGAGCCACACCACTCGTTTTCGGGCTACATCTAGCAGGTTGCTTTGGAAGTAATTATCCCCACCCGATTGCACCCCACCGAGGGTGTAAATATCCTCAGTAGCCTCGGCTTCTAAAATATCGATCACATCATCGACGGTGATAATGCCCACCAGTCGGTTTTCCGCGTCAACGACCGGGACTGCTAAAAAGTCGTATCGCTGAATAATGCGGGCCACTTCTTCCTGGTCGGTGCTGGTTTGCACCGAGACCACCTCGCTCTCACGGGTCATGATTTCACCGATAGTTTGTTCGGCTCGGCCGACCACCAGCTGGCGCAGGGAAAGAATGCCCGTGAGCTGCCGGGCAAAATTAGTGACGAACAGGGAGTAGACCGTTTCGCTCAGTGCCGCCTGGGCACGAATGTGTTCTAGCGCTCTCTCAACAGTCCAGTTTTCCTTGAGGGCGACGTACTCCGGCGTCATGATCCGCCCTGCCGTTTGGGCTTCATAGCCGAGCAGGAGTGCGGTGGCTTGCCGTTCTTGGGCACTGAGCTGCTCTAACAGCCGCCGCACGATTTTGGCAGGGAGTTCGTCAAATAGGCGCACCCGATCGTCAGGCGACATTTTGTCGACAATGTCGATCAAATCTTGGCGCTTAAATTCTTCAATGAGTGCCTGCTGAACCGTTGAATCTAAGTTTTCATAGACTTCAATGGCTTCATTTTTGGCAATTAGCCGAAACGCCATGGCCTGCATGGTTTCCGGTAAGCCTTCAATGGCTTCGGCGATGTCGGCGGGTTGAACCGGTACCAGCAGCGCTTTTGCACCTCGAAAATTATCTTGTTCTAATAGGGCTTGGAGCTGCGATCGCACCAATTCGCGGAGTTCCTGTCGAGAAATCGTCTGCGATTTGGCTGCTTGCGATTTGGCGGTCTGCGATGTGGGTGTGGAGTCGCTATTGGGCATTCGCCAGATCCTCTCGCAACGACGCTTATAGTCTACTGTCGCAGCGGTCAGTTTATCGAATGCTCATGATAGTAATTGTGCACCATGCCATTTGCTAACCTACGGTGCAAATAGCCAAAGGAGTGGCTGACCGGCACCGTCTTATCTTGTGGCTCGCGTTGCCCTAGGCTTCAGCCAGCTGTGCTGGTTGATTAATGACCATTTTGGCGGGGGTATGCCGGACTGAATCAACCTCGCTATTGTACGTGCAACGGTTTTGAACAATTGAAACAAGGCCTTCAGGTGCATTGACAACGACCTGATCTCGCCCTCTTAACTTTGCCGTATACAGGGCTTCATCAGCCCCATGGACTAAAACTTCATAGGTCTGTTCAGTTGACTCAGGCAACAGAGTACAAATGCCAATGGTTAAGCTGACATAAGGCTTGATTAACGATGTATGGTGTGGAACCTGCGCTCTCTCTAGCTCTGACTGCACGCTGAGAGCGACTTGCTGGGCACCACTAGAGTCGGTTGCCGGTAATAAAATCGCAAATTCCTCGCCACCATAGCGGGCAATTTGATCGCTATGACGATGAGCCCCTCTGATCATTGCTTTTGCAACTGCTTGCAAGCACACATCGCCTGCTGGGTGGCCGTAGGTGTCGTTGTAACGCTTAAAGTAGTCGATGTCGCACAGTAACAGTGAAAGGGGCTGTTCTGTCTGATGGGCCTGCTCCCATAGGTGAGGGATTTGCTGATTAAAGCGGCGACGATTACCCACCTGGGTCAGACTGTCGACAAAGGCCATGCGCTGGAGGATTTCATTTTCTTCCGCTAAGGATTCCTGACGCTGTTCTTGTTGCCGAAGAATATGGTTGTAAGACCATAGCTGCTGGTGCAAGCTGTCTTTGTCTGCCTGGAGGTTACGCACGAGCTTAGCGGTCTGTAAATGGCGCTTGAGTCTTAGCCAGCATTCTTCTACCTCAGTGGGCACTTGTAGGTACTCATTTCCCCCGCATCGAAGTGCATTCACCGTTTCCGAGGTTTCACCCCGGTGGCCTACAAAGACGATGGGAATATGGCGCGTGCGAGGGAGCTTGCGTAGACTTCGACAGAGTTGATAGCCCTCTTCTCCAGATGTGGGCAAATGAATCACAAGCAACTCAGGAACGTTTTCTAAAACCTGGCGGAGTACGTCACTTTTCCGCTCACGGGTAGTAATGCGATAGCCCTTTTGAGATAACGCTACGGAAACTGACTGGAGTGGGCTTTTTTCTGCATTTTTGGCATGCTGCCAGGTAACGACGGTTCCTAGAGCATGAGTGGCGAGACGATGGGTCATAGAACCAGTCATGGAATCAAAAGCGATTTATATATTAAAAAAAAACAAGAACTAAGCTTGCTTAATTCCCTCTGTATTGAACCTATCAAGCTCCATTAATATGTGGTTCCGTAAAAATACGATTTACGAAAAATAAGCCATCGGCAGTGAGCGTTACAGGAAGGGACTTTGAGCCTTTAAAATAGGCTGTAACCCTTGCGGCCTGAAGACGGCCTCCGCAATTGCCCTCAAATCTATAGACATTCTAAATTTTGTCTGTTTTGTCAGGATTGCCTAACGGGTGCTGTTTCTCGACCTAATGTCTAGGTCGCCCGGTGGGTCAGGCTAATCGACCTATTGGCGGTCATAAACTCAGCGATTGAATACGTCGAAATGTAAATAACATCTTGTGGTCAGAGGAAAACTATGTGGGGTCGTCATTGAGGATGATTTTCCATAAAAATCAGTATTCTGAGAGCCCTCTGTCAGAATATGGCCTAGCGTGCTGTATGAGTGGGATTACGGGTGAATCAGACCGTCAGGTCGCGCTATCTATGTGTCGATCTATCCATGCCCTCTCTATCCCCAGATAGCTGAAAACGAACCGGTTGCCCTTCTTAGGACGCCCGGTCTCACAAGATTTCTTGCCCGGTATCGCGGCGTGGTTTTAGTGACGGCTAGGCAGTTAGGCCACGATGGCGGAGTAGGGCCTGGGTGCTTGGCTCTCGGCCTCTGAAGGCTGTGAATACTTCCATGGGGTGTCGGCTACCCCCTAATGCCAGGATGGTCTCTCTGAATCGTCTACCAATGGTTGCAATTTTATCCGAGTGGTCAAGGCCCACTTCTTCAAAGGCTGAGAAGGCATCGGCGCTGAGGACTTCTGCCCAGAAGTAGCTGTAGTAGCCTGCGGCATAGCCGCCTGCAAAAATATGACCAAAGCTACAGAGGAATGCGTCTTCTTTGAGCGGTTCCATCACGGTGGTTTTCTCGGCAATGCGATTGCGCATTTCCCATACGGATTCGTCGCCTTCTGGTTGATATTGGGCGTGCAGTGCAATATCGATCCAGCCAAAATTAACCTGGCGCAAAATGGCACTGCCAGTCATAAAGTGTCGTGCAGCTAGCAGCTTTTGGTAGTCTTCCTCAGGTAAGGCCTCCCCCGTTTCATAGTGCTTGGCCATACCAAACAGGGTTTCTCGGTCGTAGCACCAGTTCTCCATAAATTGGCTAGGGAGTTCCACCGCATCCCATTCCACGTTGTTAATGCCAGCGGCACCTGGATAATCGACCTTGGTCAGCATATGTTGCAAGCCGTGACCAAATTCATGGAAGAGTGTTTCAACTTCGCGAAAAGCCATGAGGCTGGGTTTGCCATCAATGGGGGGCGATTGGTTGCACACGAGGTAGGCTACTGGGAGGCGGAGCTTTGTCCTTGCATTTCCTGTGGTGTCCTTGGATCTGACGATGCACTCATCCATCCACGCCCCGCCTCGTTTCTCCGCTGGGCGACTATAAGGATCCAGATAAAAGTGTGCGATCGTGTCACCCTCTGTGGCATCAGCGACTTGGAAATAGCGCACGTCTTGATGCCATAGCGGTGCCTCTCCATCCGCTGCCGTAATCGTAATCCCAAACAGCCGCTCGGCTAGTGAAAATAGTCCTTCTAGCACTTTGGGCAGAGGGAAGTAGGGACGCAGGGCTTCATCGTTAAGGTCAAACTGCTGCTCTCGCATCCGCTCGGTCCAATAGGGCACGTCCCACTGCTTGATTTCAGTGGCCTCGGATGGGGCTTCTTCGGTTTTCTCCAGGGTCTGTTGGGCTCTCTGTTGGGCTTTTTGGGCAAAGGCTTGAATTTCAGATAACTCGCGCTGGGCAGCGTCATAACTAGCGGATCGCAGTTCCTCCATCAACGCTTCTACCGCCTTGACCGAAGGGGCCATTTTACGAGCCAGGCTCAGCTCTGCATAGTTCTCAAACCCTAATATTTGTGCCTGTTGCTGGCGCAGCTCTAGAATCTTTTCGATCAAAGGGGCATTGTCTAGATCTCCGTTAGAGGCGCGGGTAATAAAGGCACGGTAGAGCTGTTCCCTAAGATCGCGGCGCTGGCTGTGGCGCATAAAGGGGATATAGCTGGGCATGTCTAACGTGATGCGCCAAGGCCCTGTCTCGGCGGTGGCCTCATCTGCTCCTGCGGCGCGAGCGGCCTGAGCGGTTAGGCTGAGCAAGCTTTGCGGAAGCCCAGCAACCTCTTCTGGCTGGGTTAGCGTCAGGTTAAAAGCCTTAGTGGCATCCAAAACATGATTAGAAAACTGAGTCGATAGCTCGGCTAAGGTCTGCTGAATTTCATTGAACTTGGTTTTTACTTCACCGGTGAGGCCCACGCCGGATAGCTCAGCATCACGTAAGGCTGATTCCACAATGCGCTGTTGCGCTGGGTCTAGGCTGGGCCAGTCATCGCTGCTACTCAGTGTCTTGAGCGCTTTGTAAATGGCTTGGCTTTGGCTGATTTTAGTTGAAAAATGGACCAGATCTGGCTGAACGCTTTCGTAGGCCTCTCTCAGCTCAGGACTATTTTTGACCCCCATCAAATGACCGATGATGCCCCAACTCCAGCTGAGTTTCTCAGTAATAGCGGTGAGTGGGCGCATGAGGGTTTCCCATGTCGGAGGGCTATGGGTAGCTGTGAGTGTTGTTTCTAGTGCGTTTTCTAAGCTGCTCAGGGCATGAGCGAGTTCTTCCAAGATCTGTTGAATGCCAGGGACAACATGGTCAGGCTCAATTTTTTCAAAGGGAGGCAGGCCGCTGCCAATCAGCAGGGGATTGCTAACAGAGTCTGCTGTGGCAGGAGAAGATACAACGCTCATGTGTGCTGGTAAAGGGTGTGTGTGGAGGTTTTCAATAAAGAGTCTTTAACTCATACTCGTTATGAGTTTTTCTGTATGATAGCGCAATCCGTTTGCCGCTTATGTGCGGTTGCTAATGCGCGAGAAACGACTATTGAATGCATTGTGTTGGGCGGATTTGAACTGAGGTTGGTTGAGGCTTATGGGTTGATTCTTAAACGGGCCTTGAGGCGGCTTAGAGAGGGACTTGAGTGTTAGGTCTTTGTGGCGTATTAGTGACCTGCGTTAAAAGCCTTAGGTTAAAAGCCTTAGTTGGAGGCCGAATAGCCCTGCATATCTTCAGGTTTATAGGGCCGAATAACTCGGCTTGCTTGGGAGATAAGACCTTCTGAACCTTTGACCACCACCAGATATTTGCCAGCTTCTAACCGATTGCGATAGGTCAGGGCGTCACCGCTGAAGCCAATACCGACCCCGCCACCAATGAAAAAACTTCCCATGGCACCGGCACCAGCTCCTAAGAAGCCGCCGATAATTTGATTGCCCAAAACGCCTGCCCAGGGAAAGGTATCGAGCCCAGTGATGGCGTTGAATCCAAAGCCTGAAATAAAGCCAAAAGGCACGGTCCATATGGCGAGACGTTTGATCTGCTTCCAGCCTTCTTCCTTGGGGTCTACCAGGCCATATTCATCGGCAGATTTGTATCCTTTGCCGAGAATGGCAACTTGATCCATGGTGAGTTTGCTCTTTTCTAAAGCGGTGTATATCTCTTCTGCTTGGATGCGATCACCGACGACAGTCACCAAATAATTCATTTTTTTGCTTGCTCCTGTTCGTTTTTGCGCTGCTCGGCTGAGAGTGGTTTTTCTGGTGTTGTCGTTTGCTGCTGGGCTGTTTGTTTAGTGGCTGTTTGTTTTTGGCCGACACGGGGTCGAAAGAGATGATCATGGGTAGGGCTGTATAGGCGCGATCGCACGTTCTTTTCACCGTTCCCGTCTGTGTCTACTGTGCCTGTTGCTCGTGCCAACGCAGGCGAAATAATGTAAAGCGTTGTTCGCACCAGGTCTTCAGCCTTACTGACCTCAGCCATTTTCTCTAGGGGCACTACCTGAATTTGTCCATCTGGCCAGCCGACTCGAAAGCATATGGCCACAGGCGTTTGGGGTGGGTAATGGACGAGGAGCTGCTTTTGGGCCTCGTGAATATGGCGAGCGCTCAAATACAGACACAAGCTAGCTTTGTGGGCGGCTAGTGAGGCCAATTCTTCCGCAACGGGGACCTGGGTTCGACCGCTAATCCGCGTCAAAATGATGCTTTGAACAACGGCTGGGATAGTGAGCTCTACCTGTAAGTTTGCTGCGGCTGCCTGAAACGCACTAATGCCGGGGATGACTTCAAAGGGCACGTCAGCGTCGGCTAGCTGAATCATTTGCTCGTGGATAGCACTGTACAAGCTGGGGTCACCCGAGTGCAGACGCACCACTGATTTTCCTGCCCGCACCCGATCAATCATGAGCGGCACAATGTCTTCGAGGGTCATATTGGCCGTGGCAATTTTTTCAGCATCTGGCCTTATTTCAGAGAGAATTTGTGTTGGTACTAGCGAATTTGCATACACCAAAACGTCCGCTTTCTGGATTAATCTTTGCGCTTTAACTGTTAGTAATTCAGGGTCCCCCGGACCTGCGCCAACGATATAAACCGCTGGAGAGAGAATATCTGTAATTACCGAAGAATTCGCGTTAGATTGGGTAGCTGAAAACTTGTCAAAATCCATGAAAACCTGTACGGGGTATGGTCTAAAAAGATACTAAAGACTCATTGATAGTGCGATTAAATAATGTGAATGAAATTGATGTTGAAGTTCCAATATTCATCAACTTCCTATTATCTTGGTCTGCTTTTTGAAGACTAAATAAAGTGATAAGCGAAACTCGGGATGCTGCTAGAAAATCCTGCATGTTGGTATGTAGATGCACCCTGATTCCGAGCCCCGAAGGTCTTATGACCCCAGGGGCTTTTTCTTGCTCTTTTTTCTTGCTGACTGGTGACGGGCTGGCTAGTGACTGGCTGATTTCTGGCTTTCTTCCTTCCTTGCTTATTGAGGACTGTCCTTCCCAGGGCGGTTATCTGGCCGGCGAGCTTTAGAGAGGCGATCACTAGCCATGTTTCCAGGGGTGGGCGCATTGGATGGGGATCCAGCGGAGCCAACGGAGCCGTTCGACAGTGCGTAACTATTGTCGGGTAACCGTTTACCCATGCCATAGGTCCAAATCAGCCCTATCCAGCCAAGGGCAATGGTGGCTAGGCTAATGAGCTGTGCAACCCGTATCGGTCCCAGCATGAGGCTGTCTGTACGTAGCCCTTCAATCCAGACGCGCCCCGCACCATAGGCAATCATGTACACCAAAAAGACGGTGCCTGCTCTGAACCTAGGGCGGGTGAGTCCCCAAAAGAAAAGACCGATCAGCAGCGCGAACACGCCCAGGTTCCACAGTGATTCGTACAAAAAGGTGGGATGGAAATATTCGACGTCTTGGTAGCCAGCCGGACGATTATTCAAGGGGATAAATAACTTCCAGGGAAGATCTGTTGGGCCACCAAAGGCTTCAGAATTGAAAAAGTTGCCCCACCGACCCAGTGCCTGACCGAGGATGAGTGACGGAGCGACAAAATCGCAGAGCTGCCAGAAGGAGAGACGATTGGCTTTGGCAAAGAACCAGGTGGCGAGGGTGCCGCCGATGACCGCGCCGTGGATCGCAATACCACCTTGCCAAATGGCAAAGGCCTCTAGGGGACGACTAGCGTAAGAGGACCACTCAAAGAGGACATAGTAAATTCGGGCGCAAACGATGCCACAGGGAATGACCCACAGCAGGAGATCTCCAATTTTTTCAGGATCGACGCCGCGCTTTTGGGCCAGCTGCTGAGAAATGGTGACCCCGATGAGCACCGCGATCGCAATTAATAGGCCGTACCACCGCACGGTAATTGGACCTAGGCTAAATAGATCCGGGCCGGGGGATTGAAACTTGGCTAAAAGCGGCGTGAGCGCCAGTTCAGCTAAACCATTCATCGTGACATTCCTTCACTGGGCTGGGATCGATAGGCGCAAGTGCGCTTTCGTTCTTATTGTGCCAGTGATTTGGGTCAACTAGGTAGGCATCCTAGTGAGCATGTCAATGATGTAGACCCATTGAAATGGCAGAAGTTGAAAGCTAAAC
>JBCDAG010000141.1:0-16761 GCA_039186165.1 Cyanobacteria bacterium P01_F01_bin.53
GTTTGCAGTTCTTTGGCAACCGCTGAAAAGCTGCCAGTTTCTACCGTGCGGACAAAGCTTTTGATGCAAACAAGGCGATCCATAGCGTATTCATTCCTGTATGGAATAAATTATATTCTATTTTCCTGCCTTCTCAATTTATTAAGAATCAATCATGATGGATACATCGAAGTAACGTCGCATTTGAAGACGTAAGGAGAATTTCCTAAGAACTATGACTGACATAAAACGACCGGTTAATGTGCACAGGGCCTACCACGCTCATGTGTACTTCGACTCAGAAACTAAAGAGATTGCCCGTGGTGTCTGTGACAAAATCGCGCAACAGTTTGACTTAAAAATAGGCCGATTTCACGAAAGGTTGGTGGGACCCCATCCACGGTGGAGCTGCCAAGTAACCTTTGGTGCAAAGCACTTCGATGAGTTCATTCCATGGTTGGATGCCAATAGGGACGGCCTCACAATTTTCATCCATGGTCTGACCGGTGATGACCTTAAAGACCACACGGACTATGCCTATTGGTTGGGGGAAAGTGTAGACCTTAATTTGGGAATGTTTCAGCCTAACCGTGTTTTATCTCGGTTGCTGGGATGAGGTTTCTCCTGGTTTGTTGTCTGAGTTGACGATGTCAGCCAAAATCGCCTTGATTACGCCCACTACCTCTTCGGCTTTGTGGGGATTGAGGGCATCTGGATGAGGTGATGCAAACTGACCCGAGTCATTGTCGAAATATTGGCCAGAAGCCGTCGAAAATTCATCTGAGAGTGCCGCACGGGTGAGGATGTCAGCGCCTATTTGGATATCTCCACCAGCGACGCCAAAGGCTTGTTTCACCATTTTGCTGCCGAGCATTGAACCAGGATTCACTGCAATAACAGCCGGGCCATTTCCCTTTAGCGCTAGCGCTAGGCTGCGAGACCACATGGTCAGTGCTAGCTTGCTTTGCGCATAAGCCGAGCCATCGGACAAGTTTACTTTTCCGGCGAATGCTTTTAGATTTACCGGAGCCTGAGCGGCAGAAGATAGGTTGACTACCCGTCCAGATGTGCCCATCAGTGGCAACAGTTGTTGTGTGAGGAGGTAGGGGGCGATCGCATTGACAACAAACCGGACATCCAGCCCATCTGCCGTGATTGGCTCGGAAGTACTGAATACGCCCGCATTGTTGATTAACACATCCAGCCCAGAGTGTTTGGCCCTCACCGCTTGGGCCAGTGCTTCCACATCGCCCATTCGTGATAGATCAGCCACGTAGCTTTCAACAATGTTACTTCCGGGTAATGTCGAAAGCTCTTCTTCTGCCGTTTTTAGCTTGGATGGGTTTCGCCCGTGTATCAGCACATGGTGACCTTGCGATACCAGCACCCTAGCGGTGGCTAATCCGATACCATCGGTTGCGCCCGTAATCAGAATCTTTTTAGGCATGCTCTTATTTTGCATCGTCTTATCTCCTTTACGCTGAGGGCTTGGGTTTATTCTGAGAATTCTGGTAGTATTTCGTCGGCTAGCCGTTTAAGCGTTATTTCTACATCCGCTTTGTTAAAGCGGAGATTGAGTGCCACATGGTTCATGCCTATTTGTTCAAGAGATTTTAGATAGGCGCGAAGCTGGTTTGTCCCTAGCTGGAAGCCCAAGTGAATGGGCCTCACTGGCGCATCAGGATCTTGGGCCAGGTCAATATAAAGCGGTTGCATAACAGGCTTTGTAGAACCGTCCTCAGCGCCAATCCGCGATCGCCAGTCGCGAATCACTTGGTCTTGCATGCCGGGATTGCGTGGATAGGTGATCCAGCCATCACTGTTTTTCGCGCTCCAGTCAGGATCTTGTCGGCTACCGCCCGTAATTAGCAGGGGTAATTTTCCACCCACTGGTTTTGGCAGCATGTCCATCCCGCCACGGGGACTGCCAAACTCGTTTTCAAATGTTGGTGAATGTTCACCCATGTGTCGGATGTAATCAAAGCTTTCTCGAAACCGAGCCCCACGCTCTTCGAAAGTGAGATTGAGTGCCGGATATTCTTGGGGCCGGTCACCAGAAGCAACTCCGAGAATCAGCCTCCCGCCAGATAACACATCCACGCTAGCCGCCGCCTTCGCAACATGGGCTGGATGACGCACCGGCAGAATAATGCTGGCGACACCCAGCGCAATTCGCTTGGTTTGACCCGCTAACAGCCCAAGGTAAACAAACGGGTCGTAAGTTTGTCCGGCATCGCCAAAGGACGGCACGTTAAACGGGACATCGCGCAACCAGACAGCAGAGAACCCGAGTTCTTCAGCCAGCTGAATGCGTTCAATATGGCGGGCCATGGTGGGCACGGGATTTTGCCCGTAGGACTCAATGGGCACCACCAGGCCGAGGCTCAATCGGTTCGGACGAAATACATGGTTGTATCCTCGATTGATCGGCAGGAATTTTTGACTAGCAGTATGTGTGAGCATTTTGAGTTCCGCTTAGGAGTGAGTCTGAGGCGCTTTGAAGATCCTTTTCTCTGTGTTGTTCATTATGTGACCTCTTGAACACCCACGACCATCTCTTGCCAACTGCGCTGATTGTTCATGTCAAACTGTGCACCGTTCTCATCGGCCCATTTAAAGCGCTTCAATGCAGGGGTTTGGCTCGTGGCCTGATACAGCCAATAGGCCTCTTCTCTCAGCGCGTCCTCAATGGGTTTGTCTATCGAGGCATAAACGGTTTGTTTGCACGCATTAATCGACTCAGCGGGCCAAAGGGCAATGCGATTAGCCAACGCTTCAACAAATGGACCAATTTCTTCGGGATTGAGTGCTTTGTTGATGGTGCCATAGGCTTCGGCCTGATCAGCATCGAAGTCTTTAGCCCCCAATATAATTTCTAGGGCGCGTCCTAAGCCTGTCTGACGAGCCATCCGCGATGCGCCACCACCACAGGGGAGAATACCCATGCCGACTTCCATCTGCATGAATTTTGCCTTGCCACGGGCGGCAAAGCGCATGTCGCAGGCGAGGGCAAATTCGTGACCACCGCCCCGAGCAAAACCTTCAATTTTTGCGATAGTGGCCTGGGGTAGCTTGCTGATGCGCTCTAGTACAACTTGCAAATCGAGGAGTTTGACCTCGTCACGGGAAACGGCGATCGCAGACATATCCTTGAGAAAATTCGTGTCGGCATGGGCCACGAAAATTTCGGGATTGGCCGATTGAAACACAACGACCTTAACGCCGCGATCGCCTTCGAGCTTTTGGGCCAACATGTTTAGGTCTGCGAGCATGGGTAGGCCCTGAATATTGACCGGGGGGTAGTCGAAGGTGACCCAAGCGATCGCGTTTTCGACCTTAACGTTGAATGTGGTGAAGTTGTCGTAGTTCATAGGGGAATTCCTTAAGTTTGCTGGAGTTTGGAGCGATATCAGCATGATAATCATTCGTGTCAAAAAGATAATCGGGCTTGCTGCGAAATGATAATTCGGATATTTTTGATAAATGGATATTTTATCGCTCCGGTTATTTTTGAGAATTGCAGACCTTGGCGGCGTCTCGGCAGCGGCGCGTGATCTGTCACTGTCGCCTGCGAGTGCGAGCGCCCGCCTGGTAAAACTCGAAGAAACGCTTGACGTTCGACTATTCAACAGAACGACCCGAGCAGTGTCGCTAACAACAGATGGCGAGGCATTTTTGCCCTACGTTCAGCAGATGATTGAAACCTTAGAGACTGGACTCAGTGCCATTCGGGGGCAAGATGCCCAGGTGCAGGGGCTGCTAAGGGTGGCCATGCCCGGCTCCTTTGGCCGGATGTATATTATTCCGGCCCTCGCCGAATTTCAGGCACGCTACCCGCTCGTTAGCCTTGACCTACGGCTATCGGATGAAGTGCTTGATGTTGTAGAAGGTGCCTATGACCTGATTATTCGGAATGCACGGTTGGCCGATAGCAGTCTTATCGTGCGCAAGTTAGCTGATGACCGACGTATGCTCGTGGCGTCTCCTGCCTATCTAGAGCGTCACGGTGTGCCCCTATCACCTGACGAGCTGCCTTCTCATCAATCTGTCATCCTGGGCGATAGCCATCGATGGAAGTTTGAAAATGGACAGATCATTAGTCTGCCGCGCTCGTTTGTTGTAAATGATGGTGAGGCGATGCGCAAAATGCTGGAGCACGGAATGGGGATTGGCCTGAAGTCGGTCTGGAATGCCAGTGAAAGTTTAAAGTCCGGGCTGTTGGTTGAGGTGCTGCCGGAGTTTCCGCTGATTACAGAAGCTTCTCTCTGGCTCCTTTACCCTAGTCGCCGCATCGTTGCTCCGAAAGTTCGCGCCATGATTGATTTTCTCCTCGACTGGTTTCACCCGGTTCCCCCTTGGGAGTGTTAGCCGTTTTGGCGGAAATGTTCTCACCAGAAATTGCGAAAGAGATTGAAGGAGATACACCAAAAGATATCCCACAGGACATCCTCCAAAAGAACTGTGCCAGATTCTAGATTGGTCAAGGTTCAGCCAATTCTCATTTGCGCTTGGCAGAATGGTTCGCATGTCGAGCATATGCTGGCCTTTATACAGGTCAGAATGAGCCATGTCTGATCTATTCCCGCCCAACTCTACTCGCCGTAAGCTGCTTCGGAGGTTGGGTTTAATCAGTTGCGCAGCCTTAATCCCAGGTGCCCTGCGTTCTGTTTTGTCTCCCACGGCTGGCCCGTCAGGTTCTGTTCTTTCTTTAGATGCCGTGGCGCAGCCAACGCCGCCAGCGGCTGCCGGATTGAATCCTCATCGGGTAGTACTGGTGAAAACGAGTGATCGCACAGCAGGCGTCAGCCGGTTATTAGAACTCTTGCAGGCACCAGGCTTTCAGGATAAGCGGGTATTTATTAAACCCAACTACAACACAGGCGATCCGGCACCGGCAGCGACCGATCCGGTGGTGCTAGAGGCCCTGGTGAAAGAGATTCAGGGCGCAGGGGCTAGCCAGATTACGGTGGGTGACAGATCGGGCATGGCCGAAACTCGCAGTGCGATGCAGCAAATGCAAGTGTTTGCCTTGGCCGATCGCTACGGGTTTACGCCGTTGGTCTTTGATGAGATGGGCCGGGATGACTGGCAGTATTTTTCTGGGGAGGGGACGAACTGGTCTCGGGGATTTGCGATCGCCCGCCCTGTGCTCTCCGCAGATGCCATCATTAATGCCTGCTGCCTGAAGACCCATCGCTTTGGCGGTCACTTTACTCTCTCGCTGAAAAATACCATTGGCATGGTGGCCCGCTACGTGCCCGGCGATGGCCACGACTACATGCGAGAGCTGCATCGCTCCAGCCAGCAGCGCCTGATGATTGCCGAAGTGAACCGGGCCTATCGCCCAGCGCTGAACATCATTGATGGGGTAGAGGCCTTTGTGGGCGGTGGCCCTGAGCAGGGCGATCGCGTGCAGGCGGATGTGATGCTAGCCAGTACAGACCGGATTGCCATAGATGCGGTGGGCATTGCTATTTTGCGAATGCTGGGCACGACCCGAGAAGTCTCGAATGGTTCGATTTGGAGCCAGGCTCAGATTCGTCGGGCGGCAGATTTGGGCTTGGGGGCCACCGGGCCAGAGCAGGTAGAGATTGTCACCGCAGATAGTGCAAGTCGTCAGATGGCCGAGAAAATTCGACCTTTTTTGACATGAGGGTAGAATCACACCCTGCGGATTCCAAGAAACCGAACACCTGTTGTTAGACCCGTTGGCTAAGATGAAATTGTTCGGGTCGAGGGTTCTTCAAAGGCCTCTAGTTGTTGATCTTGCTGCTGATTTTTGAGCACCTTTGAGGTTGGCTTTTGAGACTGGCCTTTGAGATTGGTCTTTGAGATTGGCCCTTGATGCTGAACAGTTGCCAATCACGTTATTTACTATCACTTCAAGGAGGTTGTGTTATGGCACTTGTTCGTTGGAGTCCTGCTCGTGAGCTCGATACGCTACAGCGGGAAATGAATCGTTTATTTGAAGATACTTTTTCATTGAGCAACCATTCTTCTCGTGGCCTGTCCGGCTTTAGCCCTGCCGCTGAGCTTTTTGAAACAGAAGAAGGGTATCAGCTAAAGCTAGAAATCCCTGGTATGGATGCGGATGATTTGGATATTCAAGTCACTGCCGAGACTGTTTCGATTAGTGGGGAGCGTAAGTCGGAGAGTACCCATGAAGAAAATGGTATGACCCGCAGCGAATTCCGCTATGGATCATTTCAGCGGGTAATGCCGTTGCCAGGTCGGATTGACCATCAAAATGTTGTTGCTGACTACAAGGATGGCATTTTGAACCTGTCAATGGCGAAGGCTGAAGAAGAAAAGAACAAAGTTGTGAAAGTAAGCGTCAAATAAGGTCGTGACGCTGCATAGCAGTGAACAGGTGTAGCAGGGGGTGAAACCCTTGATGTCACAGTGTAGATCAATAGAAAAGGCGGGGAGTGAAGGCAGTTGTCCTATCACTTCCTGCCTTTTCTCTGTTTCTTTTCACAGAGAGAAAAGAATGCGATTGTTTTGAGCTTGTTTCATGCTGGATTCACGGTGAATTGGATTCACGGTAGGTTGCGCATAGATAGTACTCAGAATGGCACTAAAGACTTTTGGATTAGATAATGGACAACGTTATGCTGTAACTAGAGTGGTCGGACAGACAAACTTGAAGACAAGTCGTATAAGTCTAAAAACTTTGCTGTAGTCATCATGGGAAAATTGATCGTGTTTGCGCTAGGCATCACCACCATTGGACTATTGGTGGGAATGATTTATCAAAGAGTGGGCCAGGCTTTTGATCGACGCAAGTATCCTCCACAAGGGCAACTGATCGATATTGGGGGATTTCGTCTACATCTCAACTGTATGGGGCAGGGAACACCAACGGTCGTGATGGATGCTGGTGGTGCTGCTCCCGCAATCACATGGGGATTGGTCCCTGCTGAAATTGCTAAATTCACCCGTGTTTGCACCTATGATCGGGCAGGTTTGGGTTGGAGCGAGCCCAATCCCAGGATCTCCCGCACCAGTCAGCAGAGCGTTGATGAATTACGGTTACTTCTGACTAAAGCTGGCATTAAGCCTCCCTACATTTTAGTTGGGCACTCATTAGGTGGCGTGAATATGCGGCTGTATGCGAGTCAATATCCTGCGGATGTGGTCGGATTAGTGTTGGTCGATTCTTCCCATGAAAATCAGATGACCTCTGAAATGTGGAAGCGCGTAACAATGCAGTCTTGGCTTTATCAGATTTTTAGGATTGTCAGTCAAGTTGGCGTGCTGCGATTAATCGGTGAGATGAATCTGTTACCCATGCTTGAGGATATCAAGCGAGACATTCAAAAATATCCATTGGCAGTACAGGCCTTATTTGATACCTTTAAATCCTTCTGTTACCGTTCCTGCTATTGGGCAACCGCATCCAGTGAACTAGCCAATATCAAGAAGAGCTTTGAAGATGTTCAACCAGTTACATCACTAGGCAGCCTGCCGTTGATTGTGTTGAGCCAAGGTTCTAAAGATTCAAAGGTGAGTGATGAAAGACGACAGCGATGGGCATCGCTACAGTTAGACTTGACTAAATTATCGTCCCATAGCCAACATATCATTGCGGAAAATAGTGGACATTTTGTGCAACTAGATCAACCTGAGCTGGTTGTTAGTGCCCTCCAACAGTTGATTGAGAGCGTCTAAAGCTTTGAGCCTTCGATTGAGGCACGGCATAACAAAACTGGTTTGACGAACGGTATCAAAATCTTAGTGATAACAAAGAGTGTCTGTATTCCAAGTACTATGCTGAGTTTGATGATTTCCAAGATGCCATTGAAGTTTGTCTCGAACAGACCAATACGACTCATAAAGAAGCGGTATCGTCTCTGCTGTCACTAAACTTTCAGTCCTTCGGAAAAGTTCAAATATTAAACGTCTAGAGTCTATCTCTCTGGTTATCCCTCTGGTTATCTCTCCAGCGGTCCCAATACGGGCGCTCACCCCCCAGATTCTGAATAACAAACTTGATAAACACACGCACTTTTTCTGGCAAATACTGCTTTTCTGGGAAAACGGCATACAGCGTTTTATGGGGCATCACATACTGATCCAGCAAGGGAATCAGTCGCCCAGCTTTGATATCTTCTCCAGCAATGAACGTCGGCAGGCGGCCAATTCCTAACCCTTGCACCAGCGACTCACGTAAAGCCTCGCTGTTGTTAATCTGATAATTTCCAGAAATCCTAACAGTTTCTGTTTTACCTTCTTTAAAAAACACCCACTCATTAACAACTGTGTGATAAGTGTACAAAATACAGTTGTGCTCGGTTAAAGCGGCTGGGATAGACGGTAGCCCCTGTTCAGCAATATAGGCAGGTGATGCACACACAACGCTGTGTAGAGGCGCAATTTTCTTCGCGGTTGATACAGCTTTGCCATAGTCTCCGACCCTTACCGCAACGTCAAACCCCTCCGCAATCATGTCTGTGCCCCCATCATTCATTGTCATGTGAAGCTCAATGCGTGGATATTGCTTTAAAAATGCTGGAATCATCGGGGCAAGATGCAACCGGCCAAAAGACATTAGCGAACTGACCCGCAAAATTCCTTTTGGCACGCTCTGCAACTCTGTAGCAGCATCTTCAGCTTCTTGCGCCGCGCGCAGAGCAACGAGCGCGTACTCAAAGTAGCGCTCCCCGGCTTCAGTCAAGCTGAGCTTGCGGGTCGTTCGGTGTAGCAGCTTCACACCTAGCCGCGACTCTAGCTCTGTAATCCGCTTGCTGACCGCTGACTTTGTTAAGTCGAGCTTCTCAGCAGCCCGAGAGAAACTCCCCTGCTCTATGACGGATACAAATACTGGGAGTGTGCTGATATTTCGCATGAGAACCTGGCATAGTTAACTTTTAATCAACAATATGTTGATCAAATTCTATATTGTTTATTAGAAAGAAACAATATAGCCTGTGAGTGTAGTCAAAAGTTGCTTACTGCGACGGACATTATCTTTTGGCTCCACACATATGGCTCCACACACTCTTTCTCCAATCTTTTTCCATGGTGACCTTTATGAATACGCTTGTTTTAACGCCTGAGCAAGTTATCCAAAAGCTCCACTGGCGCTATGCGACTGCAAACTTTGCCTCCAATAAGAAAATCCCAGAGGATGTTTGGCACGCATTAGAACAAAGTTTAGTGCTCGCACCCTCTTGCTATGGCTTGCAACCTTGGAAATTTGTTGTTGTTCGCAATCAGGCTCTGCGGCATCAGCTAGTAAAACACGCCTTTAATCAAGCCAAGATTGTGGAATCTTCTCATCTAGTGGTACTTGCGATCAAAACCAATATTAATGTCAGTGATGTTGCGCCTTATATTGATCGCGTTGCTCAAGTTCGACAGGTTCCTGTCAGCAAGCTAGAAAAATTCTCAGATGCCATCAAAAACTACCTAACATCGCCGCCGTTTCCACTCCAGCCCGATAAGTGGTCAGCGAAACAGGTTTATCTTGCCTTGGGTTTCTTTCTGTACAGTGCAGCCATGCTAGGCATTGATACCTGCCCGATAGAGGGCTTTGTGCCCAGTCAGTTTGATGACGTTTTGGGATTGTCAGAACAAGGGTACTCAGCTGTTGTTCTTTGCACAGCAGGTTACCGTTCTGAGAATGACCGCTCCGCAGCTCTGCCCAAAGTGCGCTACGAAACCGAGAAAGTAGTGCAGTACATCGATTAATAGTCCCGCACAGTTCTTTTCAAGTCACGATCATGAAACACTCAACGTCTGTGCTGAGCAACATTGCCACAACAGCACTAGCCCCTATCGCTTGGGGGACAACATATATTGTCGCTACAGAGTTTTTGCCGCCTGGGCATCCGCTGTTAGTCGCCGCGCTGCGATCACTTCCGGTTGGGCTGTTACTAACCATTGCCCTAAGAAAATTGCCACGGGGCATTTGGTGGTGGCGCATTCTGGTTTTAGGGGGGCTAAATATTGGTGTTTTCCAAGCGCTACTATTTGTCTCGGCCTACCGCTTACCTGGCGGCGTTGCATCCACAGCGGGTGCTATTCAGCCTGTGCTGGTGATTCTCTTTTCTTGGCTAATTTTGCACGAAAAACCTGTCAAGGGAGCATTTCCTATTGCCCTCTTAGGGTTTGTGGGCATTGGACTGTTGGTGCTAGAGCCAACGGCCCAACTCGACACCGTCGGGATTTTAGCCGCGATCGCCGGAGCCGCCACCATGGGACTTGGCACTGTCTTAGTTAAGCGGTGGGGGCGTCCTGTTTCTCTATTGGTCTTTACCGCTTGGCAACTGACAATAGGTGGCTTATTGTTGCTGCCGATTGCCCTGATCACAGAAGGGCCATTTGAAGCGTTAACAACAACAAACCTACAAGGACTCATCTATCTAGGTACTGTAGGCACTGGGCTCGCGTATTTGCTTTGGTTTCGCGGGATCGATCGGCTATCCGCTTCGGCGGCTTCTTACCTCGGGCTCTTAAGTCCGGTCATGGCAACGCTACTGGGTTTCATTTGGCTGGAGCAATCATTAACGCTCGTTCAGCTCTGCGGTGTCGGCATTATCTTTACTAGCATTATGCTGGGCCAAAAGCTCACGGCCTCACCACCTACCCAACGCTCACTGGCACGCTCACTGGCATCTCATGTCAAAACCTGCTCGATGTAGCGTCGAATGACAAATTTCTGTTGTTCAATGCTGAGCCTATGGGATTGAATGAGGGAATCGAGACTGACGCCATTTCCCAACGCTAAAAGTGCATTAGATTCTATTTCAGGGTCGATGTCTGAGCAAATCGACTCATCAGCTTGCAAATGCTTTAGCTCTTGAATAATCACTGCGCGCAGCTGGCCCGCACTTTGCTGATGTTCTGCCATCAGCTCGTCTCGGCCTACCGCATACCCTAGAAAAGCAACCCATACGCGCAAAATCTCTTGCCGCTGAACATCAATCGGCAAAAAAGCAGAGAGCATAATCACTAACCGTTCTGTGCCAGAGACGTTTTCTAACGCATTTTGCATTAAGACCTTTAACCGCTCAGTCACCTGATTTAAGGCGAATAAAATCAGCGCTTCCTTATTCCGAAAATAGTGGGTGACAACACCTGTGGTGCAGTTCATTTCCTGCGCAATCGCCCGCATACTCGTGCGGTCAAGCCCCTCACGGACAATCACTCGCCACGCCGCCTCAGAAACCTCTAACCGACGGTCTTTCTGATTTCCAGCCACTTCATCCTGCTCCTACCTATGGTTTCACCCCAATTTGTCAAAGTTTTTTGACAGCTTCTGTTGACAGCTTATCATAACAGTTGTTATAAGATGCATGGCAACTGTTATGAGGCTTGCGCCGAGATGGATTCAGTAAACGCTTCAATGACGACAGGTACCCCAATGAAAGTCCCAATGAAAGCCCAGATGAAAGACGGAGTGCAGACCGAAATGAAGGTCCAAATGCAGGTGGCAGCGCCAGCCCCACGTAAAGGACTGTTAGGTGCGTTAGATCGGTTTATTGGCCCAGGGGCGACGTCGGCTGAGATATTTCTACAGTTGGTGCCTTCGGTATTGGCTGCGATCGCAGCCAATACCTACGCCCTCAGTCTGCCGATTACCTGGACACCCTGGTAGCTCGGGCTACTCGCACTATTCGGGTTTGACTTGCCGGGCGGCGTCCTCGCCAATGCCACCAATACGGCTAAACGCCGGTATCACAGGCCGGGGCAAGGCTGGCGGCAGCATCTATCGTTTGTTGCCATTCATCTTTTTCACATTGGGGCCGTTGCTTTGTTCTTTCGCGGGGGCGACTGGCTGTTCTTTGGTGGGGTATCTGCTTATTTGCTAGTGGCGGCAGGCTTGATTTTATCTGTGCCGCTGTATTTGCAGCGTTCGGTGGTACTGGGGCTGTATGGATTATCGCTACTGGGCAGTCTTTATCTCCTTTCTCCAACACCAGGGTTGGAGTGGTTTCTGCCCCTCTTCTTCCTGAAACTCCTGGTGAGTCACTTGCTGCGCGAAACGGCTTATCGCCGATAAAACAACACGATTTATCTCTAAATACTCTTGGAGGATGAACTAAAATGACCCAGAAAAAGTCCATTTTGCTAGCTGGAGGCTACGGTCTTGTTGGCCAGCAAGTCGCAAGACTCATCCGCCAGCGCCATCCTGATTTATATTTGCTCATCGCCGGGCGAAACCTTGAAAAAGCCGACGCGCTAGCCAGCGAGTTAGGCAATGCTAAAGGCGTACGGTTGGATGTTGAGCAGCCCAAACCGTTACAAGGAGAACAGCTCAGCGCCGTTGTTGCCCTTGTAAATGATCCAGACGACTATCTGTTATTGGATGCGGTTAATCGAGGCATTCCCTACGTTGACGTTACCCGGTGGCCAGAAAGGCTACACGAGTCAATGGGAGAACTTGCAGGCAAACCTTTGCAAGCCCCAGTGCTGTTCGCTTCGGGATGGATGGGAGGCATTGCCTCTGTGATAGCCGTTGCCGCCGCTCGAACCATGGACAGAGTAGAGCACATTGACATTAGCGTTCTATTTTCTCTCAAAGATAAATCTGGCCCCAATTCTGTTGAATATATGGATCGGCTGGCCACCCCTTTCGAGACCCTGGTTGATGGCCAGTGCAAACGTGTCTTTCCCTATACTGACCCGCGCACGATTACGTTTCCGGGTGGATACACAACGTCTGTATATCGCTTTGACACGCCAGATCAGCTAACGCTGCCACAAACCACAGGGGCAACCACAGTTGCCGCTCGCATTGCCTTTGATGATGCTTTCTCGACGGGGTTGCTGCGGTTTTTGACACGCTCCGGCATTTGGAAGTTGATTAGCGGCGAGCAGTTTACACCACTGCGGCGATCGCTCCTCTATAACCCTGGCAGCGGTGCTAGCCACGAGATTCATATTGCGGTTTCGGGTAAAGATGCCGATAGCGCTCCTCAGCAGACGATTGTCACCATTGCTGATCCGCAAGGACAAACCCATTTAACTGCGCTAGGCGCATTACTTCAGCTAGAGCGCTTACTCGGCCTCGACGAGGCACAGTCACCCAGTCCAGGAATTGTTTATCCCGATACGGCACCGCAGATAGAACATGCGCTGCGCCTGCTGGCTGAATTTGGTGTAACGGTCTCAGGTCTATCAGAAACTGATAACCGCCCATCGCAACAGAATGCAGAAGCTTTGCTTCCTGTTTTGGCTTAGTTCCTTCACGTTCATTCTGATTTAGTCTTTCCCACATCTTCTTAACTCTTGAGGTAAAAATGATGAAAAACTCTGCTAAGTATTCCGTATTTGCTCTCTTGCTCTTGTCTGCTGTTTCTCTCACCTCGCTGGTTCCAGGCGGCCCGATTGAAACCCGTGACTTCTCCCACATCAGTCCGCTGGTATTGGGCAGCTTTAACATCTTTCTCACAACACTCAGCCTGACCAGCTTCCTACTGCTGTATTTCGTGTGGAAACGGCAGCGCTGGGCATTTGTGGCCTCGGGCATTTGGGGTATCGGCTATTTTTTGGTTTATGTCTTGGACTTGGCTCGTTGGTTCCCGGTTTCTCCAGACGCGATGCCTCCTGCGCTATTTGCGATTGAGGTGTTCGGTTCGATTCTTTCTATTCCTTTGGCAGTGTTGGCATTTAGCAACGCCAACACTGGCAGTGAGCTGACTGACATTAATCAACAACGTAGCTATTTGAGTGATGCGATGACGATTGATAACGCTGGAGTGCACAAAAAAGAGAGAGCTGGCCTCTTTGCTGTAGCTACCTTTGCTGCGCTGCTGGGTACAGGCATCGTTGTTTTTGCAACACGCGCTGCGATGGGTTTGTAAGTTAGTTTTTAAGTCAATACAACATTGTTTTAGTCGCTCGGCCTGTGTTTGCAGGTCGAGCTTTTGTAGCTATACGGACGGTAGCGGCTCAAAGTGCTGATTTAGATGTGCTTCAAATCGAATAAAATCGTTCTCAATATCGGGATTTTTCAGCACATCAAAGCAGGCAAAGGTTGCTATTGGTTGCATGCCAAAGAACTTAAAGTTCAAATGCATCGGCCAAAACAAATCGTCTAACCCCTTGCCTTCGAAAAACCATTGATTCGGATCATCAAAGGCCTGTTTGGGGGCATTTAAGGTGAGGGAGAGCATGTATTTGGTGTCGGTCAGTGTGCCTCCAGTGCCATATTGCTGACTAGGGGCTTGGCGACTTCTGCCATCACCATTACAAAGTTGTCCACCCATACCAGCCGAGTAAACGGTGTCCATATAGCGCTTGAAGCTCCAAGGCACTTCCATCCAATTTACTGGGCTTTGCAGAATCAGCGCGTCAGCCCATTGATGTTTGTTCAACTCCTGCTCGACGTCATAATCATCTTTCATCGTAGTGATTTTGACGTCATAGCCTTTCTGGGTCAGATTGGTTTTGGCCTTTTCGAGCAACGTGGCATTGAGCTTTCCCTCGGAGAAAGGATAGGCTTCATGGGCATTAATGATGAAAATGTTCTTCACGGAAAAATTCTCCTTTACTGATAAGGGGATGGGTAGGGCAAGTCAAAGCTTTAGAGCCTTAAAAACGAGAAGCATTTTCCGCTTCGGAGGTGGCTTCATCGCCTTTACCGAAGAATGCAGGGAACGGTTTGGGAATGGTGAGCGCTTTTTGGGTAGCAGGGCGAGAATCAATGCGATCAAACCAGGCTTGTAAGTTGTTCAATCCCTCTACTGAAACCTTGGCCCAGGGATAAGACCGTGCCCAGGGATACATGGCAATATCTACAATGGTGAAGTCATCGCCTAGTAAATAGGCTTTGCCAGCCAGTTGCTTATCTAGCACCTCTAACAATCGCCGAGACTCAGCCACGTAGCGCTCAATGGCATAGGGGTCTTCATTCCCTTTAGGGGCTGCGATGCGCTGAAAATACATGGCCTGACCCATCATTGGGCCGATGCCGGACATCTGGAACATTAACCATTGCAGCGCTTCTGAGCGAGCCTTTTCGCCGACAGGCAGAAACTTCTGGTACTTCTCAGCCAAATACCAGAGAATCGCGCCTGACTCGAAGACAACAAAATCATCGTTACCACGATCGACAATCGTCGGAATACGACCATTGGGATTGAGTCGCATATACCACTCAGACTTCTGCTCTTTCTTGCCAAAGTCAATATAGGTTAATTCGTACTCAACCTCAGCCTCTTCGAGAAAAATGACAGGTTCCCAACCATTCATCGTGGAGGCGGTGTAGAGGTGGATATCTGCGATAGACATAGGGGGTTCCTTCGCTGGCGATGACTGCAAAACTTCATGCAAAACTTCAAAGCTATGCACAGCAGCAAACACCCCACCATCAAGCGGGATTCGTGACAGTTTCTGCTGATGTGACTTAACATAATCAGGCAAGTAACTAGAGTCAACCAGTTTACTTTTGGTAACCACCCACCCCATGGGCACTTCTTTAGGAATCACGACCGATGCACAAGGCCGCAAACACGTCTCAGAGCCCTGTCTAGAGCCTTGCCCGATTGAACGTGGCATGAGAGTTTTGGGTGGAAAATGGAAGGGCTCAATTCTCTGGCACCTCAAAAATGGCCCGGTACGCTTTAACGATTTGGCACGGCAGTTGAGGGGAGCCAGTAAAAAGATGGTGGTGCAGCGACTCCGTGAAATGGAAGAAGCAGGCTTAGTGAGGCGGGAGGTGGTGAGCGATCGCCCAATTGCGGTCACTTACGAAATCACAGAGTTTGGCAAGACTGCTTTGGGTTTTCTAGAAGAGCTTAAAAACTGGGCAGAAAAGCACCAGATTTAGACTGTTGTTTATTGACTTGCCTAACATCGTCCCTGAGCCTGTTGTGACAACCTCACTGTGGACTGCTTCACATCTAAAGGAGTTTGCTTAAAGCCTGGATTGATAGAAATTTCAGGACTGTTGTTGACTCGTTAAAAGCTCAGGTTAGTCTGAAATTGATGCAAGGGCATCTGAGATAAAGCTGATGAATACTTGAAGCTTGCTAGCGTGTTGGCGATGTTTTGGAAAAACGGCATACAAGGTTAAGGGTTCGCTCGACCATTCTTCTAAGACGATTTGCAATGTCCCTTGTTTTAAGGCCTCTGATGCCACAAACATGGGCAAAAAGATGATCCCGAGTCCTGCAATAGAGGCTTGGCTGGCCGCCAGACTGTTGTTCACCTTTAAAGGCCCATCAACGGTCACGACGACGGTTTCAGTGCCCCGCCAAAAACTCCACTCATGGGGCGATCGCGCCAGACTATAAATGACACACTGGTGTTGCTTCAGCTCATGGGGCGATCGCGGTTTGCCATACCGCTGAATATAGGCCGGTGATGCGCAGACGACCCGTGGAAATTCACAAATGCGGTGCATCGCCAGACTCGTATCCAGCTGAGCGCCACCCCCTCTAATGCCCACATCAAATCCTTCCTCAATCAAATCAACGTAGCGATCGCTCAGGGTTAGCTCTATTTGAATATCTGGATACGCCAATTGAAATTGATAAATAGCCGTGGCCACATGGGTTAGCCCCAGCGACATCGGTGCGGTCACCCGCAGTAGTCCATGGGGCTTAACCGAGAGATCCGAAACGGTCTCTTCAACCGTTGCCAGCTCATCCAGAATCGAGCAAATTTTCTGGAAATAAAGCTGCCCGGTTTCTGTTAAGCTCAACCGCCTAGTGGTTCGCTGGAGTAGCTGGGTTTTCAGGGCTTGTTCCAGGTCGCGCACATTTTTACTAACAGCTGCGTTCGATAAGTGCAAATCCTCAGCAGCCCGGCTAAAGCTTTCCAACTCAACCA
>JBCDAG010000142.1:0-16696 GCA_039186165.1 Cyanobacteria bacterium P01_F01_bin.53
GTTGTAGAGGCCGCCTTCCGCGACATTGACTGTAAAGGTGGTGGATGCCCCTTGTTGGGTAAAGCCATCCACAAAACTATTTCCACTAAATCTGATATGGTTGGTGTTTGTACCTGCACTCCCGCCTAGAACAGCATTCTCGGCCTCAATCCGACCAGAATTGCCTCGAATAACGTTAGGCGGCGATGCATCACCAGGCAGCTCAATAATGCCTTGATAGCTTCCCATGTAGCTGTCGGGCGCATCGTTCCATTTGCCCGTGCCGCCCCAGTTCATGAGGGTGTAGTCTTCACCGCCGGGAAAGGCCCCGCCAAATTTGTAGTCATTGGGTTCATTGGGGAACCAGTTGGTGTAGGTTACGGCTTCCCCGTTTGCCCACTGAAACTGGCCTTCTGTGGCTTCATCGGTGAGGCCAATCCAGAATGATTGGCTGGTGCCGAAAGTGTCGTGCAGCCATTGTTGTTCAGCGGCATCATTAATGGTGACCAGGCTACCGCCGATTGCTTGGGCTTCGGCCTGGGCTTCCTTCCAACTCTTGGCTTTGGTGGTGAGCTGATACTCTTTGCCGTTATAGGTAAAAGTTTGGGAGGTTTCGGGCACTTCGATAATGCCTCGAAACGTTCCTATATAGTTGTCGGGGGTATCGTTCCATTGCCCTGACGCATTCCAGTTCATCACGGTGTAGTCTTCACCACCAGGAAAGGCCCCGCCAAATTTATAGTCATTGGGTTCACCCGGTGCCCAGTTGGTGTAGGTCACAGCTTCCCCGTTTGCCCACTGAAACTGGCCCTCTGTAGCTTTGTCGGTGAGGCCAATCCAGAGTCGTTCACTGTTGCCAAAGGTGTCGCGTAGCCATTGTTGTTCTGCTGCACTATTAATGGTCACTAAGCTACCACCCAAAGAGATTGCTTCGGCTTGGGCCTCTTTCCAGCTTTTGGCGCCAGTGGTGAGTTGATAATTTTTCCCGTTGTAAGTGGGCAGAATGCCTTGATAGTCTTCTATCGTTAGGCTTTCGCTAATCTCTCCTGTAGTGACTTCTAAGTCCCAATCACCGCCACCGTTGGCGTGTCCGGTCGTGTCATTTGAAGCTGCAACATCAGCCTGGGTGACGTGACTAATGTGTTCAACGAATTCGACGCTCTCTGCTGTCGCGGCAAAATTACAGCCATAGAACAACAGATCGCCTGTGTCGTTAAGCGCCTCTCCCCAACTTTCTAAATCGTTTTGATACTCGTTTAGAAAAGCTTGACTGAGAGTTGCATTACCTAGCTGTAGGCTGCTGTTTTCTCCGTGGGAAAGAATGTGGATGCTCTCTAAATTTTGATATTTCGAGAGGGCCTGAGTGATGGCTTCTATGCCATTGGCTTCAGCGGGGAGCTGTATGACATGATGTTCTGATAGTCCTTCTATCAGACTGTCGGCATCGCTAATGCCATTATCTACAAACGCGATGGAGCGAGGCTTAGAAGACGGTGACGTTCCAGAAATCTGGGGAAACATATGTAGCACAAGCGTTTAATGGGGCAAGATTTAAAATCATTGATTTAGAAGCACCTGATTGTTCTAGAACACTGTCCTTAAGGACATCTGTTGCGGTTAGGGAAGTTCCCTCCTTGGCAAGACTGTTTCAGATATTTAAAGAAACGATAGATTAGCCCGCTGTATCGTTAATATTTGTCAGTTTTGTAGGGAGAGATTCTGACCCAAATTGGATACAATTTTGCTTGGATTGTATTCAATTTGGGTTGTTCTTTGATGGCGGCTAGGGTGACGGCTAAAGGGTTTAGAAGCCTATCGCCTCTTTGTCTTGATTTCAGAAGTTTTGTTCATTCCTCTAGTTGTTCATTCCTCTGTACGAGATTCTTAACGCTAGTGGCTGTTAAGAATCAGCGAGGCGATCGCACCTCGCTAATGCATCACTTACCTGTCCTAAAGCCCCCTGAAATCAGTCCAATTTGGCCATCAGGTAATCTGGATTATCTTGGCCTCACTGGGCACACCATTACCATCGAGGGCAAAGAGCATGTAATAGCCCGGTGGTGCAATATTGCCGTTTTCTGGTGTGTTGAGCGTATAGGTATTCCCGCTTTTCGCCATCACATCTACCGATAAAAAGCGTTGGTCTGTATTGACCCCATGGGTCACTGCCGACATCCGCACCAAATTAAATTCGGTAATGGGCGCTCCTGTATTCATCGTGATAGAGAAATTCTGGTTGTAGCCAACGCTATCCGGTCCGCTGCCAATTACAGGACGATCAGCCAGCGTCCCGTCTGCGTTGTACAAGTAAGGCGGCGTGAAAATTTCCGCATCAGGGTGATTAACGGGATTGCCTGCACCCGCTAATCCACCGCCGCCAGCCATTACTCGGCCATCAGGCAACAACAACGAAACAGAATGATACGTGCGCGGGATGTCATGATTATCCATCAGCGTCCACTTACCCGTTTGGGGATCCCATAGCTCTGGGCGATACACCGCTTGATTATCGGTGAAGGCCTTGGAATCTTGTTGTCCGCCCATGGCTAACACCTGGCCATTCGGCAGAACAACACCCGTTCCATACACTCGCTTGTAGCTCATGGGATCTTGCTTATCAACCGAGATCGCATTCTCGTTGTTGATATCAATGGTGTAGGCGGTATTGTATCCGGAGGCACCTGCGCGGTCATAAACCAGAGAGCCACCTGCAAAGAGAATCTTGCCGGTGTCGTACATGACTGACATGCCGACTTGAGAGTAAGGACTGTCGCCGCGTTCTCCGGCTACGGTGATAGAGCCATTGCCGTTAGTGTCATACCAGTACATGGTTGGGCTGGGGCCAGCTGCGAATACTTTGCCATTGGGTGCGAGGAAAATTTGTGGATGCTCTGTGCCGCGATCGCCCGTATTAGCAATCGGCGCAATCGGCGCACCGCTCAGCGTTCGCCAGCCGTCAGTCAAGTCAAAGACTTCTCCCAACCCTGTCGTAATTCTGGCCCCGTTGCCAGTATTACTGCGTTCACCCCCAATGGTAAACACATCACCATCGGCGAGTGTCAGTGAGCTGTTGTACCAACGGCGATACTCCATATCAGGGCCGTCACTCCATTGACCGGTTTCAAAGTCAAAAATGCTGGTAGAGGTCACATATTCGCCGCCGCCATTCACCAGCAGTCTTCCATCTGGCAGCATGGCAATGCCAGGGCAGAACATATCGTGGGCGGTGTTAGTAACCAACACTTCACTCACCTCTCCTGTGGCCGGATCCCAAATAGACGTGTAGGACTGTTGTGGGCTGTTGCCGCCAAAGGTAAAGCGGTCCCAAGAGGACCACGTCACCACTTTGCCATTGGGCAATACGGCTGCGGCTACGGGGATATTCGGAAACTCAACCGGTTTACTCCAGTCGCCTACTTTGGCCTGGGTGGGTTGAGCGACGTAAAGCTGTTGGACCTCGCTCAGGCTGAGGCTGCGGTCATACAGACGGACCTCATCAATTTGACCTTTAAAGTAGTTATCTACACGACCGATGTCGAGCTGTTGTACAGCACTCGGCCTGCGTCCGGCAAAAGCATTTGTGGTGTACACCTCTTGACCATCAACATGAATTTTGTAAGTGGTACCATCAAAGCTGCTAACAACGTGATTCCACTCGTTCACCCTTAGTACGTCGTCAGTGGTGAAATTGTTCCAGTTCGTGCCATCGCCAAAGCCTGCATGGATTTTAGTTTGACCCACCGTCCACAGTCCAGGGGCACGGTTGTTGGAACCCGCTCCATTTTGATAGCCCAAAATGCCGTGATAGCCATTGTCGTCAGCGGTAGGGCGAATCCAAACCGATTGGGTAAATTGGCCATTGCTAAAGTCTAGCTCCGGGCTGCTGCCAATACTCACATAGTCGTTGACACCATCAAAATTACCGCTGCGAGGATTAAACGTATTGAAAATAGGGGCGCTATTAATTGGTCCGCTGTAGGACGTGTTGCCCGGATTAATGTTGATGTTGGTGCCAGTATTACCATTGCCAGAGGCATCAACAACTTGAGCCGCAGGCGTGAGTTCATTAAATTGCCAGTGACCGACCAGTCCATTTGTAGGCGAAGGGGGAGTAGGAGAATCGGAGAATACTACAGTTTGCTCAGTTGCCTTATTGTCGAAGGTGCCCGTTGCGATCGCCCCTCCCCAGTTACTCGCGGTGTCTCCCGCAAAGAATTGGTAACTTGCCACTCGGCCATTTTGTGAGCCGTCCTGGCGAGACAAATAGCTAAACCCAGATATCCCATAGGAGGCCCCTAAATCGATCACAATTTCATGATTGTGCGCGGGATCATTGGCCTCTCCAGGTGCAGCCCATTCAGTGTGCCAAAAGGTATTGGCATTACCATCAAACGCCGCTGTCCCAGGATTATTCGAGGCCACTAGCTCTTCGCTATTGACCGAGACTAACGACCAATTGGCCTGACTAATGTCATTACCATTGGTATCTAATACATTTAGTTCGGCGACGCTGGTCCAAGGATTGTTATTGACCTCAGAATTCGCGACAAAGCGAATGTAACGGTATTCGTCATCGTCGGGGGCTGGCGGTGGATTGCCTGGATCAGTTGTGAACTGTGCGGTTTGCGCGGTGGCAACATGGGAAAAGGTGCCGGAGGAGAGTGCCGTGCCCCAATTCGTGGTGTCATCGGCGGCAAAGAATTGATAATCCGCCACGCGTCCATTGGAGCCATTTTGGCGAGCCAAATAACTAAACCCCGATAGCTCATAAGTCGCGCCCAAATCAATCACAATTTCATGATTGTGGGCTGGGTCATTGGCCTCTCCAGGCGGTGCCCACTCTGTATGCCAAAAGGTGTTGGCATTGCCATCAAAGGCCTGGGTCGCTGGGGCAAATTCAGCAGCTGTTTCTTGGCTATTCACAGAGACCAAAGACCAATTAGCCTGACTAATGGCATTCCCACTCGTATCTAGAACATTGAGTTCGGCAACGCTGGTCCAGGGATTGCCATTGACCTCAGAATTGGCGACAAAGCGAATGTATCGGTATGCATTGTCGTCAGTTGTCGGAGGCGGATTGTTGCCTTCTATTTCAACAATGCCGCGTAGCTGCGCCCCGGCAAAATGATCATCCCATTGGTTGCTGCCGCCATAGTTCATCCAGCCATAGTCTTGGGACCCGCCGCCATTGTTGGGTTCACCCGGTGCCCAGTTGGTGTAGGTCACTGCTTCACCGCTGGCCCACTGAAACTGTCCTTCAGCGGCGATGTCATTGATGCCAATCCATAGCCCTTCAGTGCCAAAGGTTTGTTTTAGCCAGGCTTCTTCAGCCCCGTTATTAATGGTGACTAAGTTCCCGCCTAAGGCTTCCGCTTCGGCTTGGGCCGCTTTCCAGGTTTTAGCACCGCCGCTGGTGAGCTGGTAGGTGTTGCCATTGTAGGTGGGTAAAATGCCTTGATAGCTTTCAACGGCAAGCACCTCGGCGATGTCGCCCGTGGTCACTTCAAGCTCCCAATCTCCACCCAGACTGGCGTGACCCGTGACGTCATTAGAGGCCGCAACATCGGCTTGGGTCAGCTGACTGACCTGTTCGACAAATGCGATCCCCTCTTCTGTTGCGGCGAGATCACAACCATAGAAGAGGAGATCTCCCTCATGTAGGAGAGAATTCCCCCAATGTTCTAAATCATCCTGATATTCTGCTAAAACAGCCTGATTTAGGATGGTATTTCCGAGCTGAAGCGCACCACTACTGCCATGGGAGAAAATATGAATACTGTCCAAGTTTTGATATTTTCTCAAAACTTGGGAAATTTGTTCGATACCGCTGGTGTTGTCATTGAGGCGTACGACATAGTCAGCCTCAATGCCTTGTTGTAGGCTATATGCCTGCGCTAGCCCGCTATCGACGAAGGCGATGCTCTGGGGGGACGTCCCAGCTTGAACAGCATCGAGAGGATTTGTATTCATAAGTGACGAGAAAAGCCGTATTGGAGTGAATTTGGGAAATGCGTAAAGTAATTTTCTGAAAAATCAGAAAATCTTCCCAAGTTGTTCTGTTACTTTTTCGGAACTTTAATGCTGAAGTTCAGTCTTGATTCCAAAAATATCACCCTAATTAAGGACTCTTACGTCCGCAAGCTAGTATATATCCAACGAAGGAATTTTAAGTATAAAGATATTTAGTTGTTTCTCGTAGAGTCATACACTGCGAAAAAAATGTGGTGATTTCTCTTTTCCTTCTGAAAAAGTGGTAATGCTCTGTTTTGTTCTCTGATTGTCAGGGCCTTCTGACACGAGTGCGTCTCGCGCCTAAGACCGATCTGTTTCTTTTTTTGTGGGCGCTGTCTCAGTCGGTTTGCCGAGCTGTTTTATCTTGATATGATGTGGTGCGAAAAAGTTGGCCGTCTAAATTGGTGGCCACGTTGGTGCGATTGACTGGCTGATTGAAGGGAATGGGATTCTCTTTTTGAAGCTGCTGTTATAAGTTCTTGAGAAGATAGACATCACTGCAACAGATTCTTAGGAATAGCGAATTCGTGGATCTAGGACTCCATAGAGAATATCTGCCACCAAATTAAACACCACAATTAAGATGGCATAGATAAAGGTAATAGACATCACAACGGGGGTATCGCTGCGGTTAATTGAATCGATCAGTAGTGAACCGAGCCCAGGCACCCGGAAAACCTGTTCTGTTACTAGTGCGCCTGTGAAGACCGTGGGAACATCTAAGGCAATGAGGGTAACCACCGGAATCAGGGCATTGCGTAGGACATGACCCATAATCACTTGCCAGCTGCTTAGTCCTTTTGCATAGGCTGTGCGAACATAATCCATATTGAGCTGTTCGATAACAGCGGCGCGTACATACCGCATTAGGACCGCTGTTTGAAACAGGCTTAAGACCGTGATCGGCATGATGGACTGTTTTATCTGTGCCAAGAAGCTGCTGGTATCTGTAATGGTGAGGGTGCTGTCGTATAGGGAGGGGAGCCAGCCCAGGGTCACGCTAAAGAGCAGGATAAACAGCAATCCGGTGAAGAACGGTGGGATGGAAAACCCGGCAAAGGCGAAGGTGGTGGCGAGATTATCTAGCCAGGTGTAGCGCTTGAGGGCAGAGAGGATGCCCAAGGGAAAGGCAATCAGCACAGAAAATAGATAGGCAAGACCCACGACCCAAAGCGTTGTGGGTAGCCGCTGCAGAATAAGCTGGCTTACGGGGACGGGGTTTACAAAGGAGTAGCCCATATTGCCTGTGAGGAATGCGATCGCCCATTTAAAGTACCGAACGTAAATAGGCTGATCGAGTCCTAATGCGCGACGAATATTTTCGCGAATTTCGGGGGTGATGGAAGGGCTATTGGCCATTTCACCCAACGGATCACCCGGTGCCAGAGCAAGCACCAGGTAAATGACCATGCTGATGGCGAGCAGCGTGGGGATAGCGATGAGGATGCGTTTGAGCAGATACTTTCCCATGGGTTCCCGGCTGAGTTTGGCCTTCGACTACGCTCAGGCCCCGACAGTTGTTGAAGAGTGCATAACCTTACTTAGCTCGGTGGCTGAGCGTAGTCGAAGTCACTGTTTCCCCCAACCGCTGAGTTTCCAAGTGCTCGCGGCCCAAGGGGTAAATTCTAGATTGGTGAGGGAAGAGGCGATCGCATACGCATCACTTCTTCTTACCAATGGAATAAGCGCCACATCTTCAACCAACAAATCATTCATTTCAATGAACAAGGCCTTTCGTTTTTCCGGCTCTGTTTCTGTTCCCAGTTTTTCTAACAGGGCATCGTAGTCAGCATTGCAATAGCGAGAAGAGTTTTCCTTAGACCACTGATTCTCTTTCTGTGAGATTTGATCGCAGGCATACAGCTCCATATAGGAATCAGGTTCAGGCGTTTCACTGTCGAAGGCAAATAGCTGCAAGTCAGCATTAAACTGGTGCACCGAATCTGAATTAGTCGGATCGCCAAAGTACACGCCCGCTTCTACACTCTTAAGCTCTACAGACATGCCAATAGATTCAAGATTTTGCTTGATAATCTCTTGGGTCTTTTGTCGCACAGGATTCACTGAGCTGGTAAAGAGAATGTTCATCTCTACGCCATTTTTGTCACGGGTGCCATTGTTGTTGGTATCTTTCCAGCCCGCGTCGTCTAGCAGTTTGGCCGCTTTTTCTAAGTCAAATTCGTAGCTTGTATTGGAAGATGCGTATTTGTCAGGGGCAACAACAAAGTTGGTGGCGACGGTGCCCGCTTCTCCATATAGCTGCTCGGCAATGGTCTCTCGATTAATGGCAAGGCTGATCGCTTGGCGTACGGGCTTTTCTGAAAGGAACGGATGGGGCGTGTCTTTTTGGGATTTCTCCCCGTTGACCTCTTTATTGGGGTCGGAGAAGTTGATATAAATGCGCTCCATCATCGGCTTGAATACATAGCTCATTTCACCTTTGCCATCGGCCTCTAAGCCTTTAATCACGGCAGGCTCGGCCTGAACGTTCCAGGCGTAGTCGGCTTCGCCCGTTTGCAAGATGGCGCGGGCTGCTGACACCGCATCGCCGCCGCCCTTGAGTTCTACGCGCGTAAAGGCAGGGGTATCACCGCGAAATTTGGGGTTGGGCTCGTAAATGATGGTGTCGCCAGGTTTGAACTCCTTCACCCGGTAGGCGTTGGTGCCGACGGGGGCGGTGTTGCCGGGGGCGGATCGCGCTTGGGCACCGAGATAGTCTTTGAAAATGTGTTCGGGAATGATCATGCCGCTACCGCCGACGAAGGGATTCATGGGGGCAGGGGTAGGCTGATTGAAGGTTATTTTTACGGTGAGGTCATCAACGGCTTCGACGGTTTTAACATCGCCGTAGAATTCGCCGGAGGTGGCACCGACTTCGGGTGTGGAGATGAACTGGTAGGTAAAAACGACGTCTTTGGCCGTGAAAGGAGTGCCATCGGACCAGAGGACACCTTCTTTAAGTTTCCAGGTGACGGTGGTGTTATCTTCGCTGATACCGCCATTTTCTTGGGTTGGAATTTCGGCGGCGAGGATGGGTTCTAGCTTTTCGGCTTCGGTGTAGGCTGCAAGCGGTTCTAAGACGATGCTGGAGGCTTCGAGGTCTTTGGTGCCGGGGGAAAGGTGGGGGTTTAGGGTTGTGGGGGCCTGCCAGTAGAGGAGCTTTAGGCTATCTCCAGTTTGGGCGGTTTCAGCGCTTGGACTACTGCCATCGTAGGGCGACGTGTTTGGATTACAGGCAGCGAGGACTCCCGTGGCGAGTAGGGATAGGCTGAGGAGGGTGAGTCCTTTTTTGAATAGGTGCATGTGATGTGTTTCCCCTTACCGACGGTGTCTGTGGCACAAAGCAATTAGGAGAAACTATAGCGTGATTTGCCGTTAGCTTTATTCGTCATTATTTGTCATTGGGCTTGCCGCTGACGAAGGGGGTGTTCCAGAAGCGCCAGTTTTCTTTATTGAAGGGCGATCGCCAGCGGTAAATGAGGTCGGATTCTAGCTTTTGGCGAGGTTGGCGCTTGTTGGGCGCATGGGGCCAAAATGCAATACCCAGCTCACTTTCTAGGCCATTTTCGTAATGGGACTGGCGGTAGTTGGTAAGGTAGCGTTTGCAGTCGTGGACGCCTTTCCAGCGCTGGTTAGATTTTACGGTTTCGCCAATGTAGAGGAGAAGGGGCGCGGTTTCCTCGGTTTCGGCATCTTGGGCGGCGTAGTCAATCACAAAGTACATGGCGGCAACGCCCACATCGTCGAATTGCCAGCGCCAAAACTCGGTGTTTTGGCGGCGTAGGCTGAAGGGCTCGATGGTGGTGGCCGGGTCGGGTTCCGCTGGGGCAGCTAGGTCAAAAAGGCTACCTTGCTGAGTGGGTAGCGTGGCTTGTAGCTGCGTTTGAAAGCGGATAATTCGTTGCTTCCAGGCTTCGAGTTCGCTGGGCCCGAGGGAGAGCTGGGGCTGGAAATTTTCGTAGGTAGAGTAGCTCGCGGCTCGCATGGCCGAGTCGGAGAGCAAAAAGGATTGGGTGTCTTTCGGCATGGAAGCTAGTGGGTGTTTTTCCGCGAGTGGGTGTCTTTCAGCGAGTTGTTTTGCAACATAGGAAATCCCTGCTAGAACAGCTAAGACCCCTAGATGTAGCGTGAAATATCAATCATTTTTGTAATGATAACGCTATATCACTAACAATTCTCACTTTTCGATCTGTGTTTTGAGCCGGTGATGATTAAACCTGTGATGGGGCAACGTCTCCGATATGGCTTCGAGATGATTTTGCGATCGCGTAAGGGGACCGCAGTGATTAATGATGATTGGGTAGGCGGTAGATTCACGGTAATAGACGCGAAAATATCCTAAGGAAAAGATTTTCTTAATAAAGTATTTAGGGTTTTGGGCTAATTCAGCGATTTGAGGCTGACGTGATTCTCTCTTCGGTTTTTGTGCGGCAAGGCCTTGTCATTCGGGAATAATCCTAAAGAGAATCGCAATACGAGACGAGAAAGAATCCCTTCTCTTATTTGCGAATTTGTCTTTGGCAAGATAAAGAAGAGGGTTTTATTGAATGGCGATTAAATCCCAGCGTTAGTGAGTTCCTGCGTTTTGTTATCTATAGCTTTTCATGGCTTGTCAAAGTCTAAACCGTGTATAGGTTCAGGCTAAATGAAAAAAATATTCCGTTTATCTTTTAAGCTGCCATCATTTCAGTTGCCATCTTTTAAGCTGCCATCACTTCAACTGCCATCATTTCAGCTGCCCTTAAGGCTGATTCTCATCGTTCCTTTTGTTATCCAAACGGTTGCCGTCGTTGGGTTAGTGGGCTATTTGTCCTTCCACAGTGGTCAAAAAGCTGTAGATACTTTGGCCGATAAAGTTATTGATAAAACGAACGAGTCAGTGACCAATCACCTGGATGACTATCTATCGGTTCCTCAAAAGCTAAACCAAATTAATGCTGATGCGGTAAAACTAGGGCTTTTGGATGTTCATAATCCCGAACAGGCGGCCCAATATTTTTGGGGACAAATGCAGGCCTATGGACTTACCTATGTGGGGTATGGCCTGACGACGGGCGCTGGCGCTGGCGCGGCCAAATACGACGGGAAAACGATTACGTTAGAAGAATGGACTGGCCAGCTGCCCAATAACGTTTCCAATTATGCGGCAGATGACCAGGGCCGCCGGGCGGGTTTAAATGAACAGTTTGACTTTGATAACTTTAGTCAGGTTTGGTATAACGAGCCGATTAAAGCAGGCCGCGCGATTTGGTCGCGGATCTATGTCTGGGCTTTTCCAGGGGGCTATCCCTACATTACGGCCTCGGCGGGTCGCCCTATTTATGATTCTAATGATCAGCTGTTGGGCATGATCGCAGCTGATATTCATTTACTTAAGATCAGCGATTTCCTCAAAGATCTGGAGATTAGCCCGTCAGGTCAGATTTTTATCATGGAGCGAAATGGCCTGCTCATTGCCAATTCTGGTAAGGATAAACCCTTCACGTTAGAGGGCGATGATATTCAACGGGTGAATGTTGCCGATAGCACCGATCCACTCATGCAGGCCATTACCCAACAGCTTCAGGAGAAATTTGGTGGTTGGGATATTAACACTGAGCAGAATTTTACCCTTCCATTCCAAGGTGAGCGCCATTACATTCATATAAAGCCCTGGCAGGATGAGTATGGCCTTGATTGGATTGTGGTCACCGTCGTTCCAGAACTAGACTTTATGGCCACGATTAATGCAAATAGGCGCATCACATTATGGTTGTGTTTGGGCGCGCTAGGAGTAGCGATGCTGCTGGGTGTTTTGACATCTCAACGAATTACCCAGCCCGTTTTTAAGCTTAGTCAGGCCAGCCAGAAGCTCGCTGAGTTAACCCGAGTCAGATTTTCTGACGAGTATGGTAAGTCGTGCAAGCTAGAGCCTATAGATATCAATCTCGATCAGGCTGGGATAAAAGAATTGGATGTGCTAGCAGATTCTTTTTCCTTAATGGCACAGCAGCTTCAACAAACATTTTGTGAACTAGAAAGCCTGAACGAAGACTTAGAAAATCGCGTTGACCTGCGGACTCAAGAACTGAAGCATACGCTGCAAGAGCTACATCGTACGCAAGCTCAAATGCTACAGAACGAGAAAATGTCTGCACTGGGTCAGATGGTTGCAGGGGTTGCCCATGAGGTCAACAATCCGATTAACTTCATCCATGGAAACTTAAAGCATGCCGATGACCATGTTCAAGATTTACTGAGATTAGTTGACCTGTATCAGCAAAAGCAAACTCAGCCGGATAGCGACATTGATGAGTTGGTCGATTCTATTGAGTTAGATTTTTTGTCAGAAGACTTACCAAAGCTAATCGCCTCTATGCGTTTAGGCTCGGAGCGGATCCGTGAAATTGTAAAATCTTTGCGGACGTTTTCTCGGTTGGATGAGTCAGATTGCAAGAAAGCCGATATTCATGAAGGGCTTGACAGCACATTAATGATTTTGCAGCACCGTATTAAATCCAAATCTGCTCAACCGGGTGTAGAGATCGTTAAGGACTACGGCGATTTACCGTTGATACAGTGTTATCCTGGCCAGCTGAATCAGGTATTTATGAATATCTTGTCGAATGCCCTTGATGCGCTAGAAACAAAAAAGACGTTGGCAACCAAAATGGTTTCGGCGACAACGGGTTCAGCGACAACGGGTTCAGCGACAAATGGTTCAGCAACGATGATGGACTCAGGAGAGTCCATCTCTAGTAAGTCGTTACCTACAACCAAGTCATTGCCTGCAACGCATCCTGCCATTCGAATTCAAACGCGCTATTTAGATGAGCAGTGGATCACCATTACCATTACCGACAATGGTCCTGGTATTCCTGACGATGCCAAAACTTCATTGTTTAATCCATTCTTTACTACGAAAGCTGTGGGTCAGGGAACAGGCATGGGGTTGGCCATTAGTCATGAGATTGTTACGAAGCGGCATCAAGGGACCCTCTCCTGTCAGTCCCAGCTAGGAGAGGAAACAACCTTTGTGATTATGATTCCTAAGACGCAACAACATAAACCTGCACTGACAGCTAATGGCGCTTCGCCAACACAGGTTAGTTAATGGACTTTTTAGAATCCCTAAGTTTTGTCCAAATAAACGACAACATGCCCTAGCTCAAGCAGTGCCGCCAATCCATCAACCCAAGACCTGACCAGCGTGTCAGCAACCTTAAGTTGAATCAAAATCAGTTTCCCCTGCCTGTCACAGTAAAGCTGCCCCGTGGTTGTCAACACATCTTGCATCAGTCGGAAAAATCCAACTCGTTTGAATGCAGGGGTGTCGTTCACTGGCACAAAACTCGCAAATGATATCTCACTGGGAGCGAAGCGGTATGCAATAACGCTCCTCGATGGCAAAGATAGCTCTGCGTTATCGGCACCTACTACTGGCTACCTCTACCACTGGCTACCTGCTATCGCAGCCTCGTGACGATGAGCACCAAAAGCCAAATGTCGATAGTCAGGGTCTATCCAACAGGCAGGAAGAGGCTCGTCGGACGGAAAACTCAGCGACGATTTTTGAAATTTCTCAGGATCTTGGAGTTCTTCTCCCGCATAGAGCTGTCCCTCGATCACGGTCTGAAAGGGATCGATCAATTTATCGGGTGTCAAAACTTCTAACAAAATCTGGCTCGATTTTTGTTTCAATAGCATAGTTTTTCCTCTCCTTGAATTTTTCGTCTCCTTGAAACTGTTCTATAGCATGTCACTCAAAAGAACGTCCTCATGAGAACTAGGGCAACTGTCGCACGACAAAGCGTGAAAGCAACAGCAACCCTAATTGCTAGAGGCATGCAGCCTATTGCTAGAAAGTACCGTAGAATTCTATCTGCAAAAGAGAATCCGTCAGAACACCCCTAACAGAACACTAAGCGTAAATAAGCTGAAAATTACCGCCATAATCATGAAAATTGTAAAGTAAGGTGCATGATTTATCTGGTCTAGACGTTGATTAATCAGCTTTTCCCTTTCTGTCAATGTACTTTTCATGGTAACTCCTCCTGTCTGTATGAGTGTTACAACAGCTAAGTGATACTTCAAGTTATAAAAGATCTTTTTAGGGCTGGGGAATAATCAGTTAAATTAGCAAAAAAATGATATTCTTCGACAACAAACTCAACCTATTACACCCTATTACACCCTATTACACTGGCACGTTCCACCACAATTTCGTTATAGCGATTGGCTAGGATGCGACCCCGCTGACGATCTCGGCAATTTCGTTGCTTAGCAAAATATCCAGAAACCCATCTTAGAGTTTTTCAGTAGGTGGACTTTTTAGTTGGCAGACTACGCGTTGTTAGGCGCTCAGTCGTGTAGCTTGTTTGAGCCCAGTGCTGAGGCCGAATGCTGATAGATAGGTATAGAGCAAATTGATGTCGATGATAGGACACGTAATATTGCTACCTCTCAAACCGTTGATGGTATTTTGGCAGTTAAAATCCGACGTGTTTTTGTAGAGTTCAAGAATGGTGAGTTCCTGCTTGTAAATTTTTTCATTTAGAAACGGTAGCAGTGGATATAAGGCACTGCTTTGTGAGGCTTTGCTTTGATGTGTGAGCGCATTTGTCCAGTGAGTGTAAGTCATCTTTTTCATGGGGTAGCCAGCTTCACTAATCCATTCAAAGAGATCATTCCAGGCTAAATCATTGGCCGCTGACCAGGGGGTTAGGTGATAGTTTTTGCCAATTGCTTTGGATTGTTGTGAGAGGTAGACAATGGCTTGACTGGCATAATCGACCGTGACGACCTGGTTCTTAAAGTTGGCAAGATCGGGGTAGCTGCCCATTTGAATGCATCCCATCACTGAACGAGAAAGAAAGTCTTGGGTGTTGGTGGCACCGGTCTGGCTATGACCCATGATAAAGCCGGGTCTGAACAGGGTAATGGGTATGCCCTGCTTGCGAGCTGCAAGGATGAGTTTTTCAGCTGCCCATTTCGTTTGGGCATAGCCATCATCCCAGCAAAGGAAATCACGGCTCAGGTTTAAGTCGTCATCCTCATAGACTTTGGATAGCCCAGTGAAGTACGCTGTGGCCCCAAAAACACCAACCGTTGAAACGTGGTTAACCGGTTTTAATTTTCCTTGGAAGGCCAGCTTCAAAATTTCATAGGTGCCTTGAACGTTAGTGGCTTCTAATGCCGAATAGGGTTTGACAAAGTTGACCATTGCCCCGACGTGGTAAATCACATCTACCCGGTCGGCCAACCGAGCGAATTGAACTGTTGAGAGCCCAAAGTGCGGTTGATCCAAATAACCGGGTATGGGCACAACCCGCCGATCAATGGCGGCAACGGGAAGTGCGTATTTTGCAAAAGTGGCCCGTAACCGTGCTAGCCCTTCACTGCGATTCGCACAGCGAACGAGGCAGTACAGGGTAGCCTGGGTTTGTTGTAGGAGTTCGTAGAGTAAAAAGGCTCCTAAAAATCCAGTTGTTCCCGTTAGGAAAATGTTTTCGGGTGCAGAGAGATCTGCTAGCTGTGGTTTTTTTGTGTGGATTTTGGGTGGTGCTGGAATGGCTTGGCGATTGAGATCGGTGAGGACGGCTAGGAGATTGCCTCCGGATTGTTGGATGGTTTGGATGGTGTCTGCAAGGCCTTGAACTGTGGGCGCTTCATAGATGCAGCGAATAGGGAGATCTATCGACAGTTGCTCTCTTAACAGGCTGACAAAGTGCGCGGCTAACAGAGAGTTTCCGCCCAACTCAAAGAAACTATCTTGACGGCCAATCACGGGGATGGCCAATACCTGAGCCCAAAGGCTGGCAATTTGTTTTTCCAGGGGTGTCTGGGGTAAGTCGGATGTGGGGAGTTGGCAACGACTGTCAGGTTCGGGGAGTGCCTGGCGATCGACTTTACCGTTCGGGGTGAGGGGAAGGTTGTTGAGAACTAAAAATAAAGCAGGCACCATGTAGTCGGGAAGTTTGGCTTTGAGGTGCTCTCTCAAGAGGGTCACCCAGTCATTCGACATCGGCTTCTCGTTATCTTCTGGCAGCACATAGGCGACTAAACGCTGGTTGCCCAAGGAATCTTTTTTGGCCAATACCATACCTTCGCGAACGGTGGGATGTTGGTTGAGCACTGATTCAATTTCAAATAACTCGACTCGGAAGCCTCGAATTTTGACCTGATGGTCGGCACGCCCTAAAAACTCTAGTAATCCGTCACCGCGATCGCGCACCTGATCGCCCGTCCTATAAATCCGGGAGCCCCTGATCCAAGAGACCTCTTCCGGCGATTGGTTGTGCGTTATCTCAATCTGATTGGGATGGTTGCCGTGTGGTGATGGTGAAAATGGATTAGCCAGGAATCTCTCTTTGTTGAGTTCGGGGCGGTTAAGGTATCCACGAGCGACACCACTACCCCCGATATAGAGATTACCCACCGTACCGGGCGCAACTGGGTTTAGGTGCTCATCGAGCACATAGAGCTGCGCTGAGGGAATGGCGTTACCGATGGGTAGCTCTCCCGGCGCTGATACTGCGTGCGCGCCCGTTAAATCGCACTGGGTGGCCACAATAGTGGTTTCAGTGGGGCCATAGGTGTTTACGAGGCGCACCTCTGCTTTAACTAAATAATAGGTAAGCCCCCGGCTTTGCCGGGGAGACTATCAAGGTTTGACCGTGAGCGTCAGTAGTAGGAAATTCTCCTTGCGAGAGGTCATCAACCTCCA
>JBCDAG010000143.1:0-16677 GCA_039186165.1 Cyanobacteria bacterium P01_F01_bin.53
AAAGTAGAATCCCATGAAGGCACGCTGCGCTCTAAAGACCTGCAATCCCACTACGACTTAGAAGAGATAAAAACGCTCCTGCCTAGCCTCAAAAATGTTTTAGCCAGTACCCGCATCACCGTTCTGATCGATGAATTAGATAAGGGCTGGGATAACTCAGAGGATGCCAAGTACTTTATCGCAGGGCTCTTCCAGGCGACGCAAAAGATAAATCTGATCAATCCCAACTTGCGAATCTATGTATCTATTCGCCAAGAGTTGTTTGATAATATTCCTCAAATTTATGAGGATGCCCAAAAGATACGAGAAGATGTGGAAGTGATCCGCTGGGGCGATAACGAGCTGCTAGAGCTGATTGCGCGGCGCATCGCCCACTCCTTTCCCGAAACCGAAAAGCTCACCGCGATTAAACGCTGGAAGGCTGTATTTGTCTCTAAGCTGCCGTCTTCGGAGATTGATTCGCTCGAATACATTATTGATAGAACCCAGTTACGGCCCCGCGAACTGCTGCAATTTTGCAAGCTGTGTGTGGAGTGTATCGACTATTCCTTGGCCGGTAAGCGGATAGATGAATGCGCGATCGCCGCCGCTGAAGAGTCCTATTCCGAACAAAAAACCCGTGATCTGGCCTCCGAGTACCGCTTCCAGTACCCTAACCTGCTGGATTTATTCGAAGTTTTTCGGGGCAAAAAGCCCTACTTTAGCAAAGAGGATTTGGACTATCTCCTCCTCTCTGTCGTATGCGGTGAAATCGACGCCGAACGGGCCGCCAAATGGGTACTCGACATGGACTACCTAGAGCTGAAGCAAATACTGTGGAAAATTGGATTCCTGAAAGTGTTGAATCCACGAGATGCCGAAGGCACGACCAGTCGAAGTAATATTCGCAGCAGCGCACCGAAAGGCAAAGGCGCGTATCTTGGGCATTACGAGCTGCCCACTGTGAACTTAGAAAACATCGCCAAGTTTAGGATTCACCCCGCTTGTACCAAGTTTTTGCATCTTCAGGATTAGCACTATTCAGGATCAGCACTATCAGGCATTCGCATCTTCAAAGATTCAAGGTTCCCCATGGCTTCTTTCCCACGATTATCGCGTCGCAGTGTTCGCAACCTTGAAAAATGTGTTCAAGCGGTGCCAACCTGGCTCGTGGCGCTCATTTCTATCCTCGCACTCTCCTTTTTGATTTTGCTAGTGCAGGATAAGCTGACCTTTCTCGCCCCAGGTGCTCCCTTTGGCTTTAAACGCAAAGTCTTAATTGAGCTGATTGAAAATGCCGAGGCGATCGCAATTATGGTGGCCGTAATCCTATACGTCAAAGGCGCACCCGATCGTAAAGACCAAAAGCACTACGAAGCCTGGCGCGTCATCGACACAGCCGCCAACATCACCACCAGCTACGCCCGCTACCAGGCCCTGCAAGATCTCCATCGTGACGGCGTCTCCCTCCAGTGGTTAGAAGCCCCCAGGGCCAATCTGGCCAAGATTTCGCTCCCAAAAGCAAACCTCATAGCCTGCAACTTGGAAGGCGCTAACTTAGAAAATGCCAACCTGCGCGGTGCAAACTTACGAGGGGCCAATCTGATTGGGGCCAACCTCAGCCAAGCAGACCTGGTCGGCAGCGACCTCACCGCCGCCAACCTCCAATCGGCTAACCTGCGAGGCGCTGCCCTGTGGAAAGCCACCCTGTGGGAAACAAACTTTGCCGACGCTGAAATGCGCTGGGCTGAACTCCATAAAGAACAACTCGACGGAGCCAAACTCCACCAAACCATTCTGCCGGATGGCAGCCTGTGCAGCACTACAGATGTCCACAGTCTAGAAGCGGCCCCATCGGATGCGGAAGCAGAACCAGAGAACTGATATTTCAAACTGATATTTCAGAGCTGATATTTCCAAGAGATCTTCGGGGCTTTTCACCAAAAGGTCAAAAGTGCCCATTTGCAGGCTTCCTGGGTCATCCCACAAGGAAATAATTTGCAGCCCTTGACTCTCCCCTTGGGGCATAGTGTGTACTCATGAATGACAGCCCAATAACCACAAGCTGACGGGTCCCCCGACGCTAGTGATTCCCATGACCCTGTACAAAATCAGCGCTTTTTCACGCTTAGGCCAAGTCTCCATCAAAGCCCTCAGGCTGTACGACCAGCGAGGCCTGCTGACACCAGCCAAGGTCGATGCGGAAACTGGCTATCGCTATTATCGCGTTGAGCAGTTGCCCAGATTGCACCGGTTACTGGCCCTCAAAGCCATGGGATTTTCCCTAGAGCAAATCGGCCAGCTGCTGAGTGATGACCTCTCACTCACGCAAATGCAAACCATGCTGCAACTGCGGCAAGCCGAACTACAACAACAGCTACAAGGAACCCAAGCAAGCTTAGCGGCTGTCGCTGCCCACTTGAAATACATCCAAGAGGAAAAGACAATGCCCGAGTACGAAATCATTCTCAAATCTGTTGAACCTATTCGCCACGTCATTTCTATTCGAGAAATTATTCCGGCATACACCGCAGTCGGTGAACTATTTGGCAATCTAAACCAGTACCTCGCACAGAATAATGCCCTAGAAAGCATGCCAGACAATGGCTATTGCGCCAGCATCTGGCACTCACCGGCAGGGAAAGGCTACCAGGAAGATAGTGTCGATGCAGAAGCAATTATCGCTGCGCCGCAGTCAGTCACTGATAGTAAGCATATTCAGGTAAAAGATCTCCCCGCCCTAGATCTGGTCGCCGCCGTCATCCATCGCGGCCCCTACACCACCCTAAACCAACCCTATGCCGCCATTATTCAATGGATTGAAGATAATCCCTACCAAATCATCGGGGCCAACCGTGAGGTATATTTACGCGGCGGCGCAGAACAAGACAATGTCGATTATGTCACCGAAATTCAGTTTCCCGTGAAGAAAATCACCGCCTAATTCACGGCCCAATTCACCACAACCTTGCATAAGGTTAACCCTATGCAAGGTTGTCCTGTAGATGGGCAAGCTAACCCTGTTGATAGGTGCAAACAAAACAGGCGAAGAATGACCACCATGAGAAAACAACAAGCGCTGGGACTATTAGCCACACTATGGCTAATCGGCTGTGGCAAACCACAGGCTGACACCGAGTATACGTTTGTGCTGCCAGCAGCTGAGACTATCCCTCAGTTCTCTCTTCCCCTGAGCATCAAGCAAGCCTACCAAGCCATCCCCCATCAGCGCACTGAGTTTAAAAAGGATTTTTCGAGGGTGCCTGAAACAGATAAGGCCTACTTGGCCCTAATGTTTCCACTGATCGATCAGGCCGTTGCGGTTCGGGTGGTCACGCTCCAATCGTTCTCTAGGGGAGAGCGAAGCGCACAAGGCATTGAGCAATACGCGGCGCTAATCAAATTTGTAGCGGCCATCGAGCCACCCCCAACACTAAACACCTATCACCAGGAGGTAGAGCTTGCCCTAAAGGCACAGCAATCCTTCTTTAAGGACTGGCGGGCAAAAGGCAGCGCATTTCCCCACAATAGTCGTGCGACAGGGAGCCATGCCCAAGTCCAAAAAGCATCTGGACATCTGCGCTCAGCCTACAGCCAGCTCATGCAAGCGTTTCCCAACGAGGATAGCGTTAATAAAACCGCATTCTTTGACTATCACTGCGCACTAGATTTCATCTAGCTGAAAAAGCTGGCCACAGTCATAGAAAATGCAGTCAGGGCAGGTGCTGAGATATGGTCCAATGCAGTCAGCGTGGGTGCTATATGATGGAGGCTAGCTGAATTTAAAAGCCTGAACATCCCCCCTGAATATAAGTACTGTGGCCCGCACCTTTTTCATTACCTTTTTAAGCACCACCCTTTCAATTTTCCTTTGCCTCGTCCTCCCCGCTCAAGCTGACACAGTACCCGCCCAGCGATTACTCATTGGCCAAGTTACATCATCACCCTATACATCCGGTCAAGCCGTTTCTAAAAAAACAGGCCTTAGCACCTATCGCAGAAATCTAGAGCGACTGAGATCGTCTCAGTCTTCGAAAACACCACTCCAACACGAACCACCCCAACACGAACCGCTATCAACCACTAAAACCCAAGCAGCTCAAACACCTGCGAGCCAGGTCCCAAAACTCAGCAAAAAAGCACCTAGTAAAAAACAGCGACCATTCTTTAAAAATCGATCAAATCAACAGATTGTGTCTCCGGCGAAGAAAGAACGGCCAGAGCAGAAACAACAAACCGTTCAAGACTCGCAAAAAGAGAAAAGTCCTCAGGAGAAGTCCAAAAAGAGTTTTCTAAATCAAGAATTTAGGAACAACAATGTTCAGGATAAAAGTGCTCTAGAAGGAGCTGAAACAAGCGGCAAAATCATGAGTGCCTACGACATGATTCAGGCGGCACAACAACCGTACGGCGGGGAAAACGAAACGTTCCTTGCACGCCCCAACCTGCCTAAACCCACCTTGCCGAAAAAGCCAAACCTGCCGAACGTAACGCCGCAGGACGTATCGGAGCGTGTATCCCAACTCCACACCAGGCTTCGTCAACAGCCTGCACGCCTTAACAAAAGCGTCGTAGAACCGCTACAAGGAAAAGTAACCGAGCTAAAAGAACAGGTTGGCACAACGGCCAAAACGACCCTTCAGCAACAATTGAAAGATCGCGGCATTTCAGACAAGTTTACAGATGGCAAAGCAGCCCTTCAGCAACAGTTGGAAAATCGCGGCATCCCAGAAAAATTCACAGGTGGAATTGTAGCGGGACAAGATCGTATCCAGACAACTAAAACAGGTCTGAAGACAGCAGTGATCAACTTCCTCAAGCACATAGAGCACAAAGCACACAAGGCTGCTGAACAGCTCAACCAAGGATAAGCTCAGCTACTCATCATCAGGCGATCGCAACTCTAAGCTATCAGGCAAACCATTCTCACCCACTTCAGGGGGCACCGCAGGCGCACCCTCCTGCCGACCATCCGTCCTCGCATCCGGACGAACAATCGTGGGTGAAGGCGCCGATGCAGGTTGCCGGGACTCTTCTATACGCCGCAGCGTGGCTTGCCAGTTGCCAATGCGTACCTGAGCCGGGTTGTAGGCTTCTGTGCCAGAAGGAATCTGAGAGGCGAGGGCGATCGCCTTTTCAATATTCCGTTGCGACAGCGACTCCGCCTGCTGGAGCAAGGTCCAGCTCCACTGCGTGATTTGGCCATCGGCCTGCCGCCGATTATCGCTTCGGGAGGGCACCCGCTGGGCAATGCCAATGGCACGGGCCAGGGAGTCCCCATCACCGCGAGCGGCCACCTCCACCGCTTCAGAAAGTCTGGCCCGGCCATCTACCTGGGCCTGCCAGTTAGCAATGTCGTCCTGGGCTGCTTCGTAGAGCGATCGCCCCTCTCCAATCCGATTTGCGATCGCAATAGCCCCCGCCGTATCGCCCGTACGCGCCCGTGCCCGCGCCTGGTTCAGTATCGGCTGATCTTCAATTCGCTGAATCCGCTCGGTCCAATTGGCAATGCGCTCTTCTGCTTCCTGACCCAGGCTGCGATCAGAGGAAACCTTACGCGCTTCTTGAATCGCCGCCCGCAAATTATCCGGCGAGCCGACCGCCGCTAGCCGGTCAGCGCGTTCCAAAATTGGACGGTCTTGCACCGTTTCGACCCGCGCTTGCCAATCCCCAATTTGCTCAGTAGCCTCGTCCCACTGGGGAGAATTACGCGTTACTTTTTGCGCCACCGAAATGGCCGCCGTCAAATCAGAGGTACTGCCTCGTCCGGCCCGCTCTCTCGCCTCATTGAGCAAGGCAATGTTTTGTAATTCGACCTCCCACCGGGCAATCAGCCGCTGCCCTTTCGCGTAGCTAGGTCGATCCCTCCCGAGGGTTTTCATGCGGTTGATGGCATTGGTCAAACCCACCACATTGTTCGTCCAAGCCTGCTGATAGGCAGTCACAAATACTTGGAAGTCAGCGATCTCCCGATCGAGGCCAGTATCACGCGGAATCGCATTCAGCATGGCTTGGGCTTCAGATAGCTGCTGGCTCGAGAGAAAGGATTCACCCTGTTCCAGCATTTCCTTGGCAATATCCTTACGTTTGCCCTGAGCTTCAGCATAAAAAACGCTTCCTTCACCGATCTCTTTGAGCTTTTTGAGCGCTGCGACATACCCCTTAACGGTACCTTGCTTAGCCAGGCCCAAGGCCTTAGACATTTTTCGGCTATCTTCCCTCGCTAGGCTAATTAGCTTGGTGAGCTCGTTATATTTATCGGTAGACCAAAACTTATTCTCAACATCTAACAGGGTGACCGATAGGCTAAACGCCTTTTGAAAATTCTTTTCCTTCAGTTTTTCAATGGCTGCATTAAAGCCATCTTCGCCATCTTTCCAAATTGTTTGCCAGCGAGCAATGCGCTCTTCAACAACTTTTGCCGCTGCTGTCCTTTGGGGAATTTTTTTGGCCGTATTCACCGCCACATCTAGCTCCCCTTCCTCAAAGGAACGCTCAGCAAGATCCAACACCTGATTGGCCCAGCTCTCAATACGATCGTTAATGATGTCGCTGCGCAGGGGGTGATCTTCTGGGAGTTTGTCTACCAGTGCGATCGCCGCGAGTAAATTAGCCACATCTCCCTCGTCCGCATGGGCTTCTGCACACTGAAGCCGCAGGGAGGCTGAGGCTGTCGGCCAAAAAATCGCCCGACAGTTCGGCAAATTAGGGACCCGAAACAGGCTCACAACTGCCGTCGTGCCTGCGGTGCCTAAAATGCCGAACACAATCAGCACAATCATGGGCCAGCTTCGTAGCCAGCGCAGGCCCATCAAGGACACTGGCATGCGGCCAAACCATTTTTTAGTCGTAGGGTCGCCCAAAGGATCACCAGAAGAATCAGTCGCCATCCGCGCGTTTAGGGTCGGCTGCCCTGTCGCCGCTCGCCCCGTCGTTACTCGTTTAGTCATTTTCGGGCTAGCATCTTGGTTAGGCATGCCCGGTTGTACGGATTGTCTTAAACGCTGCCCCGGATTCTGGCCCCGATTCTGGCCCCGATTCTGACTCGGGCGATGTCCTGGATACGGCCCTGGCGAGTTTTGGGGCTTAGCCGAGTTTTGAGGTCGAGCCGAGCGGTTAAAGTTACCTGTCAAATTACCTGCAAAATTGCCTGAATTTAGGTTGCCTGAATTCGGATTGCCTGACTTTTTTTTGCGATGTTGACCGGGGAATCGAGCATCATAATCATCGTCGTATTTCGATGCCATAACTGCCCTACAAGATCACGCTGGAGACGTTTCAAAGAAGAAATTGAGCGGGAACATCACTGAATTTCCCACGCTTACCACGTCAATTGATTTTAACAATTGATTGATATTAACGGAATATTACAGCAAGTTGCCTAGGGACTGACGCGATCACTGTGCCAGAAGTGCCCGATGCCAGAAGTGCCCGCCCCCTATCGTAAACACGCCTCAAAAGCGGCACCCGAGACAAGCAAGCTGTCCCGACAGATTACCCGCATCAAGGAATATTGATACATCGCCTGCCCTAATTAATCTTCAGCACTCGGACCGGCGATCCCGAAGCAATTTTGGTTTCGCCTTGGGGCACCACACCCAAACCGGTCGTATTGGCCAAATTCACCAGGTTACCAGAGCTATGAGATCCGGCGGCACGACCAAATTCATAGCCTGATTCACCCGCCACCAACTGCCCCCACAGATAGGTCTCACGGCGACCACCGGCCTGTAAATCAGTCGTCGCCGTCGCCCATACAAATTCAGGAGACCATGGCCCTTGCAGACCAGAAAGCTTAGCGATCGCAGGCGCGACGAACCGCCAAAAGCCCACCATAGCCGAAGCCGGATTACCCGGCAGACCAAAATACAACTGACAACCCACCCTTGACTCACCGCCTCCAGCCACCGAGGGCTGAGCGGAGTCGTTCGCGGAGCGTCTGCCTTGCTGAAAGCCCGCCACCGTCAACGGTTTCCCCGGCTTCACGGCCACCGCGCGAATGTGCAAAGTAGCCCCTAGTTCCGCCAGCACATCGTCCACATAGTCGTAGTCGCCCACAGAAACCCCACCGGAAGAGAGCACCATATCGGCCTGACTCAAGGCTAATGCGATCGCCCGTTTCACGCCCTCCCGATCATCTTGCACAATTCCTAACGGCACCGGAATCGCCCCCGTCTGGGCAATCAACGCACTCAGCGCATACTGATTAGAATCCACAATTTGTCCCGGACCGAGGGCCTGATCAGGGCGCACCAGCTCACTCCCGGTAGAAAGGATGGCCACCCGCGGCCTGCGATAAACGCTCACCTGTGGGCATTGGGCCGCCGCCAACAGGGCAATTTCAGCCGGGGCGATCGCCCGATGGGCAGACAACAATTCATCGCCAGCCCGAGAAAAACTACCTTGCTTCCGGACAAACGATTGGTGCTTTGGAGATCTAAGTATAATCACTTGATCGCTATCATCCCGACCGTCGCCCCGACCGTTTTGCTCAGATAAAATAGGTTCGGCTGAAACAGGCGCGGCTGAGGCCGATTCCTGGCTTAGCGAGGTGAGGCGCTCAGTCTCTTCCTGCATCACCACCGTGTCAGCGCCCTCGGGCATCATCGCCCCGGTGAGAATACGCGCAGCCTGCAATGGTCCGACTGTTTTAATGGGCCGCTGCCCTGCCGGAATCTCTTCAATAATTTGAAGCGTAGCGGGCACCTGCTGCACATCTTGGGCGCGCACCGCATAGCCATCCATCGCTGAATTATCCCAATGGGGAAAATCCAGCTGGCTGGTCACAGGCGCGGCCAACACCCGTCCTAAACAACTGGTCACGTCATCTAGCGCAACGGTTTCGACGGCCTCAATCGGCGTCACTAACGACAAGATTAACCGTTCAGCTTCAATGGCAGAAAACATAGGAGAAACAATGATTAACAAGTATTGAAAAGTGAAAAGCGCCTGGGAAAATGCCCAGGAAAATGCCCAGGCAAGCGTCCAGGAAAATTCTCAGAAAAATTCTCCAAAAAAACGCCCAGGGCTAACCCATGAGTTCTAACAAACCCTGGTAAAAGCAACATTACAAACGCAACATCGCACAATAGATCTTATCGTCTACGCTCTCCTTTCCCTGCTAAAACAAAAACAGTATTACTTTTAGTTGCGATCTACTGTTCGGCCTGCCTTCACCCCGCCCCAAAAAAGAGCTAGAAACAATCCCAAAGACAGGCCCAGCTTAACCTTTGCTGCTCACCCTTGCTGCTTTAAGAACGCCCACCTATGCATACTGCCTCCACCCAAAACACGGCCTCTGAAGGGTCCTACGCCTCCAATCCCTACCCGGAGACGAGCGAGCACATACTCCAGAGCGAAGCGCCCTTGGCAGACACACCGGCTCTGGCAGACATCTTGCGATCGCGCCGTCAGCGACTCACCCAGCTAATTGACTTTCCCATTTTGCTCTGGTCCGGCACGGCCAAACCCCGAAATTTTGCAGCCAATATCTATCCCTATCGGGCCAGCAGCCACTTTTTGTACTTCGCTGGCATTCCCCTCGAAAATGCCGCCATTCGCATCGAGAACGGTCGCCTCACGCTGTTCATGGATGACACCTCCCCAGAAGACGCCCTGTGGCATGGCCCCTCCCCCAGCCGGGATGAAATCGCCCGGCAAATGGGCGCAACCGATGCCCATCCCCTCAGTGAGCTAGCCCAGCTAGCCCCCGGCACTGCCACCCTGGGCGAGCGCGATGAAACGGTACAAATGCTAGAGAGCACCATGCTCCAGCGCGGCATCGTGTTACCCCGCCATCGGACGCGGGGAAATAAGGACTTTGAAAAAGCCCTGGTACAGCTCCGAATGATCCAGGACGAAGGGGCCATCGCCGCGATTCGTCAGGCCGTAGCCGTCTCCGTACGGGCCCATAAAGCGGGCATGATTGCCACGCCCACCGCCAGCACCGAAGCCCAGGTCAGAGCCGTAATGGAAGCAGTGATCACGGCGCAAAACATGCCCTGCGCCTATGGCAGCATCGTCACCATTGCCGGAGAGATTTTGCATAATCATCGCTACGGCAATCCGATTGCACCCGGCGACCTCCTCCTGGCCGATGTCGGCGCCGAAACAGCCGATGGTTGGGCCTCTGATATCACCCGGACCTGGCCCGTAAGTGGAACCTTTTCATCCACCCAGCGAGACATTTACGACATCGTGCTGGCTGCCCACGATTTTTGTATCGAAAAAGCCCAACCTGGCGCAGAATATCTGCAAATCCATCAGGCCGCCTGCAATATTATTGCCGCAGGCCTGGTAGAGCTTGGCATCTTAAAGGGCGATCCAGAAGATCTGGTGGCACAAAATATCCACACGCTCTTTTTCCCCCACGGTGTCGGTCATTTGATGGGGTTAGATGTGCATGATATGGAAGATTTGGGAGATTTGGCAGGCTACGCCGAAGGCCGCGAAAGAAGCGATCGCTTCGGCCTCTCCTACCTCCGCCTCAACCGCCCATTAGAAGCGGGCATGGCCGTCACCATTGAGCCTGGGTTTTATCAGGTACCTGCGATTTTAAATAATCGGGCCAATCGTGAGCGCTATGCCCACAGGGTGAACTGGGAGCGGCTACGGCAGTTTGACGACGTCCGCGGCATTCGCATAGAAGATGACATTTTGATCACCGCTCAAGGCAATGAGGTGCTTAGCCGGGAGTTGCCGACAGCAGCAGAGGATATTGAGGCTTTGGTACAAGAAGGCTTAGGAAAGTAAAGGTCTAAAGAAATAGGCGCATAGGGCGTAATGTCAAAAGCCTATTGCTTAAACGGATCGTACTCAGCCAACAACCGCTCCAGCTTTGCCTCATCGATGCGGCTCATCATCGTCTTCGATTCTTCAATATCTCGAATCGTCTTCGACAGGCTTGCCGTAGAGGCCACGGAGAACAAAACACCCATACCCATGTACCCCTTTAACCAGGTATCACCGGGCATGTAAAAAACGCCCAACAACGTGGCCGCAATCGAGACAAAAAACGAGACATAGGTTTGGGCAATCCAAGCACTAGAATGGGTTGGATTTGCAGCAACTTTTTTAGTCGTCATAGTAGGAATTCTCCAACAGCACGCAATAGCGACGTACGATAAAACAACAACAGACCTATCAAATAGGTGATTGATAGGCGATTGATTTTTAGTGTGTTAATTCAGTGTGTCAATATTGTTGGTGAGGGCGCAATGAGTGCCATCCAGTAGCCTCTATTGGCATCCAGCAGCCCCCATCGACATCAATCGCCACCCACTCAGCACAAGTGGCACAGATTTTAGCCAATCGGCCAGAGGATATGAGTACATAGGGGAATCATCCTGAAACAGGGTGAAGCAGTTCTTAGCAGACACCTTCATCCTCACTGCCTCTTTCCACACCCTATGGATACACACCAGATCACTGAACAGATTATTGAACGGCTCAATGATTGGTTCTCCCTAGAACAACAAACTAAAATTGTTGAACAGCTCACTCAACGGGTAGGGCTTACCCGGATTAGGGCCGAATACTTCGTGAAGCTGTGGGTGTATTTATTAGCCAAGCAACAAGTCATCAAGCAACAGGCCAGGCAGGCCAAAGGGAAAATAGAACAACAGAGCGGTCAGCTCAACCCTTCAAGAACGCCTGCAACCAAGGTAGAACCCATCGAGACGCTGACGCAGCTCACCTCAGCCGTGAGCTGTAGCCATAGCGAGGCGGCCCGACTTTTTTATGGAGATAAGGACCAGGGCAGCGATCGCGCCGCAGGTATGATGCTCGACAAACTCGCCGCCCTGGGGCTGATCAAAAAACACTTCGATGGCAACACCACCCGCATCGAGATTCAGATGAACCCTGAAACCCTCCAGGACAACGCACAATTGGCTACCCCCACCGCCCCCCTCCAGCTAGACGACTTCGATCCACGCTGCGATGCCGTGCCCGTCGCCAACCTGCTCGCCATCAACTATGGCTGGATGAACCGCACCTTAGAAATTGTGCCGCATCGCATCACCCGCCTACTGCGACGCTGGGCTAGCCAATACCCAACGGGCATGCGCGTCCTCCGCCGCACGGATAACCTCAATCCAGTGGGCTTTTATCTGATGTATCCCACCGCTGCCGAATCAGAGGTGACCTTTTCTAGCTCACCAACCAAAGGGCTGCACCTAGCAAGCCTCAATGAGGTAGACCCTTTCACTATGGCAACCCCCGGTGACCCAGAATGCACTGCCGTGTTCATCCGCAGCTGGATGATAGACCCGCTGTATTTAGACCAATATCGCGCCCTATTTTTGCAAGATGCACAAACTATCCTGCAAAAGATGCAACAGGATTTCCCGAACCTATGCGATCTGCACACGCTGATTATTCATCCGAGCTATGAAGCCATGGCCAATGCCCTTGGCTTTCAAAAGATGGGCCTTCAAACCAGCCGCGACACCCAGCTGTATTGGATGTACCAAGCGTTAGACCGCTACCTTGCCTTGGACATAGCAGAGATCTTCAAAGCGAAAAGATAGACATCCTAAAAGGTGAAAGGGGCTGTCTCACAGCAATCAGCAACTGCAAGGCAGACCACCATGCATGCAGACCACCATGCAGGAAAATCTCTTATGCCGCCGATGCGATCGCCTCAACTTCTTCAGGCTCCCTCGTCGCAATTACCTCAGCAATCTGCGCTTCAATCTCATCTTTCACAATCTGGCGATACTCCAGGAAGTGCTCAATTTGGGCGCACACCGTGAGGTAGCTCGCAACCCCGCCCCGGTTGTGTTTGAACATCTTCCATAGGTACGTCCAAAAGGTAGAGCGCGTTTTCCGCTCAATGCCTTGCTTCCAACACACAATAAAGAATGCTTTTACCAAATGCCAGTTAAAGGGCTCTTTGGCAGACTTTGGCTTGGGGCCACGACTCTTATCATTGTGGCAAGGTGCTTCTCCTAAAATTCGGTAGTGCCGGTAGCAGCGGTCGAGATACTTCTGTGGATCGTACAGGTTCCAGAAGGCATCAACATATTCCTGGGCCACCTCTTCCACTGGACGCGTGGGAACAAAGTTCATCAGGGTTGTCTGGTGAATGTTGGCGGTTTCTTTGCCCACCAGGAGCCGGTTTTCCTTTTCTAGGCGATGCCATAGCGCAGTGTCGGGCAGGGCCTGAAGCATGCTGAAGAGCGCCGTAGGCACGGAGCATTTTTCAACAAATTTGACAATGCGATCGCCCGCCCCTTTCTTTTCTCCATCGAAGCCAATAATAAAGCCCGCCATCACGCGAATACCGCTGCTGGCGATTTTATGAATCGACTCGCTGAGCGGATCGCGATTATTTTGAAACTTTTGCGTGAGCGTCAAGCTTGCTTCATCCGGCGTTTCCACCCCTAGGAAAACCGCGCCAAAGTTGCAGGCCGTCATCAGGTCCATCATGTCCTGGTCTTGGGCTAGGTCTACAGACGCCTCTGTGGAGAAGGTAAAGGGATAGCCCTTCTCCTTCATCCAGGGCGCTAGGGACTTCAGCATCAGCTTCACATTGCGCTTATTGCCAATGAAGTTGTCATCGACCATAAAGATGCTGCGCCGCCAGCCCAGTTCGTATAAAAATTCCAGCTCAGCAATCATTTGCTCGGGGGACTTAGTCCGAGGTTTGCGGCCATAGAGCACAATAATGTCGCAAAATTCACATTGGAACGGACAGCCCCGTGAAAACTGCACCGCCATTTCTGAGTAAGCATCGAGCTTGAGCAAATCAAAGCGGGGAATAGGACTTGCTGAAACATCAGGGCGTTCCAAGGCCCGGAAGGTCCCTTCGGTTTCGCCCTTTTCAATGGCTTCTATTAGCATAGGCAGGGTGATTTCGCCTTCATCGAGCACTCGAAAATCAGCCCCAGCCTCAGTGACTTCATCGGGCAGCGCCGTCGCGTAGGGACCGCCCACCGCCACAGACTTTCCTCGCCTTTTGGCTTCCTTAATTTGCGCCAGCATGTCGGGCTTTTGCACAATCATGCCCGAAAAAATAACCAGCTCCGCCCAGTCCCAATCGGCTTCGGTGAGTTCCTCAACGTTACGGTCCACCAGTCGCAAATCCCATTCTTTGGGCAAAATGCCAGCAACCGTCACCAGCCCTAACGGAGGCAAAATCGCTTTGCGCCCTGCCAGCTCAATGGCCTTATCAAAGGACCAAAAGCTCTTCGGAAACAGGGGATAAATCAGCAAAGCTTTCATAAAAATACCCGTTCTATTATATGGCTGCGAAGAAAGTTCAAGGGAGCGGAAATGCCGTGATGGCAGCGCAGCTATGTGATGGATAAGCTTTGCTGGATAACCTTAATGACCTTGAGTAACATTTAATCAAGTCAAGTTACGCAATTTAGACATTCATTTCATGCCACTTTAACCCATCACCTGACTGCAAAACCACTCTAGAGGTCGAATCCTCATGCCAAAAGCCGAAAAAGGAAGACCGGCGCGATACCAAACTAGTGACGGAATATGGGTGCGATCGCCGTTTTACCGCCTTTCCTATCCCAAAAGCTCAATCCACCTCAATTCAATTTGGTAGGAATCAATTTGATAGAAATTGATGGGCACATTAAAGCTGCTGCTAAATCGCTAGAAATGTCTAGAAATTACTGACGATCACTGTTTTTTGAGACTCACCTGCTATTCACAAGTTTCCGCGCTAGCCTCATTTCAAACATGTCAGAACTACTCATCGTCGATGATACGCTCACCAATCTCCATTTGCTGATGGAGTTGATGAGCGGTCAAGGGTATAGCGTACGCACAGCGACTAGTGGCCCAATGGCACTAGAGTCAGTGCAGGTCTCCGCCCCCGATCTGATTTTGCTGGACATCAATATGCCCCATATGGATGGCTATGAGGTTTGCCGGCAGTTAAAAGCCAATCCTAAAACCAAGGCCATCCCGGTCATTTTCTTGAGTGCTTTGAGTACGACCCTCGATAAAGTAAAAGCATTTGAAGTGGGCGGTATTGACTATGTGACCAAGCCGTTCCATATGGAAGAAATTCTCATCAGGGTCAAAACCCAACTGTCCCTACGACAAATGAGATCGCAGCTAGAAGAACAACTCAAAACACGCTCCAACCAGTTAAACCAGACCCAGTTACAGCTGCTTCAACAGGAAAAAATGGCCTCGCTAGGCACCCTAGTCGCTGGCATTGCCCATGAACTCAACAATCCCATCGGTTTCTTGAGCGGTAGCGTGAGAAATGCCCAAAGGTTTCTTCAAGATGTATTCAGCCACTTGGATCTGTATGAAGAGACCTACCCACAGGCCAATGGATCCATTCAAGAGCATGCAGAGGATATTGATCTTGAGTTTCTGCGAGATGATTTTCCCAAGCTGCTGAATTCCATGTACGGGGCGATGGAGCGTATTCGCAGTATTAGTACCAGTCTGCGGATATTTTCACGGAGCGATACGGAGCATAAAACCAGCGCTTCGCTTATAGAAGGTCTTGATAGTACCCTACTCATCCTAAAATATCGCCTCAAATCCAATGACAACCGGCCTAAGATAACGGTTGAAAAAGACTATAGCGAGTTGCCTGAGATTGAGTGTTTCCCAGGTCAATTGAATCAGGTGTTTATGAATATTTTGGCCAATGCCATTGATGTCTTTGATGAAGCCGCCCACCAGCTAAGCGAAAGTGAACTAGCAGCAAATCCTCAAACCATCAAAATTCAGACGGCGCTACTCACAGACCAACAGATGGCCCAGATGGCTGAAATTCGCATCAGTGACAATGGCAAGGGCATGAATGCCGAAGTAAAAGCACGAATTTTTGACCATTTATTTACCACGAAAGGCGTCGGCAAAGGCACCGGATTGGGGCTGGCGATCGCCCACCAAATTATCACCGAAGCCCATGGCGGCACCTTAACGGTCACTTCTGAACCGGGCCAGGGGAGCGAGTTTTGTATTCGAGTACCGATTACCACGTTAGAAATAGCCACGTCAGAAATGTAAGACGCCCGAGATAGACCCAGATACAACCGGTTAGAACAAGTACTTGGTCATATCAAGTTTGCTAATTCTAAGGGAATTCTAAATTAACGCCTATATCCCTGAGAATCCTGTTCTGAACCCATGATATCTACTACGATCGCCCGTAATTTGCCGCAAATCTCTGGCTACAGTCTCACAGAACAGCTCTACAGCGGCCAAAGGACCGCCGTTTATCGTGCCACAAGAGTCAGCACAGACGCTCGAAGCTTTGAGAATAGCAGCCTCGCAAATAGCTCAGCGTTAAAACTGGAGGAACAACCGAAGATACCACCGACTATAGCGTTAGAGACGGCATCACCCACAGACTCGGTCATCATCAAAGTATTGCAACTCAAACATCCCGACTTTAACAGTCTGGTCCAGTTTCGCAATCAATACAACATCACCAAAAATCTTTCTATTCCGGGCATTATTCGCCCCTTAAGCCTAGAGCCTTGGCCCAATGGTTACGCGCTCGTGGTCGAAGACTTCGGCGGCATATCATTAAATCAGTATCTCAAACGACTTGCGACCCCAGCAGAAGAGACAGGGGAGGGTAGTCAAAAGGAAATTAAGCAAGGAGAAGAGAACTCAACAAAAACCAAACAAGAACAAGGAGGCAAGGAGAGCACTCGAGCCGTTCAACACTGTCCCCCGCGGCCCAGAGTTTCGTGAAAAAGCTGC
>JBCDAG010000144.1:0-16517 GCA_039186165.1 Cyanobacteria bacterium P01_F01_bin.53
CAAGATACGAGTGATAGAAGCGGCCGATTCTAGGCAGCGCAGTCACTTTATGATTCCTAGTCAGAGACTTTCGGTAGGGCATCCGCCTTTGAGGCGGTCACACTCATCAAGCCACCGGCTTTGCCGGAGGTGTCTGACTCACCATGAAGTCTATTATGCAAGAGGTCTATTGTCTTTGTTTGAGCATCATAGCCTCCTTCAACCGGCGGATTCAGGCACTGGAAAACACTTTCACCAGTGCCTGAAGTTGGCTGTAATATCAACCTTTCAAGATAGATTCCTTGAGGGCATGTCTTACCCAGTTGTCTTTCAACATGAGTTGTTGAATGGCTTCGAGTAAATACTCACGATTTTTTTGGTAATAGCCTGAGATTATCTCATCCCCTTGTTTCTACAAGTGTTGTAAACAGTCGTTCGGAGAATATCAACCTCAGTCCAAATCCGCTTTGCTAAACCGATTACCAATAGCCCTGCGGGCATGGCTTCGCTAGAGCTGGTGCGCGCTGTTGATGGAACTTTCTGCCTTCAGGCACCGCTAATGATTGTCGCAAACTGTGATGTTCTCTAACCCAGTTGTAGACGGTTGCACTCCACTAGGCCATGGCTTGCCGAGTCCAATGGCGATGGGTAAAGGCGAGCGAGCGCCTGACCGGATGAGCATTCATCCGTCGTGCGGTGCCATTGAATCGTTCTACCGTAGAGGTATTGGGGATGTAGTAGCCCATCTGTTCAAGGGCTTGGTTGATACGTGGCCAACTGCCGTGGGCTTTACAGACCTCAACGGTTTTCAGTTTTCGGCCTTGTCGATGTTTGACCACTTGGACATGGGCCAGCGTTCTGGGAATTATTTACTCGCCGCATCAATCGCAACACCCTCCCAACACTGATGGGCTTTGCGGTCCACGTAACCGTGGCGTTCATCCATTTCAAGCACATTGATATCGAGATGGTGAGCGGTCTGTTCATGAAACTGTTCTGCATGCTCACCTACCTTACGCATCAGCCGACGCACCGTATCTCGGTGGGTATGAGTCAATCGTGCCGTCCCTTTCAAAGATGTTCCTTCGGCGAGTTGACGACTCGCCTCAATGGCTCGGTGCTCGGGTACTTTCGTATTCCACAGGGCTGTATTCTTGCGCTCACTGAATTCTTCGCCACAGCACTGGCACCGTAGATAGCGAATGTTGTCTTTGCCATAGACCTTGCGCACCGTGAGGCTCCTTTTCCTAGGAGTTGGGTCGCAGGGGCTGAGATAATCTCACCGAACTACCCAGGAAAGTAGCTCTGAAAATAGTGAAAAGTGATTCGCTTGATTTCTTCTAATAAACGTCGTCTAAACTGAGGCGGCTGTCCCAAAGAAAGCCAGTGCAAATTACCGATAGCCTTTACCGTCACAAAAGCGATCGCCTCATAATCTTCCGCTTGCAACGAACCATCTCGCCGTACCAATAACTTGGCCAAGGACTGAATCAACTCAGCATCCGCGGCTTCTTCTACTTCTGGAAGTGTGACCTGCATCTCCATAAAAATGGCGTACTGGCCTGGATGTTCGGAAAAGAACTGATCGACTACCTCAACAATTTGATCCACGTAATCTTTCAAGGGCAGTTGTGCAGTTTCATCCGTATCAAACGCCTGAAACTTCGCCTGAAGCAAATCGTAATACTGCTCTGCTAGGGCCTGCAAAATGGCTGCTTTGTCTGGGAAGAACTGATAGAGCGAGCCAATGGGCACCTTTGCCTGAGCTGCGATCGCCTTCGTCGTTGTCGCACCATATCCCTGCTTAATAAACATTTCCTCAGCCACCTCTAATATCCGATTTACCCGTGCCAAACTGCGGGCCTGCTTGGGCTTGCGCCATCTTCTAAGCGTTGTTTTCGACGCATTTTCTGACATTCTTCAATTCCTCTTGACAAAATATGAACTAAGCTCATATTATCGAAACATGAGCTTAGTTCATATTTTACTTGGCCATAGCCATTCGAGTAAACATTTCGAGTAAGTATGATTCTGCGCATACCTTTACCCCTTGGAGAAAAAGTATGTTTTCCTATGCCAATAACGCAATGACCATTACCCAACAAAAGGCAGCTGCTGGCGCACTTAGTCAAGTCTTTTCTCACGATCCATTTAAATAACGAGGCGTTTGACATGCGACCTTCTCGTCAGCTTCGCATTTGTTTGTTTGGCCATCTGCGAGTAACGTTTGAAAACCAGCCAATTGATGGTTTTCAAGCTGATCGCCATCAATCACTGCTAGCCTATTTTGTTTTGCGGGCGCGATCGCCCCAACCTAGATCACAGCTTGCTGCCTTATTTTGGCCAAATATTTCGGATACGAAAGCGAAAACCAACCTTCGACGAGAGCTGCACCGAATGAAACAGGTGCTGCCAGAACCCGATCAATTTCTGCGAGTAACTACAAAGACCATTCTGTGGCAGCCTCAGCTACCTTTTTGGCTAGATGTGACAGAATTTGAAACCAATCTAGAGCAGGCGGCTGAGGCGAAACACAATCCAGCAGCACAAGTCCAAAAACTGCAAGAGGCGATCTCCCTCTACCAAGGCGGGCTGCTGTTAACCTGTTACGACGATTGGATCGAACCTATTCGTGGTCGGTTGCAAAAGCGTATGATAACCGCCTTGGTCGACTTAAGCCGTTTGCTGCGTGAGATGGGAGACTATCGCGGAGCAATCGCCTACATGCAACAGCTCTTGCAGCTTGACCCTTTAAACGAATCAGGCTACTTAAGCTTGATGCAGCTTCATCTCCAACAGGGTGAGCGGGCAAGCGCGCTGCAAGTGTATCACCAATGCATGAATATGCTGCGCAGCGAAATGGGTATTGCCCCAAGCGATCCCACTCGCCGATTTTACGAGAAGCTACTTCTAAATGATGTTTCAACTGTTCAAGAAGCCGTTGTTGGAGCTAGTCGTATTGATCTGACCCTGTTAGACGAATCGCTGTCGTCATCCTCCGAGATGCCTCAAATAGCCTCTCAAGCTAATAGATGGGTTGATTGGGGGGAAGCGCCAGATATCAAATTCTTTTACGGGCGCGCAGAAGAAGCATCAATATTGCAAGACTGGGTCATGCAGCAACAGTGTCGTTTAGTCGTGCTGTTGGGGATAGGCGGTATGGGGAAAACCCACTTGGCCGCTAAAGTTGCGCATGATTTGCAGCCAAAGTATGACTTTGTTTTTTGGCGATCTTTGCGCAATGCCCCACTGTTAGATGATCTGCTAGCTGATCTCATCCCCTTCATTTCTCGTCAGCAAGAGAGCACTTACTCTACGCCTCGGCTAATACATTGGTTGCGCCAATCTCGTTGTCTGGTGATTTTAGACGGTATGGAGACGCTGTTTAAAAGTGGAGAAAGCTCTGGACGCTATCAAGCGCAGTATGAATCATATAGTGAACTGTTTTCCATGGTTGGACAAGCCAGTCATAAAAGTTGTTTTTTGCTGACTAGCCGAGAGAAACCGATGGAAATTACTATGCTAGAAGGTGAACATCTTGCTGTTAGGATGCTACCAGTCGGAGGCTCCTCTGAGGTTTCACTAGCTCTACTAGAACGTAAACAGTTAGAGGGAACCCAGGCTGAAAAAGAACAGCTTTGCAATCGCTATGCTTGTAGTCCTCTGATACTACAAAAGATCAGTATTGTAATTTGCGATGTCTTTTCTGGGCAGATCGCTCTTTTTTTAGAAGAAGATGTTTTACTACTCAAAGAGGTGAAACATTTTCTTGATCATCAATTTGAACGGCTCACCTTGATTGAGAAAACAGTGATGACCTGGCTAGCCATTGCGCAAGATCAAGCTAGCCTAGAAAACCTGAAGGCTGATGTTCAGCCTCTGTACGGCAATACTGCACTCATTGATGCACTAGAGTCACTTTGCGGGCGATCGCTGATAAAACAGCAAGGTAATACCTATACTCAGCATCCCTTCATCACAGCTTATGTAATGAGCCACTTAAATGAGCCTCTTAGAAAGGCTCTACCTTACTCAGTGCACATTGAAACATTGTTGAGTCGGGCAGTCAGTCGAAGATCAAGCCGAAAAGTTGACTGAAGTCGGGACGTTTCAGAGACATTTCAGGGACGTTTCAGAGACGTTTCAGGGACGTTTCTGAAACGCCTTCTCTATTAAGCTCAATCATTAAGCTCATCTTAAATCATGCTGCAAAAGCATTGATGCTCATTGTGGATTTTGATTTTCCATATTTACTTTTTTCTATGCTTGGGCGCATAGGAGATTTTCATACGTTCTAGGTATAAGGTTCGGCAGCTTTGCCGTTTCAAACGCTGATTTTAGGGACATTTTGATTTTCCATATTGCGGTTTTACGTTGTGTTTTCACTTGAAGAAATGATGTTATGAGCACCGAAGCACCGAATCCCGAAACACCAAACACCAGAGCGCATAGCCCTAGTGGTAACCCATTGCCTCAAGGAGAACAGACTTTAGCAGAGCAAGGAGTTATTGAGGCTACTTCAACTAGTAGGCACTATGAAGTGGCCCAAGAAGGTTCAGAGTTATCGAAGTCCCGGCTTTCTCGTGATACGGGTTATGGAATGATAAAGCGTTGGCCTTGGCCAATGAAAAAGAGGTGGCCAGCGATCACGCTGATTGTTGCACTGATCTCCGGCTTGATTGGTTGGCAAGCTATTCGGCGTATTACATCACCGACCTTGTTCGAGGCTGCTACTACTGATAACAGTGAGGCTCGCTTACCCGTTCGGGCTGTCCAAATTCAAGCAGGCTTAGCTCAAGAGTGGGTCTTTGAGGCCGGTACTGCGTTGCCAGTGCAGCTCCGCGTGCTGAACTTTTTTGCCAATGGCGACATTACCTATGTGGCGAGAAACAGCGGCGTAGAACTGAGAGAGGGGGATTGGGTTTCACGGGGACAACTGCTGGCGACTATTGATGACCGGCGGCAACAATCAGGCATTGATACTACCCAAGCGGATATTGATGTTGCGGTCAATCGGCGGGAGCAGTCAGAAGCGGCCTTGTTACAAACCAGTGCAAACTTGGCAAAGGCAAAGTCTGATCTAGCACTAGCAGAAACAGAATTACGACGCTACCAGAGACTGTTTGATGCGGGAGCTGTGACGGAAAGTGATCGTGATCTTTATCTAAATCGGGTGGATCAAGCGCAGGCTGCTTTCAGCATTGCTCAACAGGACGTGGGCTCGGCTGAAAAAGATATCCAAGTTTCTCAAGCTGCCATTACAGCTGCCCAAGCGAGAAAAACTGAGGCATCTGTGGATCTAGAAGATACCCAATTAGCTTCTCCTATTGATGGAGTCGTTGCTTACATTAACATCCGAGAGGGTGAATATTGGAACACTCAGTATCAGGATGTCAGCAGTTCCCAAGCAGTGATTGAAACCGCCCCTATTGTCGTCGTTGATCCGTCAACCTATGAAGTAGAACTCGAAATTCAATCCGATCAAGCCAATGCTATTCGGCCTGGTCAACAAGCCTTCGTTGTTTTAGAAGAAGCGGTGAGTACCGCTCAAGCTGGTGGCGCGAGCCAATCAGACCTCTTAGAGCTTGCCCAAAAGCGAGGTAGCCAAGGTCAAGTGTTTGCGATTAGCCCCTCCCAAACGCCCGAAGGACGTGGGACTAAAGTCACCATTCGAGATTTTCAACAGGTGCGAAATCTCAAGGTTGGCGCACGCGTTTACGCCTGGATTGAAACAATTTCAAATCCAGATGCCGTTGTTGTACCTCTCGGGGCGGTGTTTTCTAGAGATCAATCGGATTATGTGTTCGTTGTGAACCAGATAGAGGGTACTGCGCAGAAGCGAAAAGTGTTGCTAGGCGCAGAAGGGTTATCAGGCGTCGAAATTTTATCGGGCGTGGAACCAGGCGAATGGTTGGTGCTCGAAGGCCAGAATCGGCTAGTGGATGGTACCCCTATTGAAATTGTGAATTAGGAGCTGAGCCCGTGAATCTTCAAGAAGTTCCACAGAAAGATAAGGGGTTTCCCTCTCAACAGGCTGTCAATGGTAAGCTTCCAGCTCCAGCAACGCCTCCGGGCTGGATGACGTTCTTTTTTACCCGTCAGATTTTTGGCATATTGCTATGTTTTATGCTTATCATGGGCGGCATCATGGGCTACTTTTCCATGGTGAAGGAGGGTGACCCTGATATAAAAATTGCTCGCGCGATGATTACGACCGTTTGGCCAGGGACAGACGCGGAAACGATTGAGAATCAGGTCACCGATAAGATCGAAAAAGAAATTAAAAGCCTGCAAGGTTTAGATGACTTCACCAGTGCGACCTTCAATTCGTTCTCGATTATTGACGTTTCATTTAAAGCTGAGTCTCCAGTGGCTGAATCAATTCAGGAGCTGAGAGGCAAACTCGATGATGCTGAACCTGAGCTACCATCAGAAGCAACTGGGCGTGAGAAATCAGAATTTGAACAGCTCTCTCAGCAAGATGCACCCATCCTATCACTGGCGTTAACGGGAGAAGCTCTAGATACCACTATTCTCAGTCAAGCGGCTGAAGATTTGCAGGCTGAACTAGAATCTGTAAAAAATGTGCGAGAAGTGAATCTGGCCGGACGTCGTGAGGATGTGATTCATGTGCAAATGATCCCGAGCCGGCTGACTTCGCTAGGTATTGCCTCTACCCAGGTAAGTCAAGCCATTGAAGGGAGTAATATTGATACCTCTTTAGACTTAGTTCGAGATGATGAAATCGGAGCGCAGGTCCGCCTATATGGACGATTTCGCACCTTAGAAGATTTGAAAAATTTGCCCGTTGCGAGGCTGAATGACAATCGGATTGTTCGCCTATCGGAGGTGGCGAATGTCTATCAAGGGCTAGAAAGAGAGACTAATCGGGCGGCCCTAAGCTGGCAGGGAGGACCGTTTGCACAAACGGTGATACTAGATGTAGTGAAGGTGCCTGGCAGTGATACGACTCAGGTGATAAATGATACTTTAACTGCCATGGATGTGGCCCGTGAGGATCCAACACTTTGGCCCTATGGCATGGACTATCGGGTGCTCAATAGTGATGCTGATAAGATCCGCACAGAGCTAAATGACCTGGGCAGCAATGTGTTTCAAGCTTCGCTATGCGTGTTTGTAATTTTGTTGGTGGCACTGACTTGGCGAGAAGCTCTGATTGCAGGGTTGGCAATTCCACTCACCTTTGCCGGAGCCATTTTTGTGCTGTGGACGATGGGATATACTCTCAACAGCATGGTGATGATCGGCATGATCCTAGCCTTGGGGCTGCTGGTAGATGTGTTTATTCTCATGCTAGAAGGCATGCACGATGGGCTCTATATTCAAGGGCTGACTTTTGCTGAAGCTGCCATTAAAACGGTAAAAACCTATGCAGCGCCGTCATTCGCGGGCCAGCTAACGACCATTCTGGCGATGGTGCCCTTAATGGCGATCGCAGGCACAATGGGAAAATTTGTTCGCCTTATCCCCATCAGCGCTATTACTTGCCTCGTACTAAGCTACGGCATTGCGCTGTTGGTCGTGATTCCTCTCTCGAAGTTTCTATTAGACAGTGGCCCAGAAAAGGGAGGCTCAGAAAAGAGAAGCTCAGAACTGGGGGAAAACCAAGACACCTCTAAAAAAATCTCTAAAACATTTGTTGACAGGCTCACCGAGACCCTGTCTGCCCGGTTTGCTCAGTGGAGCTTAAAGGTAACCGTGCCCAATCGTCATGTTGCTCGTTTGTGGACGTTGGGGACCATTGCACTCTTTGTGTGTTCTATGGTGTTATTTGTCCAGCTGCCATCTGCATTGTTTCCTGACTCAGAGGGTCGCAAACTCAGCATTAATGTAGAATTACCGCCATCGGCGACCTTAGCCCGTTCCCAAGAAGTGGGCGATCGCATTGGTGAATTCTTGCGCAACTACAGCGATGACGATGCTGTGCAGGCCAGCCCAAAAAGTGGCCAAAAAGTTTTTCATAACATCGTTAAGCTGGTGGGACAGCGTAGCAACATGGTAGCCTCCAGCGAAATCAAACCAGTCAATGCAGACTATTTTGTGGGGCTGTCGGCCATTATGGTTGAGCGCTCTGGGCGGCAACGAGATTCCTTCGAATACGTCCGTGACCTCAGAGAATCCCTAGAAAAAGAAATTGTTCGGGACTATCCCGGCGCAGTCTTAGCGATTCAATTTGAGCGAACAGGGGGTGGGGAAGATCCAATTCAAGTAGAACTCTATGGGGAAGATCTACAAACCCTGAGGGAAATTTCTGCCCAAGTTCAACAGGCTTTGCGAGAGATCCCTGGAACCATGGATGTGCGAGATGACTTGGGCAATTTGCGTGAAGATTACAAATTGGTACCCAAACGAGAAGCACTCGATTTTTATGGCATCAGCCAGGAAGATCTCGGCGGACAAGGTCGCTACCTAATGATTGATAACGACGTAGGTGATTTTCCAGTGGGTAGCGGTGAGGAAGACTTAGAAATTCGCCTCAGTACCCAGTGGCCCTCGCGCCAGGGCGAAGTGGGCGGTCCATCTCGACTCGATGAATTTGCAACCATGCGGTTTATTACCCCTGATGGAGAAGCTCTACCCGCTGACGCGCTAACAGAACCTTTAGAAGGCGCAGTTCCGCTTTCGATTACCCATCGCAACACCGAGCGCAGCGTAACCGTGTTAGCCAAGGTGATTCCAGGCCAAGGCTATTTTGATGCCGATATCCTCGCTGAGCTGATGCCCAAGCTTGCCGCTATGCAGTTTGATGCCACCGATACCGATAATCCCCATCGGTGGCCACGGGGATACAGCTATCGTTTTGGCGGTGATGCCGACACCAGTAGTGAAACTTTCGGCTCGGCGGGACTCATGCTCCTAATCGCCATCTTTTTAGTGTTTGCCGTGTTGGTGTTGCAATTTGGTTCCTACACGCAGCCGGTGATCATTATTTTGACCATTCCTTTTGCCCTAATTGGGACGATTTTTGGCTATGTGTTGTTGAATCTCCCTTTCTCGTTTCCTTCTGCTATTGGGATAATTTCCCTCACCGGGATTGTGGTCAACAACGCCATTGTGATGGTCGATACTATGAACGAGCGGCGTAAAGAGGGCTTAGATGTTCGCCATGCAGCGGCCCTGGGAGCCAGCGATCGCCTGCGCCCAATTCTCACCACCTCACTCACCACCATTATTGGCCTTATGCCCTTAGCTTTTAGCGAGGCCAAATGGTTTCCTTTGTGTATGGCCATTATCTGCGGTTTGATTTCAGCCACGCTGATTGCCTTGCTAGTTGTGCCGGGTCTTTATCTACAGCTGACGCCCAATACCCGTACGACTGTTTAACCCTAAACCTTCTTAGAGCATGGAAGCCAAAGCAATAGATTGCACGGGCTTGATGACATCACAGATGAAAATTGTCAGACCTTTAGAACACACCCTGTTGACAAACATGAACAAAGCTCATGTTTTAAATACATGAGCTTTGTTCATGTTTATGTGATGTCATGCTTTGAAAGCTGCGATCGCTTTGTCTGCCAGAATTCGTCTGTACTCATTATCTTGGAGAAAACAATGGTTGCCCAATTTGAAGAACGTTTGTTCTCAGTAAAGCCGCAAAAAACATTGACCGTAGACCAGCAAAAAGCTGCTGCGACAATCTTGGGTCAGGCATTCGCCCAAGACTCGTTTATGGCCTACGTGTTGCCCGACGCCGAAACGCGCGTACAACAATTGACCAAACTCTTTTTGCCGCTTATCCGCTGTAGCCAATACCATGGCAGCGTTAACATTACCCCTGGCGGTGGCGGGATCTTGGCCTGGGTCCCCGGCAAGGCTTTTTCTGGCCCGATAAAATTCCTGGAATTATTTCGCAGTCGGATGCTGTCGGTGCCTCTGAGGTTGGGGTTAACTGCTTTTAGGCGGTTCCAGGCTCACGATAATGTGTGTGAAGAGGCCCTCCTCCGGTACGCCTCCAAAGGTTCTGCCTCCGAGGATCTGACATCCAAAGACTTTGCCTACATCTGGGCTGTGGGTGTACGTCCGGACCAGAAGGGTAAAGGACTGGGTAAAAAAATGATTGGAGCCGCGCTAGAAGAAATGCGCCAGCAGGGCTATGCCACTTGTTGGCTGCGCACCGAAAATCCTAAGAATGTGGGCTTTTACGAGCATTTGGGGTTTCAGCAAGTTCACACCGAAATCCCAGCGGGTAGCGGACAACGATATTGGCTAATGTTTCAGAACCTTTAGAGAAAATGCTGCACGCCCACATGCGAATCCGTATGTGGGCTATTCCGACTAGCTATTTCAACTGGCTACTTTCACTGGCCATTCCAACTAGCTGTTCTTGACGTCTGGTCAAAGAAGAACCTCAACCTTGACATCAGCCTTCAGATATAAGCCTTCAGTAGTCACCTTAAGAACATGTTTCTATCCACCGCTTTTCTCGATCCTCTGCTTACCCATGGTATCAGCCTGTCTCTACTCCCTTCCTTCTCTAGTCTCCTGGCGACCACTGGAGAGGCTGGGGGAGAACACTATGCCAAGACGCTAGCGGTTGCTGTTGTACTGATTACAGTAATCATTTTCTTGGTTGCCCAAGTCTTTGGTGAGATTGCCGTTCGGATTGGCCTGCCCGCTGTTTTAGGAGAATTGATCGCAGGTCTCATGATCGGTGTCTCTGGCGTTAAGCTACTGATACTGGGTAATGGCGACCAGGTGGCCGCTTGGTTCATGGCCGTTGTCCAACTGATCACTGGTAGTGATGCCGCCACCATTCAAGATATTTTTGCAGGGCCAGTAAAAATCCTAGTTGACGACTACGCGACAACTGGTGTTGGGGTGTTATTGTTTAAAATTGGCCTAGAGGCCGACCTCAAAGAATTGATTAAAGTGGGTCCACAGGCGGCAACGGTTGCGGTTGCTGGCGTTTTAATGCCCATGGTTGCCGGTTTTATAGGACTCACTACCCTGTTTAATCTATCGACTATCCCAGCACTATTTGCAGCGGCGGCGCTAACAGCCACGAGCATTGGCATCACCTCTCGGATCATGCAAGATATGGGGGTACTCAATACCAAAGAAGGCCAAATCATTTTGGGGGCGGCGGTGCTCGATGACATTCTTGGAATTGCCATTTTAGCGGTGGCGATTGGGATCGCTGAGCATGGCACCGTAGAGATTTCTAGCGTTTTAGGTACGATTCTGAGTGCAACAGTTTTTGTGGTGGCCGCCATCGTGCTCAACAAAACGTTTGGCCCCAGATATATCAACTTCCTGGATAGCCTCAAAAACCCTTACAGTGTGCTGATTGGTGCCATCATCTTTTTATCGATTATGGCTATGATTTCGCACGTTATTGGCTTGGAAGATATCTTGGGGTGCTTTGCGGCAGGCATTATTCTTGGGGATACGAAAAAGACCCACGCCCTAGAAAAAGCCTGCGATCCGCTCGTGGCCCTGTTCGCAACGATATTTTTTGTCACCATTGGGGCCAAAACCGATTTAACGGTGTTGAATTTAGCAAACCCCGAAAACCGTGAAGGATTGGTGATTGCAGCCTTTCTGATTGTGGTGGCGATCGCAGGCAAGCTCGCCGCTGGATACTGCCTGTTTACGAAAGACTCTGTTGATCGCCTAGCGATTGGCACGGGTATGGTCCCAAGGGGTGAAGTGGGGCTTGTTTTTGCTGGGTTGGGGGCTGCCACAGGTGCCCTCACAGGTGCCATTAATGTGGCGATTGTATTGATGGTGATTGTGACCACCTTTGTGGCACCACCGATGCTGCGGTGGGTATTCGATAGAAGACGTAAACGGCTTGAAATTAGCTCATAGCATTGGCTATGGATTCTATAATGCGGCAAACTTAAACGGTTATTCGCCATGTTCTTTAAACAGGTTACTTTCCCCAAAAAAGTAGTACAGAAATGCCTGAAAACGGGTGCACTGACCACTGCACTGACCACTGCACTGACCACTGCACTGAGTCTTTCGTGGGGGATAGCAACCGCCGCCCCGGCCCGGTCAGCAGACACTATTTTTCTGGACTATGGCTTTTTAGGGCGCTCGATTCCCACTTCGTCTCTCGAACGCTTTGCTCAGGATTCTCACGTAGATGATAACCTGGCTCCCTATCTTCGTGATTTATCACCAGAGCAGCAACAGACTTTTCAGAAGGTTTTAAGGACGCCGCTATCAGCATTCAGTTCGGAGCTTCCAGAGCCGCTAGGCGATCCTTTTATGCTCTCCCAGTGGTTATATTCTCCTATCGGAGACATTTTATTATCAGCGATAGGGCTGCTCATTCAAACCCGCAGTGGGCAAAATGGTCAGCAGGCTATACGTGCTGCTGTTGTGCTAGCCGCTGCCGATCCCGATGGACTCTCTTTGATCAATCTCATCCGGTTTTATCCGACTGAGGGGATGCGGTTGGATTTACCACAGGTATTGGCCTTAGCGGATGCGCTCACGACCAACATTGAAACGACTGAACGGCTGGTCAGTGAAGCCATACAAGAGTCTGAAGCAGCAGCAGCCAACGATCCACCTTTGGATTATGGTGCTTTGAGTATGTTGGCCGATACGCCGCAGTTTGAGGTCGAGGTGCGAGCTCTGATGTTAAATGATAGTGATCGCGCCAGTGCTGACTCATCAGCTCGGTCCTACCCGGTTGATCTTTATCTACCTCAAGATATCAGCAAGATGCCAGCTCCTATACCTGTCATGATTTTTTCCCATGGCTATGGAGATACGCGAACCCATCCTGAGACTGTCGCAGCAGCCCATCGCCTAGCGGCCAATGGATTTTTCGTGGCCGTGCCAGAACATATTGGGAGTAACCTGGGCTATCAGATGGATCTCGCCAAAGGCCTTACCCATGAGTCTTTTGAGGTGATGGAGTTTATTAATCGGCCTCAGGATATTCAATTTTTACTCGATACGCTAGAACACAAAAATAACAGTGAGTTTCAAGGTCGTTTACAGCTCGACCGTGTGGGCCTGGTTGGTCATTCCTTTGGTGGTTATACGGCGCTAGCGCTGGCAGGTGCAACCGTTGATTTTGTCCTGCTACAAGAACAATGCGATCCAGAAGCTGATTTTGTCCCTGATACGGTCAATATATCCCTCTTGATTCAGTGCAGAGCATTAGAACTGGCAGCTTCACCTCAGGAAATTCAACAACTCACAGATGGCAGCTTGGCGGATGAACGAGTGGGCTTTGTTTTTGCCCTATCGCCCATGAGTAATCTTTTTGGCGAGCAAGGCGTCAGCCAAATTGAGGTTCCTGTGGTCATTGTTGGAGGTTCTTACGATATTGCTACGCCGATTGTTCAAGAACAATTAACAGCTTTCCAAGGGCTAACCACGCCTCAGAAGTATTTCTACTTAGTCGAAAATCTTTCCCATACTACTGAGTTAACGAGAGCTATCTTAGAGTTAATTCATCCAAGGAGTGATCTTTCTGAGAACTTTAAGGCTACTGAGGAATGGTTGTTTAACGTGATGCTGACGGTTTTGATCGCCCACGGGAAAACCCACTTACTAGGGGACGTAGCCTATCGCCCTTACCTTACCTCGGCCTATGTAAAAGCAGCCAGTACCGCGCCTACAAACGTCCATTTAGTAGAGTACTTTTCCACACAATCGGGATTATACATTGAGCCGGAGTAGCCCAACAGCACCGATGAGGAAGAACACCAGCAACCTGTTTGAGCTAGAAACTCAGGCATTACGACTCACTGCAATCGGGACCCTGGCCCTGGCTTTATTCGGATTAGGGGTCGCGGTCATTACAAAATCGGAAGTGATTTTGTTAGATGGCTTTTTTCTGTTGATTAGATTTGCGATCGCGCTGCTCACCCAGAAAATGGTGGATTTGGCAATGCGTCCCAGAAATGAGCGTTACCCTTTTGGATATGCCACTTTTGAACCGATGCTCAACCTCAGCAAAGGTTTACTTTTAGGGCTAGTAAGTTTGTTTGCGTTGATGTCTGCTATCTCCGCCCTCTTTACTGGCGGACGAAACATCGTGGTAGATGTCGTTATCGGCTACGCCGGGGTTGCCACCGTCGCCTGTTTTTGGCTGGCTTGGCGAGTCGGGAAACTGGCCAAACAATCTCAATCATCGATTGTGGCAGTAGATGCCCAGCGTTGGATTCTAGATGGGATTATTAGTGTTGTTGTCACCATTACCTTCCTCGGACTTCAATTCACGCAAGGCACATCGCTAGAAGCCATGACACCTTACGCGGATTCCATACTGGTCATTTTGTTGGTTTTTTCCACAATATCGATGCCTATCAAAATAATCCGTGATGCTTGGCGGCAAATTGTGGGTTATTGCCCCGACCATACAAAGACCATCGCCATAGAATCTTTCACAGCAATGGTTTTCAAAGATATCGAGGCCCTTTCCTGGCAGGTGAGATCTCTTGAAGTCGGTCGATTTCTATATGTGCAAGTCTATGTTTGGGTGCCCAATCAGTGGTGCGAAACCATCGCCCAACAAGACCAACTACGTCACCAACTCTATGCTCTATTGATCCAGCGTTTTACCAAAGTTCAGTTAGATATTATTTTTACGGAACAGGTTAAGTGGCTAGATTAGTCATCGAGTCGATAGGGCCTTAGCAGCCGACGGTTTGGTTCGTTGACGAGTATTGTCAGCCGTACCAAGATCTGTTTGCTGAGGTACGGAACTATGAAACGTTTAAACGGTTGCATGTTGGCCTGATTTCTGACGTCAAACGTAGAGAAGAATCAGAACAAAGGGAAAAGTAAACGGTGCCGAAAAGCAACGGGACGTCGAGCCCAAAGCGTGAAGCTAGAGTGCGTGAGGAGCATATCGAAGTGTATGAGCAGGGTGTGCCTAAATCTGCCTGCATAGAGCGTCGGTCGCAAGGACGGCAGAACCAGCAAAAGCCCATCGGGCGCAAAGCGCCGGAGCATCATCATGACCGTGCTAGCCACACTCAATACCCACTTTGAATCTTTCACCTTGAGCCAACTGCTAGATGAGATTAGCCTTTGGGCAAAAGCTGGTTTTTCTAGGTTTCAGCAGGAATTAGCGGCACTAGACATGGCCCACCCACTCCCGGTCCCCTGATAGATGGTTTGTCTTCTCAATAGCTGTATCAATGACTCCCCTGCATCGTCGATGCAGCCATTTTCGGCTCTCGGAAGATAGACACCTACGTATTTTAGAGATCGCCTGTAACCCTGAGACCTCAGTCAGTTAATCTCACTTGTCATTTGGAAGAGAGGGGAATGGTGCTTTCTTCATAAACATTACAGAGAAGTATACCTAGTATTTAGAAAGGGACTAAAAGCATACCGTGCATATACTGAACTTAGTACATTGTTCCGGTTTCTTTCTGTTTTCTCAGAAAACGGGTTATCTCTAAGTCTCTACCCGTTATGTTGAACAATACTGAATTAGTTGAAGCCTTTGTAGAAGCCTCCCTTCGCCAGAAAGAAATTTTACTATCCAATACTTCTTTGCGCGCTGAGTGTGTCTGTGGGGTTAACCAGCTTATCAGTCGTCAAGACGGTGTCCTTATGAAAATGAACCTACGGGAGCCTGTGCAGTTTTGGCTACGTCGCCAGTCAACCTACAGCTCGTGGTTGAGCGATCTACTACATCAGCATCAGTTCCTAATGGCTGAAAAAAGCAGTGATGCCCATTTTGATGCATATCGTTATTTTTCAATAAAGCCAGGCTACCAACTCAATATAAATCTGGGTCGGGAGCTATGGAGGAGCTGGAGACAGCTGAGCAGACTGTCAGTTAAGGGCACTAACGTTTCTAAATTTCAACTCCATACAGGAGAAGAAAACTGGGCTGACATTCGGGCTATTGCCACCAGTAATGAACTGATGTTTATTGAGACAACAGATGGCGTAGAAATTATGCATTGCCTTGATGATACATTGCGATGGTTGAGTTATAGCGATCCCCAACAATTAAAACAAGTAAACAGTTGTACATATGCTATGCAACATTAACAGCATGCTTTATGTCCAATTGCCGACCAGAACAAAAGGAGCCCAGAAGTAAGGGTGATTGTATTTTGGGTAATGGATTAGGGCCAGTTGAGCCTGGCGGAGCGCTTCTGCTTTTGTGGTTTGCTGGGTAAGGTTTTGATAAAACTGGGTGATGAACTGGGCTGTGGATGCGTCGGCAACAGACCAGAGAGTGGAGAGAATGCTTCTAGCTCCGGCACGAACGGTGATTCCCGCTAGACCCAAAACGGCCTGATCATCACTCGCGCGGTTTGCCAGGCACTTAAAATCAACAGCTCAATGGGTTGGCGATATTCTTGGGGAGATAGCAAGGCTTCTGGGTCCTGAATGGTGAGACGATCATCCCAGGTGAGCAAGAAGGTATCTTCTAAGTGAGAAGGGAGCAGTCCGCTACTATGGGGGAGTTTACGATAGAGCAGCGGTAAGCACGGAATGCGAGAATTGTTGCCAGGTTCCAGCCGCCCACTGACAACGTCCATGTAGCATGATTTCGGCATGAGCTTCTAGCCAAAACTTGC
>JBCDAG010000145.1:0-16440 GCA_039186165.1 Cyanobacteria bacterium P01_F01_bin.53
ACGGCAAGGCAGGCCATCGGCAAGATGGTGGCTCCCACTAATTTGGCTGGTTATGGCCAGTGGGCTGCGTTGGCTGATTGCCATCCTATAAGTCGCCTAATCGTGCCAATATTGTGCCAAAAAGGCTCCCTTCACTAGGGCCTGCTGGCACGATTATATAGAGCCTGCTGGCCTAATTACTAAATTTAGATTAGGCGAGTTGCACAGCCGGAATTGTAATAATGAAAGAGGTGCCCTCACCAACCGTTGACTGGCACTCCAAGGTGCCCCCATGTCGCTCCGTCACAATTTGATGGCTAATGGAGAGCCCTAACCCTGTCCCTGAACCAACCGGTTTCGTGGTAAAAAACACATCAAAAATCTGGCTCAGCATCTCCTCTGGGATGCCGGGACCATTATCCGAAATTATAATTCGCACCCAATTATTGTCTGTAGCTTCGGTGCGAATTCCAATCTCTAAAATCGCGTCCTTGTCTTCCGATAGGCTGTCAATGAGTGCATCAGCCGCGTTCGCCAAAACATTCATAAAGACCTGGTTCAGCTGACCAGGGAAACACTCTAATAGAGGGCAAGGCCCATAATTTTTCGTTACTTTAATGGGCTTGAGTTTAGAATTTAAGATCAATAACGTACTATCAATCCCTTCATGGATATCGACCGTTTTCATCTCGGACTCATCTAACCGAGAGAAATTTCGCAACGATAGAACAATCTCCTGAATGCGCTCAGTCCCGATTTTTAACGAAGCCATTAGCTTCATAAAATCTTCTTCTAAAAACGCCAAATCTAAATCATCAATTTCCTGTTGAATAACCTCTGTCGGTTCTGGATATTCTTGCTGATAGAGTGCGATCAGCCCCAACAGATCATAGGCATAGTGTTGAGCTGGCTTGAGATTACCATAGATAAAGTTAATCGGATTGTTGATTTCATGGGCAACACCGGCAACAAGCTGACCTAGGCTGGCCATTTTCTCATCTTGAATCAGCTGACTTTGCGTTTTCTTAAGACGCACGAGCGCCGTTTCCAGCTCAGCGGTTCGTTCTGCCACGCGCCTTTCAAGCTCTCGATTGTAGGCCTCGGTCCTTTCTGCTGCTTGGCTTTTGAGTAGGTTGGTATAGGCGGCCGAATGATAGCGAACCCGCGCAATAAACTCGATCGGATCGGGATTTTTTACAAGGTAGTCGTTAGCACCTGTGGCAAAGGCTTCTGCCTTGACACTAGAGTCCTCTTGGCTGGAGAGCACAATCACGGGAATGGCTTGCGTGACCGGATTAGCCCGGAAAAATTTAACCAGCATCAGTCCATCGGTGTCTGGCATGACCAAATCTTGCAAAATCACCGTGGGCTCAATCTCAATCGCTGCCGGAATGGCCTGCTCAACATCCTCACAGTAGTAAAACAAGATCTCAGGTGCATTGTTTTCCAGCAAGCGGCTAATGGCCTCCGCAACCAGGGGCTGGTCATCAATCAGCAGCACTTTGATGGTGGGCTCACTGACAGGGTTTGTAGAGTCTGGTGTGTCACTGGCGGGGTTAGTACTGGCAGGATTCGTACTGGCGGCATCCGTACTAGCAGCGTCTGTGCTAACAGACCTTTCATGGGAGGTGTCTCCACTAGACGTGTCCTTAGTCGAGCTCACTTCAGTGCTAGGCGCGAGTGGTTGCACCACATTCGAGGCACTTGAATGTGGCTCGATTATCGCAGGATTAATCGCCGTTGAGGGTATTGCCATATATCCAGGAAGCACCAAAAATAAACAAATTTAAGGGAGTAGTGGGGAAAAGGGAGGTGCCTTTGTGACTTTAAGATGCCCAGTTATAAACGGGAACCTGATACCGTTAACCGACGAACCAAATGGGGTGCGATTGAGGGGAGCGGCAAAATACAGTGGGTAGCGCCCCGCTCAATGGCGGCTTTTGGCATGCTAAAGACAACGCAACTGTCTTCACTTTCTGCAATGGTGTACCACTTAGCCGAATGCAACCGGGCCATCCCCTCAGCCCCATCTCGCCCCATGCCGGTGAGCAACAGGGCCATGCCAGGTCGAGGCCAGTGGCGGGCCACACTCCCAAAAAACACATCAATCGAAGGCCGATAGGTCACATCAGCGGGCTCGTGGGTATAGCGTAAGGTTTGGTTCGCTCGCAAATTCAGGTGGTTATTGGTCCCCGCAACCAATACTTTGCCGACCTCAGGGCGATCGCCGTTGCGGGCCAGGGCAACCGGTAGCCGAGAAAATTGATTAAGCCAGTCGACTAAACCGGGGGTAAATTGGCCATCGATATGTTGAATCACGACAATAGCCGCCTTGAACACCTCCCCTTGTAAAGTTCCGGGCAGCTGACTCAAAATCTGCTTTAGGGCATGGGGGCCACCGGTAGAAGCCCCCATCACAATCAGAGGTGGCAGATCTACGGAAATGCCTGATGGAAGAGTTTGGGAAGGTTTCGGCAGGCTAGAGAGAAGGTTTGGAGGCTGTTGCAGTGACTGTTGCAGTAACTGTTGCAGTGGCTGCTGCGGAGGAAGACTTGGAGGGTGCTGCGGCACGTTAAGTGAAGGGCGATTTCGGGGCGGCTTTTTGAGGCCAGTTTGAAAGCCTTTTTGCAAGCCAGTCTGCAAGGGTGGGGAAACGGGCTTGCTGCGAGGGGGCGGGGTCGTCGGGGAGGCCAACTGGGCAACGATCGTAATTTTTTTGAGGAGGGCTTTAACCGCCTGATCGTCACCTGTGCCCAGCGCCGGGGTCAACACCACATCTAAAGCACCATGGCCCATGGCTTCTAGCACCTTGGCCGTATTGTGGGTAATGCTGGCGGTCACAATTAAAATAGCGCAGGGCGATCGCTGCATAATTTGACGGGTGGCCTCAACGCCATCTAGCTCTGGCATGTTGAGATCCATCAAAATCACATCGGGCCGTTGGCGATCGCAATTGCGAACGGCTTCGGTACCGGTGTGAGCAACCCACAGCAGGCAGTAGTCGGCGGTCGCCTCAATCACCCGATGCAGTGCCTCCACGGCGATCGCCGTGTCATTGACAATTGCAATTTTCAGCATTAGCCAATCAGGTCCATGACCGCCTTCACCAGGCTATTGTCCTGAAAGCTACTCTTGGTGAGGTAGTAGTCAGCCCCTGCATTGAGCCCAGCGAGTTGATCGGCCTGCCGATCTTTGTAGGAAACGATAATGACGGGCAGCTGCTTGAGCTGGGGATGGTCTTTAATGTGTTGCACCAGCTCAATCCCGTTCATCCGAGGCATATCTACATCTGAAACCACCAGATCGTAATCGCCGCTGCGTACCGTATTCCAGCCTTCCATGCCATTGACGGCAACATCGACGTCGTAGCCATGATTTTGCAGCAATTGGCGCTCCATCTCTCGAACAGTCATGGAATCTTCTACCACCAGCACCCGCCCTTTCGTTTGACCTGATCTTGAGCCCTGGTCTGCCCTTGATCCCGATGATGAATCTGAGGCATCACCCAAAAGATTCAGGTCGCCACCGCTCACCAACTGTTCAATAGAGCGCACCAAATCCGCAACATCGATAATCAACAAGGGCACCCCTTCCTTAGTAAGCGCTGCCGCACTGACATCTTGTACTTTGCCAAACCGCTCATCTAAGGGGCGCACCACGACCTCGCGCTCGCCTAAAAAGCTATCGACAATAATGCCGTAGCGATGGGTCTGATCGCTCAGAATGACCACCGAAAGCAGCGACTTATCTCCAGTATTGGTCTCGGGGAGTTCTAGCACCTGCTGCGCCTGCACCAGGCTAATATTTTCATCATCGACCACGATGTAAGGCCGGTTTTCGCTGATTGAAACCTCCGCTGGCTTGATCAGCCGGACCTGATCGATACGGGTCAGGCCAAAGGCATAGGCCTCACCTGAAATATCAACGACCAGCGCCCGAATTACCGAGAGAGTTAGGGGGAGCTGAAAGTGAAAGGCCAGCCCAGCACCCGGCTTATTAACCGCCCGCAATAGCCCGCCCACTTCCTGGACCATGCTCTTGGCAATATCGAGCCCGACCCCTCGCCCGGAGAGCTGAGTCACCGCTGAGGCAGTAGAAAAACCGGGCAAGAATAAAAACTCCATCAGCTCGGCCTCATTCAGCTGGGCAGCCAAGGCAGGGGGCGTCAGCTGTTTTTCAATGATGGAGCGCCGCAATTGTTCTACATTAATGCCGCCGCCATCGTCACTGACGGTAATCGAAAGCATCCCTGCGCGGTGGGTGGCCTCTAATCGAATAGTGCCTTGGCTAGGCTTACCCAGCTGTTGTCGCTGCGCCACACTTTCAATACCGTGGGCGATCGCATTGCGCAGCATATGGGTGAGGGGCGCTTCTAACTTATCGAGAATGGTGCGATCTATTTGGGTATTTTGCCCGATAATTTCCAGTCTGACTTGCTTGCCTTGTTCCTTAGCCAAATCTCGCACCATTCGAGGAAAGCCTTGGGTGCTATCGGAAAATGGCCGCATGTGGCTGGCAATCACTTCCCGATAAAGATTGTCAGACAGCTGGGAAAACCGACGAGAAAACTGGTCCAAGTCGCCAATGCGATCGCTCAACAACCCATGGCAATCTATCGCGGTTCTTTTCACCTCTTCCAGTTTCTTTTTGTCCGCAGGAGACAAAGATACCGATTGTTGAAACTGCTCCAATAGGCTCGTCAACATTTGTTGCCGCCGTTTGAGGTGCTGCATGGTGTCGGTAAACGGCTGCAACCAATTTACTTCAACCAACGACTCACCGGCCAGCGCCATGAGCTGATCCAGGTTACTGGCATTAACCCTCACCACCTGATCAGGCGTTGAATCAGCGGGGGTGGGCGCAGGGTCAGGCGCACTCTCTGGTGGCTTGCCCAGTGAACCGTTAGGTGAATCGTGGAGAGTGCGCTCAGTCTGTGACGCAGCCGTTGGGCTGGGGGGAAGAGGTTTCTCAACAGGGGATTCGACTGGCGGTTCAGCAGGAGATTTGGCCAGGGATTTGGCCAGAGATTCAACCGGAGATTTGGCCAGGGATTCGACCGGAGATTTAGCCGAAGATGTGGCCGGTGACATGACCGGTAGCTGCTCGGCAACGTCAGAAAGAGGCTCAGCGGTGAGAAGTGCCGCGATCGCGTCTAGACAGCGTTGGGTCGATTCTTTTTGCTCAACAAACCAATCAGCCTGAGTATCATCGGACACTTTCCCAAGCTGAGTGAACCAATCCACCCCGCCGAGCAACACATCCACAACCTGAGAAGTTAGGCTGATCTGATCTTGCTTGAGAGCAACAAAACCATCCTCCATCGCATGGGCCATCTCAACAGCAGGCGCTAGCCCCACAATGCGAGCTGCCCCCTTAATCGAATGAACCGATCGCATCAAGGAGGCCAAACGCTGCGCAGAGGCCTCATCTGAGATATCTGGCTGGTTTTCAATCGCCAACAAATTATCATTGAGTAAAACAATCTGCTTTTCAAGTTCCATGTTGAAAATTTTCAGCATGGAGACATTTTTAAATTCGGGGCGCTTGTAAATCATAGGGCTCGTTGCCGCAGGACTGAAAACAGCTGATCAGCTGCAAGGTAGCTGACATTTTGATCTTTCCAGGAGAAAGTCGCTGTCGTAAAACTGGCCAAGGCTTGATTAGTGAGTGCGGGCGCATTCCGCAGCGCCGCTTCCACACAGGCATATAAACCGTAGAGTTCATCCACTTCAAAAGCCCAATTTTCTCGCGATCGCTTAATCACTACTAGGCGCCGGTAGCCCCCCTGTGCGCCGTTGCCCTGGGGCTTTCGCTTAAAGGTCAGTTGATTAGGGCCGACTGTCGAAGACTGGGGTGCTGAACTCAGCATGGGTACAGGCTGACCTCGCCGATCAACAGATTCAGCAATACCCAACAGCGCATGGAGTGAGACACAGGGCAAAATTTGGCCGCGCACGTTAACGATGCCTCGTAACAGACGGTTATGGCAATGGGGCATCGAATGCACAGGATTGGGCGATACGACCTGGTCAAAAATGTTTGCCGGAAGGGCTAACCACTCTTGGCCTAAGCGAAAAATCGTCATCATCAAGCGATCTTGGCTAGCTTCTTGGGGAGAGGTCTCAGAGGGCGTACCAACGTGGTGTTGATCAGAGAATTGTTGGCCGGAGGATTGGTTAGCATGGTGATTCCGGGGCAGCGCCATGAGCGCCGTCCACTCAGCGGTGTAGCCCTCGGGCTCTAGGCGCTCTAGCAAGGTCCGGCCCCCTTGGCTATACACCGAGCAGTTATGGCAGTGAATTTCTGTTTCCAGCTTTGGGCAGGTCAGGTCGCCCCACACTCCAATTTCACGCCAACACTTGTTGTTCACCAAATTAACTCTTCCCTATCCAACGTTTTCTGGATTAAGCATTGTGGACGATAGCCCTTTAGATGAAGCACTCTAGAGTAAGCAATTCTGACTTCAACAGGCTAAATTACGCACTGACTTTGAATCGCGAAATTTCCTGTTGCAAACTCTTCACCACCTGATTGAGCTGATTAATAGACTGATTGCTCTCTTGCATCGCCCCAAAGGTTTGTTGAGAGGTATCATTAAGCTGTTCCATAGAATCGCGAATTTGTTGTCCTCGCTGGGATTGGGCATCCATGCCCTGGCTGGCCATTTCAAATTGAGGGGTGAGGCTGCGGATTTGATCGATCACCACGTTAATTTGACTACTAATGGTTTGCACATCCATCACGCCCTGATTAATATCTCGGGAGAATTGGTCCATTTCCATTACCCCGGTAGATACCGCCGATTGCATATCCTGCACCATGGTCTCAATCTCCAAGGTGGCAACAGCTGTTTGATCGGCCAATCGACGAATTTCACGGGAGACAACTGCAAACCCAGCCCCATACTCACCGGCTTTTTCAGCTTCAATCGCCGCATTAAGCGAAAGTAAGTTGGTCTGATCGGCCACTTTTGTAATGGTGGTGACCACCGCATTAATGTTGTTAGCTTTGTCGTTAATCAAGCCCAGCTTATCAGCGATACTCTCCGTTGCTTGGGCTAGCTGGCGAATGGTGGTTTCCATTTGGATCAGCTGTTGCTGGCCGTCACTGGCAACGGTTGCCGTATTGTTGGCCATGGTCGCAACCTGCTCTACCGTTTTGGCAAGTTCATCAGCGGTCGTCGCAATTTCTTGAGCAGTGACCGTAATTTCATTGGTAGAAGCGGCTTGTTCTGTCATGGTCGCCTCTAGCTGCCGACTAGAAGAGGCAATTTGAGTAGCAGAACTGGTCACCTGAATCCCCGACTCGCTCACCTGAGAAATCAGGTCATTTAAGCTCTGAGTCATGTCTTTGATGGCCAAAAGTAACTTACCAATAGAATCCTTAGAGGTAATTTCAATAGGATGGGTCAGATCGCCCGTCGCCACGCTCTCGGCAGCATCTAAAGCTTTTTGTATGGCTTGCTGAATAGTTCGATTGGTAATCCACAGAATCAACAGACCCAGCCCCACAAGGGTGACTACTTTAACCCAGACCACAATCGTAGCGAGGTCCTTGGCCTGTTGGGCAACCACCTGACGCGCGGCCAGGATATCATCTTCAGCGGTTTCCATCTCTAGAATTGCTGACTCAATTTGCGCCATCAGATTCCGACCTTCACCAGAACTCACCCGGGTTTTAACATTGGCTTCTTTTCCTTGTTTGGCCAAGTTAATAGTCTCTTCCAGATAGTCCATTCGAGTCTGAAACGATACCTTGAGTAAATCCAGTCTCTTCTTTTGGTCTTCATCTTTAATTTGGACCCTCAATTGCTCTATTTTTTCATTCAGCTGTTGGCGAGCCGCTGTGTAAGGCTCTAAGAAGGCTTCATTGCCTGTGTAAAGGAAACCCCTTTGACCAGTCTCTGCCTGTACTGAGAGCTTTTCGAGACGTTCAAGCTCAAACTGAATCTTATGGGCCAAAATCACGTCCTCTGTGGCCTCGTAAGCTCGATCGTGCGTCACCTGTAAAATGACATTGGTAAAAATCACCAAGAAAAAAAGTATGCCAAATCCAGACCCCAATGTTTGACCAATGGTGAGCGAATGCTTTCGAGTAAAAGGGTTCATTTGAGGGGTGTGTGATTAAAAAAGACGAGTATATTTAAAGAAAATCGCAGGGAATGAGACTGGTCGAGCCGGTCGAGAAAAACAGAAGGGACAAACGCAAATGCTCTAGTCAAGAGAGTCTCCCATAATCATTCCCATTGATATGATGGAATAATCATCCTTAGAATCACACCTCTAAGAATGTCAAACTGTTAATCATTGTCTGAATTGTCGTATATTGACATCGAGATGGGCCTCTTGAGCGGGTGGTCTGAGAGGGGCTTTTGAGACAATCAAGCAAGGTGCTACAGACGTTGTTGGTTCAACCGACGCTCAAGCCTTCGCAGTAGGCGTTGCGTAACGGCGCGATCACCTGCCTGCTCAGCCATCTCTACACGATAAATCAGCGCCTCGGTACAGCTCGGGTCAAGATAGAGTACTTTTTGAAAAGCGCTATCGGCACACGCATACTGGCCCTTTGCCTGATAAATTTCACCTAACAGCAGATGGGCAGCCGCACTAACGGGTTCATTTTGGAGATAGTGATCGCACTGAGCTAAGGCAGGCTCAAGCTGTCCTTTCTCCATAAATTCACGAATAGTCTCAAGAGAGATTGAGTCTGTTGCCATCTGCTGAATTGAGACAGTCGGCTGTGGCGAATCTACAGGCCGCGCCCCTAAGTGAGTGGCACCATTGTGCATCGTGTTGTGCATCGTTGGGGTCGCCAATTTCTGATAGACAAAGGCCTGGGGCCGAGAAACAGACTTAAACCGCTGAAGATCAATTTGACTGGCTTCGGCATAGCCCACAAACAACAGGCCATTAGGAACCAACAGCCTATCTAACTTTTGCAATGCGCGATCGCGAGCCTTTTGGTGAAAATAGATCAACAAGTTACGGCAAAAGATAATGTCATAGGGTGCTTGCCCTTGCAAGCAGTTCGGCTCGGCCAAATTCCCTTGATGGAACTGCACGTGCGATCGCAATTGATCAACCATCTGATAGCGCCTTTGGCTAAGCTGAAAGTATCGCTGAATATGCTGATCTGGTGAATAGCTAACGGTTTTGCGAAAAGAATAGGGGGCAAAACTCCCTTGTCGAGCAGAGGCCAATGCCTGCTTGCTAATATCGACCCCATCAATGTGGAAGGACCCGGCAGGCAAACCGGCCTCTAGCAATGTAATTGCAATCGAATAGGGCTCCTCCCCCGTAGAACAGGGTAAGCTCAAAACTCGCCACCGTCGTTTTTGAGAGCGCTTTTGAGGCTGAGCTTTCTCAGCCGCTTCAATGTAATCACGCAAATAAACAAACGACTCAGGATTGCGAAAAAAGCTGGTTTCTGGAATCACGACGGAGTCAATGAGCGCATCGAGTGCCCTCGTAGAGGTCTTCAAATGGCGTAAAAATAACTCACTGTCCGTAAACCCTAACCGCGCCATCGCTTGTTCAACGGGTTTGGCAAGCCCCATGCGTCCAAGCGAATTGGCATTGAGCCCTATACGACTCGCCAATAACGCTGCGATGGCGGAGCCCTCCTGTAGGGAGTTCGCCTGCTGAGGATCTGACATAGATTTTCTATCCAGCGGTTACCGCTACCGGCAATGGCGAATCCAACACGCCATCCTCAGTGAGCGTACGAACCAGCTGGTCTAAACAAACACACTGAATAATCGACTGCTGATACATCAACGTCTTAGACAAATAACTAGGCCGAGAGACATCATGGTCTTCCACCGCAGGACTAAATTCACTCCCTTCTAACGTCTCTGTCACCTGCTCAACCAAAAAGCCCATGAGGTGTTGGGCGTTGAGGTCTGGGGCGTTAAGGTCTGGGGCACTGGGATCTTTGGAAAGCGCCACCAAAATAATTCGAGTACCAAGTGCAGGCCGACTGGGCGTCCCCCGCAGAATTTGGCTCAAATCCAGTACAGGCACCACCTGCCCATGGTAATTAAAGCGTCCGGCCATCGGCGAAGAGTCAGAAGAAACGGCAGATGAGACGGTAGCGGCCTTCTTAGCATCATGGACACGGCTCAACGCCACCCGAGGAATAATTTCGATAATCGATGAAGTTGCAAGCGCATAACGTTCAGAGCCGAGACGAAAAATCAGCATTAACTGAGTCATGAAGCCACCATCCCAAACAACGCGCTATCCCCAAAGGCTACCCAGATAAGGGATAGCAAAGTGCAAGATCCGTAAGTACACCACCCCCATTAGCAGCGTTATCAAACACAGCCAAAGCGCAGCACCAAGGTTCAAAATCACGAAGCCCAGGCTCCTAATTCCGTAAAAACACTCAACTTTAAAGATAAAAATGTAATATTCGAGTAAAGAACCAGGGTGGGCACATCCTCAAGTAGGTAATTTCAGCTAAATTTCACACACGGACGCATTAAAAAAAACGTGACCAGCCACCCTTCACAAACCAAACGCCTAGATATCGGGAAGCGAAGCCCTGGAAAAATATTGGCGTCCTTGGTCATTATCGGCACCCTCACCACCCAGGCCTACACCGCGCTGCTCCGCATGGTGTGCAATAGCGCATCTATCCCGGTGGTATGCTCTGTCCCTGTGGATCCAGCACTCTATCCTTTTTTAGACTATCCAATGTACTCGGCGGCAAAGGACGAGGGCGTCACAGTACCGAACTATCAGCTCGTCGCTATTTTTCAAGATGGAACAGAAAAAAAGCTAACACCTGAAGACTTTGGCCTTTCACCCTACTGGTTTAATACGCGCCTACTGCCAGCCTTTCAAGCACAGGACACCGTCAAAATAACGACTTACCTTTCAGATTACACAGCGGCTGGAAATCCCCCCTTTGTCGCGACCCGGTTTGAAAATAATCTCTTCACAATCACCAAAGACGGCGTCGTCACAGGTCCACCAGAATCGTTGACCATCGATATGACAGGTCGGGGCAATCCGGAATCTGCCAGTCCCGAATCGGCCAGTCCAGGACAAGCCAATCTGGAAGAATCGCCACAAAAGGCCGACGGGAAATAAGCCATGACAGCCCATAACAAAAGATCAAATAAGTCTTCCTTAAACACAGCAAATGTCTGGGACACCTATTGGTTTCACCCAGCGCCGCTCTTTAATTTGGCACTCTGCCGCATTATTATCGTTGGATTTCAGCTGTATTACCTGATTTCGCGCGATTACTGGAATACCGTACTAGATCGCGCAGACGCAGTGGCCAAATTTAGTCCGCTGCCAACCTTTCAGCTACTAAACGCCCCCTTCCCTTGGGATGCCCCTCCAAGCTTTTTCCTTGCGGCCATGCTGCTCCTCACATTAGCCTCTGGATCCACATCGCTAGTTGGATTTAAAACTCGGCTCAGTCTGTTTTTATTTGGCCTTAGCAATCTCTATCTGCAAACCTATTTATATTCGTTTGGCAGCTTCCACCATGGAGAGGCCATCTTAATCATAGTGTTGTTTTTGTTTGCACTCGCCCCTTCAGGAGGTACTTTATCTTGGGATGATTTCCGGCAACGGTTAAACCAACAAAAAAACAACAGACAATTCCAAGCCTTTAATATCTTGCAAGGTGCCAGCACCTATGCACGATGGCCACTGTTGGTTACACAATGGCTATTTTCCCTGATTTATTTATCGGCGGCCATTAACAAGGTGAATGCAGATGGGCCTGGGCTGTTAAGCGCTCAATGGATGAACGGTTATACCCTTCAGTACTATCTGCTCCGCGATGGTTCGCAATGGGGCAGTGAGCTGGGGGTTTGGCTGGGGCAGTTTCACATTCCAGCCGTTATTTCCTCTTGGTTTGCCGTCATTTTTGAAGCGACCTTTTTCCTTGTACTGCCCTTCCCTAAGCTAATTTGGATCTTTATTCCGCTTGGGTTTATGCTGCACATCGGCATTTGGATGGCCCAGCGTGCGCCTTTTTTCCATTACTTAGCCGTTTATGCCGTGTTCATTCCCTGGAGCGCGTTGTTCAAAAGGGTCGCCAACCAGCTGAAGTGGACGCAACAGAGTGCACAAGCTGAACTTTTTTATGATGGGAAATTGTCATCGTTACGTCCCATCCTGACCGCCCTTTCCTACTTCGACTGGTTCGGACGCATTCACTTTCGCGACCTGCAAGAAGAGGGCTCTCAGCTATTAAAACAGCAACCCAGTATTGCCAACGAAGCCAACCCCGATAATCTTTATTGTGTTGAACCCAATGGAAAGGTACAAAAGGGATTTTATGCCCTGAGAAAATCCATGGAATATAGCACTGTTCTGTGGCCATTGCGGATGGTTCTATCCCTTCCTGGCGTGAATTTAGTAGGTGAGAGGGCTTACCAGCTAGCCACTGTCAACACAACAACTAAATTAGGCGTTAGCCACAAGGCATCAGTCACAAAACCATCCGACCGCAGACGATGACGAGCACTGACGAACATAAATGATGACGATAGATGATTTCTGGCACCTATCTGGATCAGGGCAACCAAAATCAACTCTAAAATGACTAGCCTATTCCTTTAATAGCCTCAAGCAAGGGAGCAACATGGCGAGACGACGGATGGAGACTAAATGGAAACCTAGAGGGCTGGGCAGAAGGTGGCTCTGGAATCGCACGGTGATAATGCTCCTTGCGATCGCAACCACCCTAATCTGCATCCTCTCACCACTTCAGCCTAGCCCAGCCACCACATCAGATCTCACCACGCTTTCAGAGGCCACCGTCACTTCAGAAGCCACCAAAGAACTCGGCACAGGCCTAACCCTAGAAAATATCGGCACATCCAGCGTCTATTTCGCCCACCAGGGAAAGCCCTTGCTCTCCTTTGGTGGCATGTCGGACTTTCTCTTTTATGCCGATGTCGACACCTTCGATTACAAACGCTGGACCGATTGGGCCGCCGACCACGGCATGAATCACCTGAGGGCCTATCCACCGCTCTCTTGGAAATACATTGACAAGCTCGCTCGGGAAAATGGAGGCTCCCCTGAGAATCTGTTATTTCCCTATGAGGAAACCAGCCCAGGCAGCCGCCAGTTTGATCTCACCCGGTTCAATGATGCCTACTGGGCAAGGTTTCGTGAGCAGTGCGAATACTTGCAATCTAAAGGCATCATCATTCACCTGCTGATGGTAAATGCCTGGCAAACCAACCTCAATGCCGATAATTGGGAAGGTCACTTTTTCAATCCAGACAACAATGTCAACGACTTTACCGAGTACCTAAGAGACAATCACCTCAGCTTTTATAAATCTGTTGCCGATGGGCAAACGGGCCTCGTAAAAGCGCAGCAGGCCTGGTTTCGAAAAATCATTGAAGAAACCGCAGACCTCGATAATGTGTACTACGACCTGATTCATGAAATTGCAGAAAATTATGAGGATTGGGGAAAAGCGAAGCCTTGGATTGAAACCATGGCAGAAACGACGCGATCGCACTTCGCTTCACAACAACCCAATCGAGACATTATCCTCGGCATGGATACCGGTGGTCTAGAAAATCGCCAGAGAGAATGGGTGTTCAACCGTCCTTATTTTGATGTGCTGATCTATGGCAAGTCCCATACGGTCGATCAGGCTCGACGTTGGCGCGATCGCTACAAAAAGCCCTACATTCCACAAGAATCCTGGGACGACGAAGGCACCAAATACAGCCTCCGCAATCTGGAGCATCGCGTACGCCTGCGCAAGTACCTATGGAAATTCATGATGGCAAAAGTCCAGCAAATGGACATCTACGCCAAACCTGTCACAAAAGATCCACAGCCAGGCCCCAAGCACAACTACGATCCTAACGGGTGGAACCCCTTTGAAGACGATGCCGTAATCCTCAGGCAGCTATGGAATCAGCTCACAGACTATGCCAACCTCAGATTTAATGGCCGAGTCCAGTCAGGCCCAGGACAACACCAATATGTCCTTTCTTCTAGCCAAGAGGGCCTAGTTTATCTCTCCTCAGCCACCCGACAAGAGGATGTCCCCTTCGAGGCGGAAGACCTCCGACTGAGGAACATGGCATTAGCCAACGGCGACTATGCGGCTGACATTATCAGCCCAGAGCAAGGGGCGTTGTCTACCAGTAACCTCACCGTTGATCGGGGCCGCACGGCCATCGCCCTGCCAGCATTCAGTAATGAGCTCGCCATCCACATCTACCGCGAAGCAGACTCAGCCAATCAACCTCAAGAGCAAACTGAACAAACAACAGCTAGCCAAACAGGCAACACTCAAACTATTAGCACAGAACCCATCAACACCGAGGCGCTTGGCAACTCAAGCATGAAAATAGTTTCGTTAATAGCGGTCGGCCTTGCGACTGTTTCTGGATTCTTTGCCGCACGTAAGAGAAAGAACAAAAACGGTCCCAACTGACCTTAATCCCAACTGACTTTAAAGTGATTAGGCCATGCAACGTCAAACCTCAGCAGGCAATTCTAAGCAACCTTCCCCAATCATCGCATCAGCGTTCAAGATGATCGATAATAAAGGCGATAAACAATTACCCTACCTATTCAATGCCCTTACCTTCTAACTTAGCCACACTCGACGGCACACCTCTCTCCCCTGAGGCGATCGCAGGCAAAGTGGTGCTATTTGTAAATGTCGCCAGCCAGTGCGGCCTTACCCCCCAATACAGCGGTCTTGTCGAACTTGACAAAGCCTACGGGGCCAAAGGGTTGGTCGTTGTCGGCGTCCCTTGCAACCAGTTCGGTGCCCAGGAGCCCGGCAGTCCTGATGAAATCAAGGATTTTACCAAGTCTAAGTACGATGTAGAATTTACCCTGCTCGAAAAGCAAGACGTCAACGGCGCGAACCGCAGCGACCTCTACAACTTTCTCGTGGGCGATGGCCCAGACATTGACTGGAACTTTGGTAAGTTCTTAGTTGGCCGCGATGGTACCACGGTCGAGCGATTTGGGCCACGCACCGCACCCGATGATGCTGACCTGAAAGCAGCGATTGAAAAAGCACTGGGCTAACGCACATCAACCCAGTTCAGATAACATCCCAATAACGTCCTAATAAAAATGAGCCGGTTGAACGTGATATCGAAACATCACGTTCAACCGGCTCATTTAATAGGTCCATTCAACAGGCCCAGGCGTCTGACAAGCTCGCTGTAACTGCTGTGGTCATCCCGCTAGACTGCGCCTACAGGCTCTCTCATGGAATCGATCAGGATTTGTGCCACTTCCGGACGGCTAAACTCCGCCGGGGGCTTTTCACCATTTCTCAACATGGCGCGAACTTTCGTACCCGAGAGGTGGATCCGCTCCTCAGGTGCGCTAGAGCTTGTCTTAGCAGTGGCCATCCCTTGGGTGCGCTTGCAGTAGAAGGCATGCTCAAACTTAATCGGCTGAATTTTCAGCTCATCTGAGGAGAATTGCTCAAAAATCGCTTGGGCGTCATAGGTGCCGTAGTAGTCACCCACACCCGCATGGTCACGACCCACGATAAAGTGAGTGCAACCGTAGTTCTGACGTGCGATCGCATGCATAATTGCTTCGCGAGGTCCGGCATAGCGCATCGCCGCAGGGAATACGCCCAACTGCACCCGCTCCTTAGGGTAATAGTGCTCAATAATGGTTTCGTAGCACTTCACCCGCACATCCGCTGGGATGTCATCGGACTTGGTCATACCCACCAAAGGATTAATAAAGAGCCCATCAACAATTTCGAGCGCTGTTTTTGTAATGTACTCATGGGCCCGGTGAATAGGGTTCCGGGTTTGGAACGCCACCACCGTTTTCCACCCACGCTCTGCAAAAGCAGCCCGCGTTTGTTCAGGCGTTAGCCGGTAATCCAGAAACTTGTCATAGGGAATGGTATTGACCACGGTAATCGGGCCACCCAAATACACAGGCCCTTCTTTTCTCATGGCCGCGACCCCAGGATGGGCATCCTCAGTCGTCAGGTAAACTTGCTGGGCCTCATGGTCTTGGTCTGGCGTAAACTTACTCTCAACTTTCATCACCGCCAAAATGTCGCCATTGGGATGAGCCAATGCAATTTCGCCATTGACGCGGCATTTCTCAGCTTCCTTCTCAGCAATCTGTAGCGTGACTGGAATCGACCATGCCAACCCATTACTCAATCGAAGGTTGTCCACAATAGAGATATAGTCCGTTTCATTCACAAAACCTTCGAGCGGACTATAGATACCGGTTGCAATGCACTCTACATCTGCCAAGTTGCGCTGAGACAAAGTGATGCGGGGCAGTGCATGAGCCCGCTCAAATAAATCTTGCCGCTCAAACCCTTCGAGTCGGCGATTAATCAACTTCTGACCATGGGGCTCAATCAAACCAATAGACAAAATAGATACCTCTTAACGTCTGCGTGACTGTATTTACAGCTTCATCTAACCTAAATCAGGATGCTGACTTAACAGCGCGG
>JBCDAG010000146.1:0-16410 GCA_039186165.1 Cyanobacteria bacterium P01_F01_bin.53
AAGATACGAGTGATAGAAGCGGCCGATTCTAGGCAGCGCAGTCACTTTATGATTCCTAGTCAGAGACTTTCGGTAGGGCATCCGCCTTTGAGGCGGTCACACTCATCAAGCCACCGGCTTTGCCGGAGGTGTCTGACTGTTTCCGCTTTTATCCCACAAAAGCGGAAAATATAAACTTATTTAGATATATTCTTCGTGAAGACGTGCTTTCGTTCCGTGCTTTCGCTACGTGATCGCTGACCGCCTAGCCCCTTTTCTAAAAATCCCCATAAAAGAAGCGCCTTCTAAAAATCCCCATAAAAGAAGCGCCGCCCTAGCAAAAAGTCTAAGGCTGCGCTCGCACATAGCCTACCCAAACTTGAGATGATTTCGTACACCTTGAATCGGCACCTTGAATCGGCACGTTTTGCACAGTACATTTTGAGCAGCACAGCATTCTGCTTCCTTGCTACCATGTCCGCAAGCACCCACTTATTCTGGCTGCTTATTCTGGCTGCTTACTCTTGTGCACCCTTTTTCTTGAATGCTGCTAACGATTACGACCACGCACCAACCGGCGACAGACCTCGGCTATTTACTCCATAAGCATCCAGGACGCTGTCAGTCCTTCCCGCTGGGGTTTGGTAAGGTTCATGTGTTTTATCCGGAGGCGAGTGAAGAACGGTGCACCGCAGCGCTGCTACTCGATGTAGACCCGGTCGGCCTGGTAAGAGGAAAGGCCGGGCGATGGCAGAAAAAAACGGTTGAACAGTATGTGAACGATCGCCCCTATGTGGCCTCGTCGTTGCTGAGTGTGGCGATTTCTAAGGTGTTGGGCACGGCACTATCAGGCCGCTGTAAGCCTCGACCTGAACTTGTGGCGCAGCCGATTCCGCTGGTGGTGGGCTTGCCCGTGTTGCCTTGCCGAGAGGGGGAAGATTTTTTGCGGCAGCTATTCGAGCCGTTGGGCTATGTTGTGGAGAGTGAGGCGATCGCGCTCGATGACTCCTTTGATAATTGGCCACAGAGTGAATATCGCTCGGTGACGCTCACCCATACGGTAAAGCTATCCGACTTGCTGAGTCATTTATACGTGTTGGTGCCGGTGCTGGATGAGGATAAGCACTATTGGTTTGGCACCGATGAAATTGAAAAGTTGTTGCACCACGGTGAAGGTTGGTTGAAAGATCATCCGATGAAGGAACAGATTGCCCATAAATACCTGAAGCGACAGCGACGAATGACGCGGGTGGCCTTAGAGCGGCTAATGGATGGAGATGATCCGGATGCTGAGGCGGCAGCGGCGGCTGAGGGCTGGAAAGCCATGGCCGCGAAAAAGCCGGTGACGCTGAATCAACAGCGCCTGGGGCGGGTGGCTGAGGTGCTCAAAGAGCTCAAAGCTAAGCGGGTGGTGGACCTGGGTTGTGGTGAGGGAAATTTGTTGCGATCGCTCTTGGAAGATAAGTATTTTGAGCGGCTAACGGGGGTGGATGTGTCGCATCGGGAGTTGGAAACGGCGAAAAAACGGCTGCGACTCGATGACTTACCCTTTCATCAGCAATCGCGAATCCGGTTAATGCAGGGGGCACTCACCTATCGGGACGATCGCCTGCAAGGGTATGACGCGGCGACGGTGGTGGAAGTCATTGAGCACATGGACCTAGCCCGGCTGACGGCATTTGAGCGAGTGCTGTTTGATTTTGCCCAGCCGCCCGTGGTGATTGTGACCACGCCCAATTCAGAGTTTAACGTGATGTTTCCAACGCTGACGCCGGGGGCTATGCGCCATAAGGATCACCGCTTTGAATGGACCCGGCAGGAATTTCAAGATTGGGCACAGGGCATTTGCTCACGCTGGGGGTATAGCGTGAGCTTTGAGAGTATTGGGTTTGAAGATAGTGAGGTGGGTTCGCCAACGCAGATGGGCGTATTTGTGAAGGAGGGCAAATAACTTGAGAATCACTATTCCAGAACTCTCCTTGGTACTGTTGATGGGGGCCTCCGGGGCCGGGAAATCTAGCTTTGCCCGCAAGCATTTTTTAGAGACTGAGATTCTCTCTTCGGATCATTTCCGAGGGGTGGTTTCGGATGATGAAACCGATCAGAGTGCGAGTAAGGATGCTTTTGATGTGTTGCACTACATCGCTGCAAAGCGTTTGGCAGCAGGTAAGCTGACGGTAATCGATGCGACCAATGTGCAGATGGAGGCGCGTAAGCCACTGCTGAAGCTGGCGAAGGACTATCACTTTTTTGTGGTGGCGATCGCACTTAATCTTCCAGAGGAAGTATGCCTTGCCCGCAATAAGGAACGGCCCGACCGACAGTTTGGCCCCCATGTGGTGCGCAACCAAACGAGAAACTTACAGCGATCATTGCGCAGCTTCAAAAGAGAGAAAATTCGCTATAGCTATGTCCTGAATTCTCTCGAAGAGATCAATGCGGTTGAAATAGAACGTCAGCCCCTGTGGAACAACCGCAAAGAAGATCCTGGCCCGTTCGATATTATTGGCGATGTTCACGGCTGCTGTGATGAGGTAGAACAACTCTTGCAAAAGCTGGGCTACGTCTCTGAGCTGGAGATTACCGATCCAGATAACTTTTGGCACTTTCCCACCTACTACCATCCAGAAGGCCGCAAGGCCGTGTTCCTCGGTGACTTGATTGATCGCGGACCCCGCATTTTAGACACTATTAAGCTGGTGCACAACATGATGTCGGGTTGCTCGGGCATGTGCATTATGGGTAACCATGAAAACAAACTCATGCGCAAGCTGGATGGGAAAAATGTGAAGGTGAGCTATGGCTTAGCACAGACCTTGGAAGCGATTGAGGCGATTGATGAGAGTCGGCGCGATCGCGACATTGAAGCCATTCAATCTTTCCTCGATTCTCTCATCAGTCACTATGTATTCGATGAGGGCAATCTAGTGGTCGCCCACGCGGGCCTTAGAGAAGATTTGCAAGGACGCGACTCGGGCTATGTACGCAGCTTTGCGCTGTATGGCGAAACCACGGGTAAGATCGATGAATTTGGCTTGCCGGCCCGCTATAACTGGGCGGCGGACTATCGAGGGAAGGCGATGGTGGTGTATGGGCATACCCCTGTGCTGGAGCCAGAGTGGTTAAACAACACCATCGGTATTGATACAGGTTGTGTGTACGGCGGCAAGCTGACGGCGCTGCGCTACCCAGAAAAAGAGTTGGTGAGTGTCCCTGCGGCGAAGACGTATCTTGAGCCGAAGAAGCCGCTGGGAATAGAGTCGGCTGAAGCTGGAAACTTAAGTGCTCAGCAAGTGCATGACGATGTGCTCGATATTGCGGATGTGCTGGGTAAGCAAGTGCTGGCAACTCGGCTCTATAAGAAGATTACGATTCGAGAAGAGAATGCGATCGCTGCCCTGGAAGTGATGAGTCGCTTTGCCGCGAATCCTAAGTGGCTGATCTATTTGCCGCCCACCATGTCTCCGGTGGCCACCTCCAAGCTACCCGGCTTGTTAGAGCATCCGGCGGAAGCCTTTGCCTACTACCGACAGCAGGGGGTGGAATCTGTGGTGTGTGAAGAAAAGCATATGGGCTCACGGGTGGTGGTGATTGTGTGCCGTGATGAGTCTGTTGTGCAAACAAGATTTGGCATTACCGATGAGGGGGTTGGCATTTGCTACACTCGCACCGGGCGGCGCTTTTTCACAGATCCTGAGCTAGAGAAAAAAATGCTGGCCCGTGTGTATGAGGCCCTGGACCAATCCCGCTTTTGGGAGAGAAATGAAACAGATTGGGTGTGTTTAGATTGTGAGCTAATGCCTTGGTCTGCGAAGGCTCAGGGGTTGATAAAACAACAGTACGCGCCAGTGGGGGCTGCGGCGAAGCAGGGTTTGGGGAGTGCAGTGGCTAGCTTGCAGCAGGCGGCGGCACGTGGAGATATAGAACAAAGTACAGATGTTAGCCGTTTGTTGGCGCGCTATCAGCAGCGTGCTGGCCTAGCGGATCAGTATGTGGAGGCGTATCGGCGTTATTGTTGGCCTGTGGAGACGGTGAGCGATCTGATTCTGGCCCCTTTCCATGTATTGGCAACCGAAGGCAAGGTGCACAGTGATAAAACCCACGACTGGCATATGCAACAGATTGCCCAGTTTGCTGATTCCGCGCCTGAGCTGTTGGTTTCGACCCATTACAAGACGATTCACTTGCAGGATGAGGCGAGCTGCACAGCGGGCATTCAATGGTGGGAGTCGCTGACGGCGTCGGGCGGTGAGGGCATGGTGGTCAAGCCTGTGGACTTTATCCATCGTGGGAAGAAGGGGTTTGCGCAGCCTGCGGTGAAGTGTCGGGGGGCGGAGTATTTGCGGATTATTTATGGGCCGGAATATACGCTGCCGGAGAATTTGGAGCGGTTGCGGAATAGGGGGCTGAGTAGGAAGCGATCGCTCGCCCTACGAGAATTTTCACTGGGGATGGAATCGTTGGCGCGATTTGTTGAAAAGGAGCCGTTGCGGAAGGTGCATGAATGCGTGTTTGGCGTGTTGGCTCTGGAGAGTGAGCCCGTTGATCCGAGATTGTAATTATAGAGAGTAGAAGACTATGAGCCAGTAGTATTCAGAAAACTTCTGATATTTTGAAAGGGCGAGACTCTTTCTTCTGCACAACACAGGTCCGAGAATATCTAAAAGTTGTCTTGTTTAGGCTCTCTAAGGCTTTGGGGATTTTGGTTTCCCTTCGCAAGGGGAACCAGTCATCGGCTAAGAGGCTACGAGCCTAAGTAACTTGTAAAATTTTCATCGTTTGTATACACAAACACCCTGTAAAATTAGGGCTGCTTTCACCCTTCGCTGTAACCAGACTCAATGGCGCGTGCCCAATCCATTTTTATTTCCTATCGCCGCAGCGACACCATTGGACACACGGGGCGAATGTATGACCGGCTCGTGGCTGAGTTTGGCCGGGAGAATGTGTTTAAGGATGTGGATGATATTCCGCTAGGTGTGGACTTTGCTGAGCACCTGGACAAGGCTGTGGGTCAGTGCCAGGTGGTGCTGGTGGTAATTGGGAAAACCTGGACGACGGTGGTCGATGAGGATGGCAACCGCCGATTGGATAATCAGGATGACTTTGTGCGCATTGAGGTGGAGTCCGCGCTGAAGCGAGGGATTCCGGTGATACCGGTGCTGCTCGAAGGGGTGAGTATGCCGAACCGGGCGCAGTTGCCCAAGTCGCTGCATCCGCTGGTGCGGCGCAATGGCACTCAGGTGGGCTACGATCCGCGATTTCATACGGATATGGACCGCCTGATTAAGGGGTTACAGGCATTGATGAGGGTGGCTGAGAGTGTGCCAGGCCCAGGGGACAAACCAGAGTCAGAGTCAGCAGTGACACAAGAGGCTGACGCAACTACAAGACCAGTTGCCAAGGCTGTAAAGGAAGCGCTGACGGAAGATATTCCGGTGGCACCGGCTAAGCCGTCTGTGCCGACGTTTCCCTTTGAGGTGGTGAAGGTCGATGCTAAAGGGAATGAGACCCAGCGTGAGCAGCGGAGTGCGGAGTACCGGCGAGAGGACTTAGGACAAGGGGTAACGCTAGATATGGTGGCGATACCCGGTGGGAGCTTTCAGATGGGCTCAGCGGATGGCCAAGGGGATGCTAACGAAAGGCCTCAGCATAAGGTGACGGTACAGCCCTTTTTGATGGGGAAGTGTTCAGTGACTCAGGCACAGTGGAAAGCCGTGGCGGCGTTGCCTGAAGTGGAGCGGGGCCTAGAGGCTGAACCTTCTGCATTCAGTGGCCAGAATCGGCCTGTGGAGCAGGTAGATTGGGATGCTGCTGTTGAATTCTGCCAGCGGCTGTCGCGTAAAACGGGGCGAGACTATCGACTACCCAGTGAAGCGGAGTGGGAATATGCTTGCAGGGCTGGTACGAGTAGCGCCTTTCACTATGGTGAAACGCTGACTGCTGAGGTTGCCAACTACCGTGCATCCTCAACCTTTGGTTCTGGCCCCAAAGGCGAATATAGGAGGGAGACAACGGATGTAGGTAGCTTCCCTGCAAATGGTTTTGGTTTATCCGATATGCACGGTAATGTGTGGGAATGGTGCCAGGACCATTGGCATGACAATTATGAGGGGGCTCCTACTGATGGAAGCGCTTGGTTATCTTCTGATGAAAACGCTAGAAGGCTGCTGCGGGGCGGTTCTTGGGGCATCGTTCCTGGCAACTGCCGCTCAGCCTATCGCCTCAGGCTCGCGCGCGACTTCAGGATCAACAGCATCGGTTTTCGTGTAGTTTGCGGCGCCTCGTGGACTTTGTAGCCCTTGGCTCTATTGCCCTATGCACTTCTTCTTTCTTTACCCTTCTTGCCTCTCCACTCGCGCGTAGCGCGATCAATTTATTTTTTTATAAGGGTCCAGACTATGGCTACTGAGCTACCGATCATCCAAAAATCCTATGACCTTATCAAGTGGTATGTGCCGATTATTCAACGGATTCCTCGCGACTACCGCTTTACGCTAGGTGATCGGATGATGACAGGCCTATATATACCCTTTTAGAAGGGCTCATTCAGGCACGCTACCTGCGCGATAAAATGGCCCTTCTTCGGGAGGTTAATGCCAACCTAGATATTCTTCGCTATCAAACCCGTCTACTGCTCGACTTTGATCTGATTAAAACCCGCCGCTACGAGCATGCCAGTAGCCTACTCAACGACATTGGCACTGACTTAGGTGGTTGGATGAATCAGCAAAAACGTGCCGCTACAAACCATGACACGGTAAAGCCATGAAACGCTATGGCGACCTATGGCCGCAGATTATCGAGTTTGAAAACCTCCTGCTCGCAGCTCGCAAAGCGCAGCGCGGCAAACGCTTTCGCGATAACGTTTTAGCCTTTAACTACAACCGCGAACAAGAACTCCTACGCCTGCATCAATCGCTAAAAGCCCAAACCTATCAACCCGGTAAATACCAAACCTTTCAGGTGTACTCACCCAAGCCCCGCCTAATTTCTGCGGCACCCTATCGGGATCGTGTCGTGCACCATGCCCTGTGCAACATCATTTCACCCATCTTCGAGCGCACCTTTATTTTCGACTCCTACGCCAATCGAACCGGCTTTGGTACCCACCGTGCCCTCCGGCGATTCACCCACTTTGCCCGCACCAGCCGCTACGTCCTCCAGTGCGATATCCGCAAATACTTTCCCAGCATCGATCTTGATATCCTTAAGGGCCTCATCCGCCGCAAAATAAAATGCCCTGACACCCTCTGGCTGATCGACACCATCATTGATGGGAGTAACCCCCAAGAGCCGTCTATTGAACATTTCCCTGGAGACACTCTACTCACGCCGCTAAACCGCCGAAAAGGTTTGCCCATCGGCAACCTCACCAGTCAATTTTTTGCCAACATTTACCTCAATGGCTTCGATCACTTTGTAAAAGAAACGCTAAAAGCCCCAAAATACCTGCGATACGTAGACGACTTCGCATTATTTTCTGATGATCGTGACTACCTTGCCGCAGCTCGCCTCGCGATTGAAAACTACCTAACCACACTCCGACTAAAAATCCACCCGATTAAAAGTCAGCTCTTTGAAGCCTGCCATGGCGCAAACTTTGTGGGCTTTCGCGTTTTGCCTGATCGCATTCGTGTCCGTAATGATAATCTCCGTCGCGCTCGCAGCCGCCTCAAAGCCTTACAGAACGCCTACGCCCACGACCGTATCAGTTTTGTACGCCTAACCCAATCTCTCCAAAGCTGGGCCGCTCATCTTAAGCACGCTGATACAGGACATCTTCGACAAGATATTTTTGAGCAGCTAGCCTTTGTTAAGCGCTAGCTGTATTAACACGGTTGTGGCAAGAGGCGCTAGAGTTCTGTTATTGAAGATTGAGTGTCCTGTATTCTGATAGTGGGGCAGGCACCGCTAGCTGCTGCGGGGCGGTTCTTGGAACAACAATCCTGACAACTGCCGCTCAGCCAATCGCAACAGGAACGCGCGCGACAACAGGAACAACAACATCGGTTTTCGTGTAGTTTGCGGCGCCTCGTGCACTCTTCAAGGCCACTGTCTTTTTAGATGGGGCCGGTCAGAACCAGCAGGTGGGAATCTGTTGGGCGTACCTCAGAAGAGTCCAGACCTGCTCCGGCGATATCCCCCGTGGTATCCAAAAACAAAAGCAGTGCAGATAGCCTGGTAAGCAACGCTGAACGGTTAGCTGCACTCTTAAAATCTATTCCCATAAAAACTAATAATGCTTACAGCATTGTCTGTCGAAGCTGCTTAAGCATTTTACGCGTTCCAACTTTCTCAGCTTGTTCTATCCACTGCGGCACCATTTCAGTGATTGCTAATGTAGGAAATACAAGACTTTTATCCGACAGTTGGTATTTACCTTTTGCGAATAGGTGAATGCTGAGTGCTTGCCGAGCATAAATCCAAACTTCTGGTACCTTCAATGCCTGATAAGTATCCAATGTCGTTTTAGACGTAAAATCTGATTCAATCGCCAGATCCGGCGGCGGATCACTCTGCGCATCAAATCGCTTGCACGCTCTCATCTGTTCAGCATGCTGTATGTAAAAGCAAGTATCTGGCTCTAAGCCTGCTTCCTGAGCCTTGCGAAAAGTGGTCGAACCAAAATCTTCCCAGTCCCTATCCTGCATATCCAGCAGCGTTTTCACAATATCTGCCATGATCCGGTTAGGGCGCTCATGCATCGGTAATGGCGACATTAGCTCTAGCGTGTTGTTGCAATAATTAATTCTAGGAACGACCCTCTCTTCACCCAGCTCAGCCAGCAGCGCCTCATACTGAACCCAAGACACATCCTCCACCAAAAGATGACTCCCTGGTAAGAGCGTCATTGCACGAATTGGGATTGTAACGGGAAGGGACGCTACCATGTTTGTAATAACCGCTCAATTTCGATAGTCAATCGGGTTAAGGTTCTAACCATGGCCTACGTGAGGGATATCGAACCCCTCCATTCTAGCGTTACGCCTATCTGAAAGAGGGCGTAATATTGCTCTGCTTTCACTATGCATTCGGACGCGCATCGGATGCACATACCAATGCATATATTGGAGCATATATTGGAGCGCTGCTAACCTTCAAATCTGCTGGATGCGACTTTCCCAACGCGCTATCTGAGGATGATGGGGCGCGGCCCCAGCCCACATATCTATCCAGGTCTGAGCCCCCTGATAGTTCTTTTTTGCCACTTCTAACTCAATCTGAGCGTCCATCAACGCATCGAATTCGGTGGCATGAAACCGATCTAGCTTGCGGATCGGTGCGAGGAGCGCCTCGGCGGCTTCAAAATCACGATTTTGAGTATGAAACTTAGCTAGCGTGGTTCGTGCAAACAAATAGTCTGGGAAACGCTCATGAACCTGATGGATGAGCGCTTTGGCTTCAAGTTCGCGCCCTAGATACAGCTGAGCAGCGGCCAAATTGAACATCACATCAGGGGCTTCTGGCTCAGCTGCGATCGCCTTTTGAAGCAATTCTTCGGCTTCTTGGGCGGTAGCTTTAGATGGCTCACGCAACAGCAACACCGATTGCTCTAACCAACTGGCCACCTTTTTGGAGTGCTTACTCTTTTCCGGCTCATTATATATTTCGTAGGCCATCAGCATAATTTCGCGCCATTGGCCCCCTTGCCACATCCTGACGTTTTCTTTGCCTAGTACCCCAGCTTTCACCGCATACATAGCTGCTTGCGTTCTCAGCTGATCGGTCCCGTTTTGACCGAGCGCAAAGTCCTTAATCGCCGCGATTAAGTCAGGATGGTGCATGTGTTCTGCCATGCTCACTAGAAAGGTTTGCCCCTCAGGACCCCCTCGTTCCAAAATGCGGGGAAGCCGTTTTAGAAAAATAGGATCCTGGTCAAAAAAGGTTTTCAGTGTGCTCTCCAGCTTGCGAGCGTTGTGGCCCTGATTCAGCGAAGACAATATCTGCCTAAAGGCTTTGACTGTTTTAGGTGGGAACCATTCAGTGAGGCTAAAGGGCCAAGCGCCGTGTCTTTGTCCCACAGGACGCCTGAGGTCGTGTCGGTTTTGCTGGGCGATCGCACGTTTACTAGACGGCGTGCTGAGGGCAATATCCCAGTGCTTTTTGGTGTCCTCAAGGCGATCGCACCGGGCCAAGGCCGCCGCGACTAAATGGTTAAAATAGGGATCTGTTTTTTCCACCTGCGTCCCCTCTTTTTGCCATTGTTCATACACTTCAACAATGCCTTCATCGTCACCCAAAAAGCTGAGGCCTTCGATCTTTTTCGTCCAGCTATTCCACGAGTTCGGATTTTCATCGGTTTTGAGCCGTGCGGCATAGGGTTGCGCGGCGACATCATCCCCAAGCTGCGCAAAAAAACGCACCAAATTAGATAGGGCGTGGATATTGTTGGATTCGGTTTCTAGGACGGATTTTGCTGTGGTGATCGCACTATCAGGATTCTCTGCCATCCAATAAATCAAACTCAAATTATTCCGAGCCGGGACAAAATTTGGTTGCGAGTCGAGCACCTTCTGTTCTGCCTCACGGGCTTTTTCATACTCGCCCTCTTCCAGGTAAGCCTGTCCCTGCTCATGGCGCAAAGCAAGCTCCCACCAATCCTCCGTGTCAGGTGTAAAGTTAGCCTTTGCTTCTTCTGCAAATTTTTCTAGCAGCGGAATCTGTTTGTTAATATCAGCGATCTGTTCTGAGTTCAGCGGCGTCTCCAATGCCCGACGAAACATGGTTAGCGCCAGCAAGGGGTGAAAATTCCTCAAATAGGCAAAGCCCAAACTGAGTAGAACCTCTCCATTATTCGGTTCTAGTTCTACCCAATGCTCACAGGCACGCTGATAGCCCTGCATGTCTTCTAGCTCAAAACAAACAGCGGAAAGCCATGTCCAAATTTTCTTTTCGTTGGGATATTGCTCGCCAAGTTCAGACAAAATTTTATGGGCCTTGCCCCATTGCTCACGGGCAAGGCAAGCCTCCGCTTTGTTCAGTTCACCGGTTAAATTTTTCTTGCCAAATCCCCGAGAAGCAACCGTCAGAGATTTCTTTTTCTTTTTTGCCATGGGATTTCAGCCATAGGATTTAACTGGGATATCAGCACGGAGCATCGGCACGGAGCATCGGCTAAGTCTGCTACGCAGATCATTGCACGAATAAAGCTTTGCTGACTATTGCCCACAAGTAACACATCCATCTGGGATGGTTCTAAGATGGCCTATTTTTTTTAAGGAACCGTTACCTGCGAACGCTTAGTATCCCACCACTCACGCCATCCCGCGAGGTCGTAACCAAAGTTCTCGCCCGTCAGGACACTTAGTGCCCCGATCACGTCGCCCGTGATCCATAGCGGATCTTCCGCTTTGTTCAGTCGCTGCATGAGGGCCGATAGCGTTCCCTCATCAGCCTGACCTACCTGGGCCGCTGTCCACGCAGCCGCAGGCACAGGCTGCCAATACTTTTCTGGCTTATTGCGCGGCGTATTCCATGTCTCTTTCAGCAGGTCTATCGGTACAGAGCCCTGCCCATTTAGCCCCATGGCCCATAGTAAATACCACTGCACAACATCGGTAGCCGGTTGCGACATCTTATTTTCAAACAAGGTTGCCTGCTCGGCTGGTAAGGATCTATTGAGTTGTTGTGTTAACGCACTCCCGGCTGTTGTTGTTTGGCTAAGGGCCAAAGAAAGAAGCGTTTGGGCGAGAACTTCTTGCGTGTCACCTTGGTTAAAGGTGGCAGAATCTCCTAACTTACCTTTCAGTTGTTGTATGGCTTGTTCTATCTTTTTCGCATCAGGCGAGGGAGGCAAAGGGGGCATCGCTGCAATTTGTTGTGATGTAGCGTCTGCCGTCGGTGAGGTCGTTTCCGATAATAGCGGTCCCCACAACACGCCCTGATTCCCGGCATCGCGTCCGCCCACATATACCTGCCCCCGATACACGGCCACATCCAGAGGCTGCATAGTACCAAAACGGTGAACCGCGCTCCATTGCTCGCCGTCTTCGCTGTGCAACAAAAAACGTCCATCGCGATCGCTACTAATCGCCCACAGTTCCTCTTCACCAGATTCCTTTTTACCGGCTGCGATCGCCCGAATATTTCGTCCTGCTAATCCCGCAACCCGCTCAGACTCTTCACCATTCGTTCGCCACAGCGCCACCCGCTTATCCGCATCCTCGTTTATCCCATACAGCCAACCCTTGTAAGAGGTCAACCCCTTCACTCGTCGCCCTTGGGGCCAGCCAGGGACCGCTGTGAGTGTGTCATTTTGCCAATGCAACAGCTTTACCTCCTCCGAGTGGAGGGCCGTGATGCCTGCATACAGCTCATCGGCTAAAAAGCTCAGCTCAGTAATACGGCTTACCTGCTTCTCAGGCGTTGGATGGGTATACACGACCTCCCACGTTTGGTCATTATTTTGCGTTGGCGAAGCCTCTCCCAAGGAGAGTCGCTGCAATTGCCCGGACCAAGCCCCCGTCCCCGCAAAAATCACCCCGTCATGGGCAGCCATCGCATGTAAATGAAACGCCTCCCCCTCAGGCAGCACGCGCCACTGCCACTCTTCACCATTGGTCACCATGTACTCACCTAAGTCCGCCGAAAACCGGGGATCTTCAAAGGGCCAATAGAGTAGGCCCTCTGCGATCTCTGGATGCCCAGCGTCCTGACTAAAAAGGTGGCGCTCGTATCGCAACTCCCCGCCTGCCGGTGCATAGCTGTAAATATCAGCGGAGTTGTGGTTAATGCCCGTAACGCTATTGGCAAACCATAGACGATCCTGATACTCAATCAGCTCTGTCACATCTTGCCAGGGACCTGGCCTAACAAGCTCCATAAAGCCTTGCTGGGCCAAAAGGCTGGTATCCATAACCACAGGAACCGGTTCTGGCTCCTGCGCTACAGGGATTTGGGGCGATAGAACGGCATGACCAACGATGAGAAAACTAGGCAATATGAACAGCGCTATTAGGGGAAGTAGTCGAAGGAACTTCATAGTGATTGAAGATATTGCCTTGGGAAGATATTGCCTTAGGAAGACACATTGCCTTAAAAAGACATGGCCGTTGTCTTATTAAAACCTCTTACACCACCCAGCTGAACAGAACCGTAAGAATCATGGGACGAATCATGGGAGAATCACAGAGTTTAATTTTCCGTTAGGCTAAAAGAGCCATTACATTATCCATTCCCTCACCCTTGTCCTTGCTCACGCCTATTAACGATTGGTTTGCCCAGCAGGGCTGGAAACCCATCGCCTTTCAAAAAAAGACCTGGAAAGCTTATTTAGCAGGCGAAAGCGGCATCATTCAGGTGCCAACAGGGTCAGGGAAAACCTACGGTGCGGTGATGGGACCCATTGCACAGATGCTGGCTGAGGCTCAAGGCAATGGTAAAGCGCCCAGCGGCTTACAGCTCCTGTACATCACCCCTTTGCGGGCACTCTCCCGCGATATTGAAGACTCCATTACACGACCCATTGCAGAAATGGGCTGGCCGATTACGGTGGAGTCGCGCACAGGCGACACCAAATCTTCCGTGAAGACCCGGCAAATTAAAAAAATGCCGAACATTTTAATCACCACACCTGAGTCGCTGTCGGTGCTGCTCTCGTACAAGCATTCGGCCAAGCGGTTTGGCTCGCTGCGCTGCGTGATTTTAGATGAGTGGCATGAGCTGATGGCTTCCAAGCGGGGCACGCAGGCAGAGCTGTGCATGTCGCGGTTGCGTGAGCTGACGCCGCAGGTGAAAACTTGGGCTATTTCAGCGACATTAGGGAACTTACAGGAGGCCGCTGAGGCAGCAACCGGTGTAGACAGCGAGCCCGTTGTTATACAGTCGAAGATTAAACGGAAGACGGTGATAAAAAGTGTGTTACCCGAGTCGGTAGATAGCTTTCCCTGGGCGGGGCACTTAGGGTTGCGGATGTTTGAGGAACTAGTGGCAGCGCTAGATATTGAGCGTTCGACGCTGATATTTGTGAATACCCGATCGCAGGCCGAGCGATGGTACCAAGCCCTCACCTTTTCCATGCCCGAGCATGAACAACAAATCGCGCTCCACCACGGCTCTATTAATTTTGAAACTCGCCTATCCATTGAAGCCGGGATAAAATCTGGCGATATCAAATGGGTCGTGTGTACGTCCTCGCTGGACCTAGGGGTGGACTTTCAGCCCGTGGAGCGCGTTGTTCAAATTGGCAGTGCTAAAAACCTGGCGAGACTGTTGCAACGAGCGGGCCGCTCTGCTCACCTACCTGGCGGCACCTCGGAAGTGTTCTTTTTACCAACGAATGCACTGGAGTTGCTAGAAATATCAGCCTTCCGTCGCGGGCTGGCGGCAGGGCAGATAGAGTCTCGCCATACGTTGAATAAGCCCTACGATGTTCTGATTCAGCATTTGGTGACGCTGGCCTGTGGAGATGGGGTTAGGGCAACAGAAACCTTTGAGGCGGTAAAAAATACATTTTCCTATCGGGCTCTAACGGAAGAAGAGTTCGGTTGGATGCTGGACTTTTTAAAGAATGGCGGAAAGTGCCTAAAGGCCTATCCACGCTATCAAAAACTGGTGGAAGAAGAGGGTGTATATAAAGTCTCTACACCGCAAATTTCTAGAATGCACAAGCTGAGCATTGGCACGATTACGGGCAATCAGCAGGTGAAGATTGCCTATGCCAAAGGTAAGCGGATTGGCACGGTGGAAGAAAGTTTTGTTTCTCGCTTAAAAAAGGGAGATGTGTTTTACTTTGCAGGGCGTCAGCTGGAGTATTTTCAGATGAAAGATATGACGCTGTATGTGAAAAATGCCAAGAAGAAATCTAGCGTGGTGCCGGTGTGGGGTGGCGGATATTTGGCAATATCGGATTGTCTGAGTCAGTACATTCGGGAAGAGATTACCCAGGTGAAAGAAGGACAGGTGAGTAAAGAGGTTGCCTGCATTATGCCGATATTAGCGGCACAAGATAGCATTTCCCATCTGCCAGGGGCCGATCAGTTTTTGATTGAGTGTTGTCGTACGCGTGAAGGACAGCATCTGTATGTGTATCCCTTTGAGGGGCGGAATGTGCATGAAGGGCTAGGCTTTTTGTGGGCGTATCGGTTTTCTCAACGGGGCAAGGCGACCTTTACGGTGTCAGTGAATGATTATGGATTCGAGATTTTAGCCCCAAAGGATTACCCGTTTGCAGAGTTGTTTGATGAGAGCTTTTTTTCTACCCAGAACCTATACGAGGAAATAAAGGAGAGCTTGAATATCTCCGAGCTGACGCAGCGCAGGTTTAGGGGAATCTCTCAGGTGTCAGGGTTGGTGTTTAAGGGATATCCCAGCTCACGGAAAACGGCGAGTCAGGTGCAGATTAGCTCATCGCTGATCTATGACGTATTTAATAAGTACGAGCCGGAGAATCTGTTGCTTCAGCAGGCAGAGCGAGAGGTGATTGATTCTCAGATGGAGACCCCAAGGCTGACGGCGGCGCTGGAGCGAATGAAGGCTATGGAGCTTGTGTGGCAGGCGGTTAAGCGACCTTCGCCGCTAGGGTTTCCGCTGTTGGTGGAACGATTGAGCTCGCGGTTGACCAATGAGAGTTTGCGCGATCGCATTGAACGCCTTAAAAAGCAGTGGGATAAGTGACGGAATCTTATTGCAGTAAAGTTTGATCATATGCAGGTTGAATAGTTGAAGCAATGAATACATTAATTGATGAACTTGATAACTCAAAGCAACATGGATTATTCTCGATTTCCTCTTTAGAAGAAATTCCTGGCGAGCTATTTTTGAGTGGTTCTCAGACCCATCTGTCTATAAGACGTGCCTTCGATGCTGATGATGAGGGCGTCTCCTCAAAAGATGAAATACCAAATTCCATAAAAGGAGAGTTGAACGATTTAACAAAAGTAACTCTCTATGGGTGTATCAGGAACGGGACTTTAAGGCGTCCAAGGGGACGAAAAATATATGTTTATACGAACATATTCCCTCACTTTGTTCTTTATGGAGATGTGCACATAAATCCTAGCGAGGAAATTATATCTGAAGCAAATTTCTGCATAGATGATTCAAGTGCAATCTTTGGTGACGACGATGCTTTTGGAACATTACTAAATCCTCAACCAATTTTAGAAAATGCATTCAAGGCGGAAACTGTAGGCGAACAACGGAATATAGGTGCTAATTCACACTTGTTTTACTATACTGGGAAAGAGGAGATATTTTCAGCAGACACTTGTGTCGGAAGGATAAGTGCTTCACACCGGATCTCTTTCTCAGCGCCGGATGTCAGTGGTATTCACTTGAAAAACAAAGTCTTAATAAGCATTTTATTTAAGGAAGCTTGTTACTTTGACTAGGGGTTGTTGCATAAAGAACATGAGTTAGCTGCGATAATAGTGTCTAGCCCCCTTCCTTTCGCGCCCATGTCAGAAAAACCCGTCAAAACCCAGTATC
>JBCDAG010000147.1:0-16363 GCA_039186165.1 Cyanobacteria bacterium P01_F01_bin.53
TCTCCAGTTTGGCCAGATCTTTACCAAGACAATAAGAGTAAAGACAATACAGAAAAGCCGAACCCGCCACAATATATATATTACCGGTCTCTTTACCGATAGCGCAGGATTCTAATAAAGGCTCTAAGCTCTCCTGCAAAGGAACCTTCCAATGCCTCAGATAGCCATAAACGAGATGATAAGTATATGCCTGATATCTATTGGGGCCAACCGATTTAGAAACTTGAACAGCCAAATCGCTTAGCTTAAGACCATTGTCCACATCCCCTAACAAGTTGCAAAGGATTTGACCATACGAGGCATACACCGTAGAGGCAGAGGCTGTATTGCCATACTTAACCAGTAATACAAACGCTTCAGCAATAGTAATGACATAGAGCTTTGGATTGCTCAAATAGGCACTGATAAAAAGATTGGCAAAGATATTAAGTGCTGTGATTACACGTGGCTCATCTATTTCGGGCATCTGAGCGAGCTTCTCAACAGAGGTACTCGCCAAAAACAACCTTGACTTTATTACACTAGCCAACACATCTTTTTGAGTTGGCTCTTGAGGCAGATTTAACCCCAATCCTTTGAGGGCTCTGAGCGCTATATCTATAACCGCTAGCAAATCGTTTTTAGCCAGATACCCACGAATTCTAATCAGATCCGTTCGGGCCTTTTCGATTCGGTCTTCTGACCGCTCAAGAATCGCATGGGAGAGCGTTTCCATTTCCTCAAGTTCTAAATTGAGATAGGCCGCTTCTGCGGTCTCCGTATACATCTCTAGCATCAGCGCATAGCTATGCTGCCAACCGTCTTCTGGCAACAGAGAAATTCCCGTATTGAGATAATCAAAAGCAAGGGCATAGGCTGTTGCTTTCTTAGCTTTCTTCCCAGCCATTAAGTTGAGTTCGGCTAACTGATGGTGTTGAGCAGGGTCTGCAACAGCCCCATTCCCCAAGTTTAGATGGTGAATAATATCAAAAATCTCCTTTTCTTTCCCGTCAGGAGAGTCCGATTTTGCTAATAAGTGTTCTCCAACTTTTTGATGAATTTTAGCTCTTGCAGCCGATGAGACTAAGGAATACAGGGCATCTTGAATGCGATCATGACTGAACTTATAGTGTATTTGTGACGGGTCAATAGATTGAGAAATCTCTAACTCAACTAATTTATAATCGTCATTCAGCGGAAATATAAAGCCTAAGACCATCGCTTCTGACAACCAATCAGCAATATTTTTGAGAGAATCCTCCTGAACACTGGCCAAGCTGGCCAAATCGAATTCATGGCCAATACAAGCAGCTATTTTTAACGTCTCCTGGGATGGAACAGAGAGCTTTTTAACTTTGCCAACAATCAAATCGATGACATTATCAGTAAGGCTTTGTTTGCGAATTTCAGATAAGTCCCACTGCCATTGGTTGAGCGATCGCTGATCATCAAAATAAATTAGCTGCTCCCGATATAGAAAGCCTAAAAATTCATTGATAAAGAAAGGATTTCCATTCGTCTTGGATAAAACAAGCTCTGCCAAAGGCCGACTCTGCATATCAGAACAGAAAAAGGTATCTGATAACAACTGTTGAATATCAACGACCGTTAAGGGCAGCAACTGAATACGATGAATAGGGGTGTTGCTCTCTTCAATGGCCTCAAGCATGCTGGAAAGAGGATGCGTTGGGCTGACCTCATTATCTCGATAGGCACCGATCAGCAGTAAAGACTGAGGTCCTGAAACGGTTAACAGATTTTGAATGAGTTTGAGAGAGGCTCTATCAGCCCATTGCAAATCATCGAGAAAAATCACTAAAGGATGCTCTGGCTGAGCAAACACCTGAATGAACTTTTGAAAAACCAAATTGAAGCGATTTTGGGCTTCATCAGGCGGTAGGGCTGGCGGTGATGGCAAGGCATAACCCAGGATATTAGAAAGGGAGGGAATCACCTCTACAATCACCTGGGCATTGGCAGCCAATGCCTTGGTAAGTTCTGAGTGCCAGTGGGCCAGCTTGCTTTCTTCTTCGGCCAAAAGCTGCTGAACTAAGGATTGGAACGCTTGAATGATCGCCGAATAAGGTATGTTGGCATTTAGCTGCTCAAACTTGCCCTCAATAAACAAGCCTGGGCAGTTAGTGAGTGGCTTATAAATTTCGTTGACTAGAGATGACTTACCAATCCCTGAGTGTCCCGTAATTAATAGCAGCTCACTTTTCGGCAACACATCTTGACTAAGGCGATCAAATATATTTAAAAGAGATTTGACAGAGGCGCTTCTTCCATACAGCTTTTGAGGAATTTGAAAGCGATCTTTAATATCATGAGAGCCCACCGCGAAAGATAGGATTTGTTGATTAGTGACCCATTGCTCCCGGCAATTCTCTAAGTCCCATTTAATGCCCCAGGCACTTTGGTACCTATCTTCCGGATTCTTGGCCAGCAGCCTCATCACCAACTCAGAGAGCGGTTCAGGAATAGCCGGATTCACATGATGGGGAGGCTGAGCGTTTTTAGCAATATGGCAATGAATCAGTGCCATAGGATCATTGCTCAAGAAGGGCAATTGATGCGTTAGCAGCTCATAAAAGGTAACGCCCAAAGAGTAAAAATCAGTGCGGTAGTCCACCGCACGATTCATCCGTCCGGTCTGCTCCGGAGAAATATGCGTCAGCGTCCCTTGTAAGTGCCTGGGGCTCTCCAACAAGGGACTTTCTCTCGGCAATACCGTCGCCAGCCCAAAGTCAATAATTTTGAGCTGGCTTGTCTCTACATTGAAAACGATGTTAGCGGGGTTGATGTCTTTGTGAATCACATCCGCCCGATGAATAGCCTCCACACTATCCGTAATCTGAATAAAAATATCCAAGCACTCTAGCAAAGTAAAAGGCAGACTACCAGGCTGCCCCGCGGCTAGCCTGGTGGCCATTAGCTCTCTGAGTGAAACGCCACCAAAATCCTCTAGCAGAATCACAAACGTCCGTTGATACCGTTCTAAGCCATAGGCTTGGATAATATTGGGCGCATTGAGGGCACTCGTCAGCTTATATTCCTGCTTGTACTGAGTTAATTTTTCGGCGGTAGGATAGTCTTGTTTGAGCAGTTTTAGAATTAGGGGCTGCTGATTGCGATCGCGCACACCTCGATAAACAAGAGAATTTTCGCTTTCGTAAATTAACTCAGTGGTTGTAATGCCAGGAATCATAGGGCCCTTAATCTAACGATGCGTCTCAAAAGCAGGATATATTTGCTCAAACAGTTGCTGCACTTGCTTTCGCAAATGCTTGGGCTGCCGGTCTACGATAGGCTGATAATCTGACCGGACAGACACATTGTATGCGGCTGTGCGACGAGCGATTTTGGGTAGCCAGGTCGTATGCATCGTATAAGCAAACGACAGGGTGGAATGCCCGAGGCGGCAAAGCGGGCCTGCCGCTAAGTTCTGGGCATCGAAAATCCATATTTCACTTTGAGTCGGGGTAAACACAGTACACACAATGTAACCATCGGTTGCACTGCCTGTGCCATTTTTACGCGGCACAAATTGCGGAGAACTCACCAAATGACCACTCCATGTATCGTCCTTTTGGGATACGAGGGGAAACTGATAAGAGTCTGCGATCGCCATGGCATCGGTATCTAGTCGAAATAAGCAAGGGGGTCTACTTTCGGCACTTTGGATTGAGTCTAAAAGCTGTTCAACCGGAATCACTCGATAAGGATAGTTTTTATACAAATCCAACGTGAAGTTTGTAATCAGGTCATGCCAAAATCCAGAGGTTTGCCAATAAATCTGGTCCAGCTTTGTCGGCACAGAGCCATCCGGCAATCGGTCTTGATACGCATAAAGACCAATCCCCCACGTTAGTTCATTGTCATAAAATACTTTTGACGTTAGGACTTCGCCTGTTTCCCCATTAATGTCATAGCGGCCCATCCGGCTAATATCAGCCTCTTCGGTAATCATGCCCCATAGGTAGGCTGGGACCGATTCTTTAGGATTACCCGCAAGGGTATCGTACTGACGAATCCACTCAGCAATATCAGCGGCACAATTATGGGCAACGTGCAGTGTGATGGTCCCATCCGGATTGTCATAGTCCACGAGGAAATGAATTGCGGATAAAGGAATCGTCAGCTGCCGCGCAACCACCTGCGCATCTTGGTCAGTTGAGTCATCTTGTAAGTCAGCACGGCGAACAATATAAAACGTAGAATCCGGCGAAACCGGGCGAGCGATCAACTCTCTCAAAATACGCTCAATCTCTTTATCTTCGGGGAATGGATTGTTCAGGGCTTGCTCAATACCGACCTTTAAGTCAGTATCTAGCAGAACAATATAATCGCGGGTCACCCCAATTTGGTGCATGGACTGCCTAATGGCAATTGGCTTACCCTCTGGAGAAACCAGCTTCCAACGTTTTAGCTCGGTTCGCTCTCCTGACCCTCCCCACGAGAACCCGATGAGATAAACAAAATCCTTTAAGCCTAGACTATAGTGTTTCCCCGAAGTCTCTAATAACAGTTTCCTGTAGGTTTCCCATAGACTATTTTCAACTGGCTCAAGCCAGTCAAACAACCTATGAAATATACCTTGGTTGAAAAATGGCAAGACCTTAGCTAAAAAAGTATCAACATCGTCAGCCAGTGATTCAAACTCATGAAAAAACGGAATAGTGTCTAAAAAGTTGGGGATAGAACGGCCAAAGTTAACCGTGAACAACTGCTGAGTCACCGAATCAAACCCTGGGTGGGCGGTACTCAAAACAGGCGGAAAAACATAATCAAGTCCGACCTCTGGGGTCCATTCAGCGTTTTCGCCAATCGGTGTGATCACCTCTAGGGTTTGAGTATCAATTTCAAACGGACGCCCGGCATCGAAAGTGACCAGAAGCCTATCAGGCCCATCCTCAGGCACCGCCATCGGCACAAAGGCCGTGTTGATCTGATTGCGGCTCCCGAGCAACAATGAAAAGCGAGAGAGCCCGAGGTTTTTAAATTTGAATTGAGAAAATTGAGGGTCGCGATGAGTGATTTCGTCGGCATAATAGCAAGGGGTTTTGGCTAGCTTTGAGGTGAAGCGCACCTCACCTGCGTTATCAAAACTCAGCCGATAAATCATGCCGTCCCCATTAAAAATGGTGTCTCCAGAAGGGTAGGGCAATCCACCAGAGTCCACTGAGCCAGCGGCATTCACAATAAACATATGCCCCTGGAGGTCCGTTGGGAGTGCGCCGGAGAGGATATTGAGAGGCAGGTCCACTTCAGTCCGCTGTGCGGTCACTAAGGACGGTGGAACCGGGGGAAAGGTCTTGCTATTTATTCGATCGGGGAATTGGGGATAAACGAATTCTTCGAACACCTTTTGAATCACGGGAGATTGTTTCTTAACAAGCTCGCCGTAGTCTTCACGCGCTGAAATATAGTAGTCGGCAGTCCTTGGGGCGATACGGGGAAGCCAGTTGGTATGGGTCGTAAATCCAAAATTTAGTTTGGGATGACGCATTTTACAAATCACGCCTTTCGCAAGATTTTGAGCATCAAAAACCCACAGTTCACTGGTGTCGCCATTGAGAATGGTACAAACAAGGTAGCCGTCCGTAGATTGAGCCGTATCTGATTCTGCCACTACTTCCTCTGTGTCAGAATCTCCTGTCCTTGATTTAGGAACAAACTGGGGAGAGGTGGCAAAAACACCCAGGGGAAATGCGTACTGCTGAGCAATCTCTAATGCATCAGGATAACCATTCTTGAGCTGACAAAGGGTATCTGGGATGCCTTGTTTAACCACATCCAAGAGTGCTTTTTTCCCTGGGGCAAAGTGCTTGGGATAGTCATCGTAGAGTTCAACAATAAATTCTGTGAGCAAATCGGCCCAACAGCCCCACGAGTTCCAATAGAGTGCGTTAAATTTACTCGATTCTGAAGACGACTCATAGGCGAACATCGCAATTGACCAAGAGAGCAGGTCATCCTGAATCAGTGTAGAAGCCTCTTGGTTAACCTTCCCGATATCGCCATCAATCACATAGCGGGCAAATGCATGCTGATCCATCGGACTGGTCATCATCCCAGCAGGCACTGAAGACGAGGGCACTGAAGAGGATGCAACAGACGAGGAGGCTACTGCAGAAGCACCATTAGAAGTATTATTTTTCGCCGAGGTTGAATAGGGAGAGTCATCATAGCTACGGACCCATTCTGCTGGGTCCCAGCCATAGGTATGGGCCAAATGCAGAATAATTTGCCCCTGGGGATTCTCGTAGTCGGCCAAGAAATGGAGCACAGCACCCGGTATCGTCAATTGCTTAGCGGTGACACTTTTGCTACCTTCAGTGAGGTCACTGCGAGGGATGATATAGAGCAGGGAGTCTGGTGATTCTCGGTAGTCCAAGAGCGATCGCACCAGCTTTTCCAATTTCTTGTTTTTAAGTACAGGCCGAGATACCAGCTGCTCTGGCCCCACCTTAAACCCAGTATCCATTAAAACGACGTAGTCCTTGGTCACCGCCATTTGATGAATAGTCTGAGCAACTTTAGCTGGAGAACCATCTTCTAAAAGGACTCGCCAGCGCGCGAGTTCACCTTTTCCATCCCAACACATCAAATAGATAAAGTCCTCAACACCCTTAAGCCCCTCTATCATTTGAATGAGCAGATCAACCAGCTGCTTTAGCTCATCGAATAAACCCGGGATCTTCCCAGCAATCACTTCATGCAAAAGTTCTTGAAAGCCCTGAAACGATTCACGAATATGGCCAGGAATACTAGCGGTTTCTTTGGACAGAAGACGCCCAAAGGAAGAGACCTCAGCCAGCGTACTTGTCCAATGAGAAGGGCTCGGAGACTCTAGCGTCCGAGCCAAATGCTCTATTACGCGGATAATTGCCTGTGTTAATTTGTGAGAATCCGACTGCAACAGAGAAGCAATCACGGTGGAAATAGATTTCCCGATATTAACCGTGAACAACGTCTGGGTAGCGCTATCAAACCTGGGGTGAGCGGTTGTCATCACCATGGTGAAAGGTAGCTCAAGTGGTAGCTGCTCCCTCCACTCCCGCGTGGCACCCACCGGCGTAATCAACTTTAACGAAAACGGATCAATCTCGTAAGGACGGCCCACATCAGTGGTTAACAGCAAGCGTTCAGCGTCATCGCCGTCAAACTTCATAGAAACGATGGCCGTATTGGCCATACTGCGCACCCCTAACCATGGCGAAAGACGGGCCAACCCAAAATTGTCAAACCGATACTCCTCGTAGCGCGGATCTGCTTGAACTGCTTCATCAGCAAAGTAACAGGGCGTTTTCGCCAATCGGGTATGGAAGGTGGCCTGCCCTGGCTGATCAAAGTCTATGCGATAGATCATCCCATTGCCATTCACAACCGGTGTCCCGTCAGCGGAAGGATAAACAATGGGGCTTGCAGCAGTATGTTGTGAGTCTACTTTCTGTTGTGAATCCACATTGCCAGCAGCGGCCAAAAAGAAAACGTGGCCTTGCAAGTCATCAGGCAAGGCACCTTCAAATACGTCTAAGGTCGCACCACTGACTTCTTCTTGACTAGCGCTAAGAATACCAACAGGAAAAGGAGACGTCCGAGATTGAGAAACAGAAGACCTGTCCAGGCCAGCAGAGCTTAGTCGAGCGTCTGTCGTCATATTCAATTAGGAATTAAATGAGTTGTAAGTTTTAAAAGTTCAAAATATTCGTGTTCATATCAGGCATCTCGACCGGGCATTTCAACCGGGCATTTCAACCGGGCATTCCAACAGTCACAAAGCCAAAAAGAACGACGCTTAAACAGGGGCGCTATACGTATACTAAGGGGCTGAGCGAATGGCCATCACAACGCCCTTTACAAAGCTTAATCTTGAGAAAACTACGGTGTTACAACAGTGTGAATTAACACGCCCATACTACGAAAACGCACATGGAAACCATGACGTAAACGCGCCCAGATAATCATGAATTGAGTGATCTCATGGTTGAACAAACAGGCTATGAGCGCTCCCCAAAAAATTGAGCCCTAACTCAAAAAAATCAGAAATCTACGTTGGAAATCGTTATTGATGGGTAACCCTCTTGTCCATCCGTCATGTTCACGGGGTTCCCTAGCAGCCCAGGAAATCCGCCTATGTCCAAAAACATACCGTCCACCGTGCACTATCACGTCACGGTAAACCCCAACACACATGCACTTAACGTCGAAATTCATATGGCGGGGCCAGTAGTCACAGGTGAGCAGTTATTACTCACAGTCCCAACCTGGGTGCCCGGTCATTACAACTTTATGCCCCTCGCCCATAATATCTCCTCCATCACAGCTATTAACAACACAACGGGCAGTGAACTGAAGGTAACCCGTGAAGGGTGGCAAGGCTATCGGATCCATGCCCCCAACGACGACATTACAATCCGCTATGTCGCTTACGCCTTCGCTCCCGAATTTGGCGAACCTTCCGACATCCTTGACAGTCACTATGCCGTACTACTGGGAACACGATACTTATATAGCCAGCAGCATTTAGGAAACTGCTTTGTCACCTACCATCTACCCAAGGCATGGAACAACAAAATTCACCACCCTTTGGGAGCCGAGAGAATCGCTAAAACCACTTGGCAATACCCCAGCCATAAAATCTTACTCGACACACCAATCGTAATAGGCAACTTCGACAGCTATAAACGGAGCATCAACAACACACCTATTCACTTCGTTTTCATTGACAGCAGCGTTAGCTATCAACAGAAAGTTGCGGGTTTTGTCGATGAGCTCGTCAAAATTGTTGAATTCTTTTACCACAGATATGGTGCCTTCCCCTTCCAGGACTATACCTTTGTGATGAGCCTCAATCCTAAAATCGACTGGGGACTTGAGCACTTAACAAGCACCATGTGCGGCTTGGCCCCCGACGTCTTTACCAACCCGGAACAGTATCAACAAGGGATACGCGTTTGTGCGCACAAAATGTTCCATACGTGGAATGTTCGCCGTCTTCGCCCGCCTCCCTTTGTTAAAGCGGGCAAAACTGGGACCTTCCACTGATTACTGGACAAGCGCACCCTCTTGACTCTCGGGAAAACTTTAGTGAAATTGGGTCAGCTCCAGAAAACAGTTATCCAGCACAAGTAAACAACAACATGAGGGCAAACATATACCTGTTTTTTTGAATAATCATGAATAGCTAACACCATTTCACTCCTTTCACGACCTCCTTTAAAACTCTTGCCAAAAAGTCTGCCAGCCATCTTAAGAATCGACTATTTCAAGGCCTAGCTATCGCTAGCCACAGTAATTTCAAATCATAATAAGCAGTTCATTATTTCCCTATGGACAATCACCATTACGAAAAAACACCTCTCAATCCTAACCTCATAAAAATCTATCCCGACGCCATTACCCTCAACGATGAACAATGGGAATTTTGGAATGTTACCGCCTTAGCGCGTGAGGCGAACACTGGCAACTCAGTTTCTACAGGAAACAATATTTTGAATACAGACGACACTAAGGAAACTGACATTAAATAACAGTCACTTTTGAAGACCAGCCAACCCCGCCATTCCCAAGCCCTGATTTTACCTTTTAAGAAAAGAGCGTCGATACAATGCACAACCAGGAACCACTTTATCTCCAAGCTGCCTGATCAACCCCATACTACTGAGTTTATAGGTCATCATGGGCTCTAAGGACACGGGCTCAGTCGCCTCGACAACAGAAGTGAGTGCTTGAAACAAGTCTGGTTGCCCTTCCAAACTTGCCCAGTGCCGTTGAAGATGATAATTATAAATCCCAGTAATTGTGTTTGAATTCTCTAATAACTGCTCTAGGGAAACATCGCCTTGATGCAGAGAATAAAGGGCGATATGCACCAAAGCGGGATGTCCCCCCACAACATCCATCAGTTGTTGAGCTCGTTCATCCGAACCACTCCAGCCGAGGTCATAACAATCGGCAAGTTGTTGTATTTGCGCTAAGCTAAACCCCTCTAGCTGAATGGGAAGGCCCACATTAAACGGTGACTGTTTGAGCTGTAGGGGCACATAAATTTCGGTTGAGTGAATCACAATTAGGCGCAGTTTTTGCCAATGGGGAAGTCGCTTAGCCTCCTCATACCAAGAACGAAACAGCGGCAAAACATCTTTAGCCACGTGTGGATGCTCAAAGAGCTGATTCACCTCATCGAGGGCCAACACAAAAGGCTCATTAATTTGTGACAGCAAATAATCCTGAAAATACAGAGTGCAACTGAGTTTAGCGCCAATATCTTCGTCCCAATAATCGTCTAACGCTGCCTCAAGATTAAGTTGATAGGAAACATTCGCGCACAGCCAACGCAAAAAGCGATTAAGGTTGCTCAGAATATCACCGTCAATTTGTTGCAAGTTGAGGCTAACGGTTCGATACCCATGGTGACTCGCATACGCTAAAATCCTTAACAGTAATGAAGTCTTTCCCATTTCCTGGGGGGCTTTAATTCGCACTAGCGCACCCGGCTTCCCAATCTCTTTATAAGCAAGCGCCTCCAATGGTGTGCGCTCGATATAATAGGGTGAGTCAATGGGTACAGAACCACTAGGGTAACGAGGCGAGTTATCGACACGAATGGGCACATCAATGGGCACATCAATACGATGATGCGTTGAAGACCCACTAGAGAGTATTTTGCCAGCGGAGGGTTGATCTGCTGCGTAGGATTCCAGCAGTATTCGACAGTTTTTCTTGGTAACTCGCTGACCAATCAGCGTAGCAAGCCGCTTAAGCAATTCAGGCGCAACTACATTTGCAAAGTAGTCAGGGCTATATCCAGCCTCTAGGGCAATCTGTTTATAGGTACGATATTGCCAAATCCCTCTCAGAATGATCATTTCTGCAGAATTAAGAGGACGATTCTGACTGCCGACTAAGTTGCGATTGAGAAGCTCAATAATCAAATCGATAGTCATGGAACTTTAATGCTCACGCGTTACCCCTGACCATCGCTGACGCATATAAAATCATCGCGTTCTGCCAAAGAATTGCCGCCAGGAAAGGTTTTATTAGTTTTTATATTAACTTCTTCATGAGTTTTTTAGTGAGTTCTGAAGTTAGTTTCATGAGTCTACGGGGAATCAGAAGGGATTAAGTTGAATAATAAGAAAACAGTACATCAGGCTAAGGCCCTTATTCCTTAAGCCGTTCGCCGACATATAGACGGACAAGTAAGTTAGCGAATCGTGATTCGCTAACTTACTTAACATTGCACGTATAAACACGTATAAAAACGATGCAGCATGCCCAGAGAAAACGCCAGAAGGAATTCTCAACAGGAAATCCGCTGTTACTGCAAAAGTCAGACCCTATAAAAGTCAGAACCTATTAGCTATTTGAAGTAGCTAGCCATCTGAAATCGCTAGCTATTTAAAAGCACTAACGTTCTGCAGGGCCCTTCTATAATTGCTCCTTGCTATCTGCTCTTTTTAGTCATCCGAGCTATCTACTTGATTCTCTGCTCCAATTATCTATTGCTGCCCCAGATACTTAACCAGAAATTTAATTTAAAAAGAAAAATAGATGATAGCCCTCATCTCAACGCATAAAAGTCTCTCTAACCCTGATAATCCTTTCCATACTCCAGGAAACTCTACAGAAGAGCAAAATCTCTTAGACAAACTCGCTGAAGGCGATCGCAGTGCCTTTTGGGATTTATGGATTCTGTATCAGCACTACCTCTATGCACGCTGTCTGGCCTGGATGGGCAACAACCCTTTTGAAGCAGAGGAGGCCCTTAGCCTAGCGGCACTGAGAGCCTGGGATCACTTACCTAAGCATGCGTCAAAAATTACCAATCTTAAAGGCTGGCTAAATCGGTTAACCCACAATATTTGCATTGATCTGCATCGACAAAACAAGCGCCAAGCCCTCAGCATAGGCAACATAGAAAAGAAATGTTACGACCTGCCCACCATAAGCAGCGCCAGTACGAGCCCAGAAACAGCGCTTATCCAAACCGAATTCAGAGTTTACCTAAATCATGGCATTAAAACCCTGCCATCCCGATTAAAGCACCCTTTAATACTCCGATATTACCAAGACATGTCCTGTATGCAGATAGGAGAAACCCTCTCTCTAAAGCAAAATACCGTATCTAAACGCCTTCAAGAAGCAAAATCAATACTGAGGGAATTGCTCTCTCAGTATTTTTCTGGTTTAAGCATACTCAGGTTTGATGATGTTCAATTTCAGAGATTGGAAAAAGAGAATTTTCAAACGCCTATCCAGATAGATTCGAGCCTTGAAGAAATTAGCTACAGGGTCACCATCTCATGTCTCGAAACTTTACCTCCAGCCTGGTTCAGCTCTCCCCAGGGCCTGGCTTGGACATAACGGTTTATCTGGCGCTAGAGAAGAAAAACACTCGTCAGTCACAAAAGATAGACACCCTAAAAAAATACGTTAAAAAATATAGCTCAGGGTGGAAAAAGCGTCTGGAGTTGGCTGATCTCCTCTACGCAGCGGGCCAATGGTCGGAGGCTATCTTAGAGTACAAACAAGTCATCCAAAAACAACCCCAGCGAATCGATCTCCATATTCAACTGGGCAAAATTTTACAGCTCATGTTTAGGGAAGCAGAGGCGATCGACAGTTATCAAAGAGCGATCGCAATTGCCAAACACAATGCCACAACACAACATATCAAGGGACTCATCGCCACTTGCCGCCATCACAAAAGTGATGCGATCGCAGCTTTCCAAGCGGCCACTGCGTTAGCCCCTCAAAATCCAACCCACTGGTTAGCCCTCGGCCAAGTGCAAATGGATATAGAATCCCCTGTGGCTGCCCTAGCAAGCTTTGAGAAGCTGCTATCGATTGAACCCGATGATTTGATCGGATTAATTTATAGCCACGATCTCCTATTGAGCTTAGGCAATCTCCCAGAGGCTCAAAACCGGCTAAACAGGGCCATAAACATCGCCCCCCAAGAGATTCAAACCTTAAAACGGGTCATCACCCATCGATGCCGTCAACGAAAGGTACGAGATGCAGCGGGAAAACACACTAAACAACTCATTAAAACCCTACTGACCCAAGCCCCTAGCTCCCCAGAAGCCCACAATTTATTAGCTCAGTATTATATTTTGCGAGGAGAGAAATCCAAAGGGCTCCAAATTGTCCAAAGCTTTGCAGAAGGCCATGCGCAAAATCCTCAGGCTTGGTATTACTATGGCCTGTGTTTAAGCGATCTTGAGCAGCCTGAAAGGGCCGCTGAAGCGCTTTTTACAGCCTATGAACTCTCTCGGCATAATAGGTGCGATCGCGAAATTTATCGAGCCCTGTGCCAACTACTGCCTATCCTCGGAGAAACAGAACAAGCCTGCGCCCTCATTAACGAAATGCTAGAAGTTTTCCCTGAGTGCTGGAGCCTTTGGGCCACTGCGGGGAGAGTCTTCGTTGAGCACCTCAAAGAGAACACCCTAGGATGCCAGTATGCACGCCAAGGGACTCACCTACAGCCCCAACTCGCCGATGCTTGGTTTTGCCAAGGGAGGGTCTTGGCATTAGCCGAAGAATACAAAGCTGCCATAGAATCGCTCACCCGAGGGTGGCAATTATTAGCCCCCGACCGTCAGCCTTTAATATCAGCGGCAGCAGCCCTTTGGTTAGGCGAGAGTTATCAAAAATTAGGCCAGCATCAAACAAGCAAAGCCTGGCTTCAACAAGCCCGTCAACGTGCCCAAACCTTACTTGAAGCCCATCCCCAAGAAGCTCGATACTGGCAAAACAAAGCCATAGAAGCCTTAAGCCACCCGCAGATTTCGGCCATTCCCCCTTAACCGGTTTATCGCTCTTGCAGTGGTCAGACTTGTCGCGGCCACTACAATATGATGACGTCGCCCCCTTGCTTACCCTCCCATGTCCGCCCTCATCACAGTCCGCCCCGAAGGTCTCTACTGCGCTGCCGGTGACTTCTACATCGACCCTTGGAAACCGGTCGAAACGGCCCTCATCACCCATGCCCATGCCGACCACGCCTATAGCGGCCACAAGCACTACACCGCCACGGCTATCTCCGAAGGCATCCTGCGCAAGCGACTCGGAAAAGGCATTAACCTTAGCGGCGTAGCCTACGGCGACAAACTAAAACTAGGTAAGACCTGGGTCTCTTTTCACTCGGCGGGTCACGTTCTAGGATCTGCCCAAGTGCGGGTAGAACACAAAGGCGAAGTGTGGGCCGTTTCAGGTGATTATAAACGCGACGCGGATCCGTCCTGCGAGCCCTTTGAAGTAATCGAATGCGACAGCTTTATTACCGAAGCGACCTTTGGCCTACCGATATACCGTTGGGACAGCGGCGAAGTCACCGCCGAGCAAATCTATCACTGGTGGCAGGGCGACCTCACCCGGCCCTCGCTCCTGTTTTGCTATGCCTTTGGTAAATCCCAGCGTGTGCTCGCCGAACTCACCAAGTTCACCGATAAAACGGTCTATCTCCACGGTGCGGTTCATAACCTGACCGACATTTACCGTGACGTCGGCGTTGAGATGGTGCCCACTGTCCCGGTCTCCGAGATGGAAAAGTCTTACAAGTTCACCGGAGCTCTGATCATTGCGCCCCCCTCTGGCCACCGTTCCAATTGGATGAAACGATTCAAGCGGCCTCAAACGGCTTTTGCCTCAGGATGGATGGCCGTGCGCGGTGCCCGTAGACGACGTGGCTATGAACGAGGCTTTGTACTCTCTGACCATGCTGATTGGCCTGGTCTGATTAACACCGTTAAGCAAACCAAAGCAAAAAATATCTACGTTACCCACGGTCAAAACGACGTGCTCGCTCGGTATCTCACCGAGGAAATGGGATTAAACGCCCGTCCATTGAAGACGCTCTTTGAAGGGGAACGTGACGAGGGTAGCGAGGTTTCGTAATCCGCCACCGACATCACCACTACCATTCAGCCACAATCGCGGTTTGCACAACAGACACAACAGGTAAAACCGCAGGCGCATCAGATGCTTCACCGTCAGAAGTCGTATCAGAGGCCGTGTTCATTAACGCCTGTTCAACGCCAGCGACTAACAATTCGGCAACATCAGCACTGTCGAATTCAACAACCCAACGATGACGGGTTTCACCATCCTCCGTGCGAACCATCGCCAGCGTATCGGCCACATAACCGTCTTCCACTCGGGCAAGTAAGGGGCGGGTTTCGGGCGATCGCGCAAGCAGCCACTGCACCTCATATTCACCGCGTACCTTTTGCGATCGCAGCGTTTCGCCCGGTTTTAGCGGTACATCGATGGGCGATATCGTGCGATCGCCTGCCAGGTAACGCTCTGGATGCAAAACCAGCGTTGTCGCCTGGGGTGGCTTTTGAAAAGCCGCATCCACCGCAGCCCAGCCCCCCTCCTCTCGAATGGCTTTAATAAACTTCAGCCCAGCACCATATAAAAAAATACTTTCAAAAAAGTCTTCACTAATCTCGCCATCTGCGGGTAGCCGAGCATGGGCCAAAAAGTCATAATCGAGGATCTCGCTCACCGCTAGCATCGCCTCCCCTTCAATCATGGCAGACACTGCTTTGTCGTAATCGGGCTCATCCATACTTTGGCGATGCAGCTGATACAAGTCAAAATGCTGATCTTGCAAAGCATGGAAAATTTCGTGCAGCAACACACCACGACTCATACTCTCAGACTCATTGAGCCCGACAACAAGTTCTTTGGATGTACTGTTGTACCAGCCATTGAGACCATCCAGGGACGGATCATCTGGGGGCGCAAAGGTCACTTGCACATCATCGGTAAAGGAAAGACCCCGCCATTGGGCCAGCTCTGCCATTACATCAGTCGCCGTATCCGCCCACTCGGGGGGTGCGCCTTGGACGGTAACGCCAGCGGGTTGTGACGCTAGCTGGCCGCTCGACGAAGGATTTTGGGAAGGGTTCTGGGAAGGATTTTGAGCGATTGTATCCGCGCCTGAGGTTGGGGCACAAGCCATTAAACACAGGCTACAAACAATAGCAACCCCGCGCGTCTGGACAGTCGCTAATATCGAGAATATCCCCTTCAGCACCGACCTTAGCTCACATTTCATACAAAAAGTCCCCTATACACTGGCTCACGGCCTTCATCTACGACAGTCATACTAATAATTACCTTTAAGGGTACCGCGCCATTAGCCATCAGTTAGATAGACTTGTTTAATAGATGGACTTATTTCAAGTCAGGGTAGCTATCTAAAAATAGGACATGGGTAGACAAATTAACTTTCTAGGCTCTAGCATTTGGGTCCCCTCAGCCGATCCTGCCCCCCCCCCCTGGCGCTCCCGTGTACACACAAGTACAAGAAACCGCTACATGTCTTGCTATGGTGTGGATATCCGTTGGAAATGGAGGCCCA